>PLRZ01000659.1 GCA_003164075.1 Bryobacterales bacterium | reverse complement strand
AAGTTGTTCTCCCATTAGAGTCGAATCAGGACCGTGAGGTTTGCCCCGGGGTAATTCTGCCCCACCGACAGCACCGCGACTGTCACCTGGGTCATCGCCAGTAGCGGTGGCAGCGTGCTGCCAAGTACGCTGTTAGACGTGATCGTTCCGGGGGCGAATGTCAGGGTACAGTACACGGCGTTGGCGACGTTCACCTGCACTTGCACTTGCGCATCGGCCGCGGTCCCCAGGATGGCGAAAACGTCTCGAACCGAGTGGGACTCTTCCACCACGATGGCGGGGGCCACGCATTGCTCTACGGCCAGGAATCCGTCAACCTGAATTGAGTACTGCCCTCCGGAAAGAGTTCGCAAGCCGCTTTCGTCGTTGTGAGTCATGCAGACGCCGGTCGTCGCGCTGTTTCCTTTCTGGTTGGTGACAAACAATTCGGCGCTGCCCACACGGATGTCCGGCAGGGAAATCGGATAACTCCAACTTCCGCTGTACGGACTACCGAAAAAGTTGGGCGGAAATGGCACGATTGTGGTTTGATTTGCTAAGTGATAAACCGGCGTGGTAGCCGTATGGGCTGCCGCTGTGCTGCCATCCACGCCCCGAACGATGCTGTATTGCGTACCGTTGTTCGTCACCGCGGACACACTGAGAATCTCGGCGTCGATCTGCACCGCGCTTCCCACCCGGCCCGGACCATCCACATTCAGGGTCAGTATCGTATCGCCAGCCCCGAGGTCGCTTGCCAGTTGGGTGGGAGGCGTACCGGTTAACTCGTTCCAGTAGTGAAGCGTAAGTGTGCCCGACGAGATCGAGTCCGTGTTGATTAGATTTGTGAAGGACACCCCACTTAACACCACGGCGCCGCCGCCGCTCCCTGGCTGCAGCCCGAAGAATGGTTGCGGTGGCGCTTGCGTATCGGCGCCTCCCGATCCGCCGGTCGTCCACCGTGTCACAGTCGAGACCTGGGGCGCACATTCGAGGTTATTGACGTTTGCCGCCCGCCCCGTAATCTGCACCACCTCGCCCGCCCGATTCGGAATTGCAAACTGCACCGGGCTGCTTTCCGCGGCAGCACCGAAGTGCCAGCCTGCCTCCGCAATGGCGAAGAAACTCGATGCGTCCGGTTCCACGTCCCACGTGGAAACCGTTAACGTGGTCGCATCGTTAGCTGTGATGCTCCGTTCCTGTGCGGCGCCTGTCCCCCGTGTGATCCGCACGGTCATGCCTAGGTAGCCGTTTAGGGCCATCTGCAAAATTGCATTTCCGACCGTTGTGGCGGAGTGCCTGGTTACTCCAATCTCCGGCTGTAGCTCCGATCGCCAGTAGAAATTGGCGTGATCGAAATTCGAGTCTGGCGGAGGAGTCAACTGGTCGACTAGACCTGCATCGGTGAAAGTCGCCGCGATGGGCTGACCGGATGCAACTCGTAACAATTGAGAAGGAGTGGGGCCGCGGTACACGTAGAATGCCGCGGTTCCTGCCGCAAAGCTGAGGCCAGTCAGCGTCACGCTGCTTGCATCGGCAGTAATGGTGGCTCTCACCACGAACGATAGAGCGCTTTCCCGCCCGGCACTGTCTTCTGTGGAGACTGCGTAGTACAGTGTCTGGCCGCCTTTGATAGAACCTCCCGCATCGATCATGGGCGATAGGCTTACGAGAGGAATGCCTGGACCACCGCACGTAACCAAGGCTGGCGGAGTGAAGCTCACGATCACGCTCGTCTCAATCGTGCCATCGCTGTTTGTAGTGGCCGTCTCGACTACTCCGAACTGAACGTTTCCGTTGCCGTCGACCACGCTTCCCAACAACGGATTCGGCAGCCCGACTCCGGAATTGTCCTGTATGACCTGCCCCGATGGCGAAGTCACTTGTCCATTGGTGTCTGCGTACCAGGCATCGTCGTGGATCTGGGCTGTGATCGTCGAGGTTCGATAGTTGGTCGCCGGTGAGATCTTCAGCACTCGAAAGGGTTGGCGTATGAAGCCTTCCTTTAAATAAGTCACCGTGATGATGTCGCCCGGTGCCACCCCGAAAGCTTGTACGCTGGTCTGGAAGTCGATGTAAGTGTTCCCGAGAAGCGATTTGTCGAGGTTGAATTTCAGTATCCGTGCCGCCTGGTCGTACTGTGGAAGCCCGAGCGCCATCAACGTCGCGGAGGTGATTTGCCCTGTTAGCGCTATATCGTCCGAGTCCACCATTTCATAGCTGTCTTGCTGGTAACCGTTGAGCGCATCTTGAAACTCCACCGACAAGTCGTTCGGCGTGTCGGCGATGCCGCGGGATGTCAGCACCACGCTCGATGTCCCGTTCGCTTTCCTCAGGATGCTTGAAAATCCATTGCTGCCGTCACCGAATTCATAACTTGGCCATCCGCCGTTGAGGGTCTCGGTGCTGTTGGACCACGACTGCGGGGAGGGCCTCTCCAGCGCGATCGCATTCTCCACGTGCGCCCGCAGAACTCCGCCCGGCCCATAGGTCAGGTACATGCGCCCGCAGTTGCGAATACCGCGGACTACGTCACCCGCACTGCGGCGGTTCTGCAAGAGCAGATTGCATTGAAAGTGCGGCAGAGTGATGGGATTGCCGTTGGGATCGACCGCCGCAATCATCTCGTCGCAGTATGCCGCCGCGGCCGCGAAGCTCGTGACGTCGATCTCTGCCGCCGTCCACCCGCTCCGTCGCAACACGTCCAGCAAAATCCACGCCGGATTGCTCGAGAACTGGTCGCTGATATCGGTCCCGTCCGTTCCGTAGACCGGCACCAGCAAACCCTGCACCAACACCTCGACGCTTGGAAGCGAGGAGCCGTTGTTCAACTGGTTCGGGACCACCACGGAGAGATAGGCCATGCTGCCGTAGGGATCGCCGGCCGGCGCGCCGCTGGAGTCCACGAAGTTGGGGTCGCAAGCGCCCTCTCGTGTCCCTAGCGTTTCAACGTTATACCAACCTGTGCCGGTCATGTTGGCGCCCGCCACACCTAGCGGGATTTGCACGTCGTTCACCAGAACCGTCTGCACGCCTTGGATCTGCCCGATTCCCAGTATCACCTCCATCCGCGTCAGGTTGCCGTCGTTGCGCGCGAACACAACCTTCGGCGACTGCCAAACGGTGCCGTAAATCATCGGCACATAATCGTTGTAGAGCGCCGTGTTCACCGAAATCGACGATGTGGACCAACCCTTTCCGTATGCGCGAACCGCGATTGCCGGCGGCACGAATTCCAATCCCCCGAAACGTGTGAACATTCCCCGCGCCTGGCAATCCGTGCGCACATACCCACACGAGGTAAACGGCGCCGTTCCGTTCAGATTACCCGTGCCCCCCGGGAGTCCGGCTGAATACCCGCAGCGGTAATACCGGGAGTACTTGCCATTGACTCCGCCGTCGATTGCCTCCGTCATCGCGGCTGGCGTGGCCGGAAACTGCCACGGGCACTGCCGCTCGATGCGCACCTGCGGTAGAAACACCCTCTGCATGCACATGCGATTCAGGAATGTCAGGCGGAAGGTAGTCTCATCGCTCCGGTCCGGCGGATTGCACACTCCCTGAAACACCACCGTGGTGTCCGTCAGAGCAACGTTGTTCCGCAGATCGTAAAACAGCACGCTCACCGTAAGTT
>PLRZ01000606.1 GCA_003164075.1 Bryobacterales bacterium | reverse complement strand
GACCCGCGTGTCTCGGGCCGGTGATCCGGGCTTTGCCGGCCCCCAGGCAGCTTCGACGGAACCACCGATGAAGTCCAGAACTCCTGATGTCGGCCGGGGATTTCGGATAGTTTGGGATATTGACCTGATCCATGACGTGGCGCGGACACTCGTGTCTGCGGCGCCGAGACTCATCTCGGCGCTCCGGGACGGTGGATGCCGCTCGCGAAGAGGGTCGATATGAGTCTCGACCCAGCAGGCAGGAGTGCCTGCGCCACGAAAACGGGCTCATCTAAATTCCACGAGATCAGGAGTTCTGAAGTTATTCTTGCCTGGTCCCCTTACGCCGCGCCGTGCTTGATCAACGGCATCGACGGCTCCAGGTCGCGCAGGACCCGGTCGAGTTCGCTTTCCTGTACCGGCTTGGCCAGCACATAGCGGTTGTAGCCTTCGAAGTTCGAGGAAAGCTCGGCATCGTAGCCGTCGGAAAGAAGGATAAAGCCGCCCACGCGGGGCTGCATGCGCTCGGATAACTCCACCCAGTTGAGGCCGGGCGCGTGCACCGAACAAAAAGCCGCGTCGATCTTGATGCGTTGCGCCAGCTCCAGACCGGTGTCGGCATTAGCCACGGGAACCACCCGGTACCCGCGCCCCGCCAGGAGGCCCAAGAGCTGCCTCTGCGCGGTCTCCTCGGGCTCGATGATCAGCGCGGTCATGCCGCGGGAGTAGTCGCTCGCACCCTGAGAGGCCGGCGCCAGCGGTGTCCGTTCCCGCGCAGTGGTCAGCGGCAATTCCACTTCGAAGCGCGGATCGGCGTGGGCCTTCTCGATCAGCCGCACTTCGCCGCCATGGCCCGCGATCACGCTGCGAGTCACCCCCAGCACCGCCACGGTCTCCTCGGCTTTCGGCGTCACCGGCGCCGCCGTATACGCCACCTCCACCACCAGCCGTTTGGCCAGCACACTGGTGCGCACCGTGATCAGCTTCTGCGGTGCGTTCGCCAGAGACTGCTCCGCATGCACCAGCAGATTGAGAAACACCTGTTCCAACTGGCCCTGCGACCCCAGGACGTAGAGCGGTTCCTGGGCCGTAAGATCGCGCACTTTGATACCCGAAGCCTTGCGATCGCCTTCGCGGAATTCGATCAGGTTGTGGAGCAGCGCAGTGATCAAGACTGGCCGCGCCTCTACCTGCTCGGCAGCGAACGAGACCAGGCGCGCCACCATGGCAGCGGCTCTTTGCGCCTCGGCGGCGATGGCCGACACTTCGCGCTCCGCACCGTACGCGCGGGCCTTGTCGAGCGCGCGGCGAGCCAGGTCGGAGATGGATGCCAGCGGCGTCTGTAGTTCGTTGACCACGCCGGAAATCAGCCGGCCCACGGCGGCCAGCTTTTCCGTACGGAATAACTGTTCCTGTACGGATCGCTGGTCCAGCAGCCGGAAGGCCACGCCGATCTGGTTGGCCAGGTGCTGCGCCAGCGCCTGTTCGTCCAGCGTGAAATCATGCGTGCGATCGTCTTGATCCAGCTCCAATACACCGGTCACTTCGCCCTGCGCCAGCATGGGGACGAACAGCAGACTCCGGGGCGCTTTCTCGCCGTTCCCGGGGCTCATGGGAAAGGGACTGCGATCGATATCGGGGATGACCAGAAGCGTGCGGTAGTGGAAGCAGGCCACGGCGCCGGCCTCGGTCCCGGCGGGCGGCGAAGAAAGCGAGATCGAAGCCGGTTCGGAGCCTTCACTCCCCAGGGAATCCAGCGTCTTGGCGGTGCGGTTGTAAACGAATAGCTGCACCCGCGTGACACCCAGCACGGCGATGAGCGAAGCACTTACACGCTTGAGAATTGCCTCCGGCGACGAGGCGCTGAGAATTTCTTCCCCCACGTGATAGGTCTTGCGCAATCGTTCCCGCTGCTGGCGCAGCCGCCGCTCACGGCTCCACAGGAAAAAGCTGATGCAGAGCAGCATGATCAGGCCAAAAGCCAGCATCAGCGGCTGCATCAACCAATTGGCATCCGTGGAGAACACAGACCGGCCCTGTGCGTTTGCCGGACGTTCCCCCAACGCCATCAGCAAAGCACTCAGACAAACGCCGCTCAATCCGCCCGTTTTTGGGCCGTTAACCATGAAGTCAATATTCCGTTGCAAAAATTATCCGCCATTATATCGGTACCCGGCAAGTTATCATAGGTGGTACCCACGCCAATAACCCGCATACCCGCGGATCGCGCCGCCGCGATTCCGGCGTGAGAATCTTCCAGGACGATGCAGTTGGAGGGCGCCACTCCTAACAGGAATGCCGCCCGCAGATAGATTTCCGGGTGGGGCTTGGGATGGCTCACCTGGTGACCGTCAACCAGCACGCGAAAGTAAGACCGCAAGCCCGCCCGGTCCAGCACGAAGCTTACGTTCTCCGGCTCGGCATTGCTAGCCACTGCCATGGGCGCGCCGCGATATCGTTCGAGAAACGGCCGCAATCCGGGCACCAGCATCTCTTCCATCCGGCTATCCAGCATCTCGCGATAGAGCTCTTCCTTGGCGGCGCCGCGCGCAGTTACTTCCCCGGCAGGCAGGTCCGCTCCGAAAAAATCGCGCACAATCCGATCGTTGCGCCAGCCGTACGTCCGCTCCACCATCGCATCGGTAGTCTCCAGGCCATGGCGTCGATTGAAGGCCTTCCAAGCCTCGCGATGGAGCGGATTGGAATCGACGATCACGCCGTCCATGTCGAAAATCAGGGCCAGGCCGTCAGCCAGGGGGCGGGTGCTCTGTTGGGAATCGTACACTATTCCTGGGCCGATCCTTCCCGCAGGTTAGCTTCGAGCCACTCGAGATAGGGCGCCGCGCCGGCCACCACGGGCAGCGCCAGTAATTCGGGCATTTCATAAGAATGCGCCGTTTCGAGCGCGGCGCGGAGTTGCTCGAAGAGCGGGCGGGACGATTTGATCAACAGCAGGCATTCCTCCGAAGATTCCATCTCGCCCTTCCACCGGTAAAAACTGCGCAGGCGCGGTACGATGCTCACGCAAGCCGCCAGCCGCTGGTCCACGAGCAGCCGCGCCAGCCGTTCGGCCTCGGCCTCGTTCGCGCACGTGTTTAGTACCACAATCTTATCTGTCATTCCACTTCAACCGATGTTACTATTATGTTCCAGGTGCGATGAGAATAGCGTTTAGTCGATGGGCATTCGGGATCGCCTTCATGGCCGTGGCGATTTATGCCGCCATCACCCTGACCGGACCGCACGGGGTCCACGCGCTGATGGAGAAACAGCGTCTCATCCAGCAGATCCAAGAGCGCAATGGCATTGATGCCAAGGAAAACGAACGCATCAAGGAACACATCAAGCGTCTCAACGACAATCCCGCCGAGCAGGAATTGGAGATCCGCGAACGCCTGAAGCTGGTCCACTCCGATGAGAAGGTCTTCATCACCGGGAATCCCGACAAGCAGTAGTCTCAGAACTCCTGATGTCGTGGAATTTGCAGTGAGCCCGCAGGTGGGGCAGGCGGTGCTCGCCTGCCCGCCCGCACTGAATTAGAGCCCGCGAAACAATAAGCTG
>PLRZ01000057.1 GCA_003164075.1 Bryobacterales bacterium | reverse complement strand
CAGCCAGGAAGTGGTGGCGGACAAGAGCATCTACCACAAAAACCTGCTGCCGGTTACCTATGTCACGGGCGACGTGGCGGGCGCCATGGAAAGCCCGGTGTACGCGATTCTCAAGCTCGGACCGGAAATGGACAAGTTCAAGGCGCCCGGCGGGTACGCGATCGAGCAACATATGGCGACGCTCCCCACCGATGCCGAGCACTATTCCATGAAGTGGGACGGGGAATGGCACATCACCTACGAAGTGTTCCGTGACTTGGGGATTGCCTTCGCGGCGGTGCTGATCCTGATCTACGGCCTGGTGGTGGGTTGGTTCCAATCGTTCATCACGCCGCTGGTCATCATGGCCGCGATTCCGTTTTCGCTGGTCGGCATCCTGCCCGCTCACGGCTTGATGAATGCGTTCTTCACCGCCACTTCCATGATCGGGTTTATTGCCGGCGCAGGAATCGTGGTGCGCAATTCGATCATCCTGGTCGACTTCATTGAGCTTCGCTTGCAGGAAGGGATGCCGCTGGATCAAGCGGTGATTGACGCCGGAGCGGTCCGCTTCCGTCCCATGATGTTGACCGCGGCGGCTGTGGTTGTGGGCGCCAGCGTGATCCTGTTCGACCCCATCTTTCAGGGTCTCGCCATTGCGCTGATGGCGGGAGAAGTCGCATCCCTGGCACTGTCGCGCATGACGGTGCCCATTGTCTACTTTGTTGTGAACCGAAGGAGAAAAATCGCATGACCATCGAACGTTACTTGCGCCTGATTGCCGGCTTCTTTGTGATGTTGAGCGTGGCCCTGGGTTATTGGGTCAATCCGGCATGGTTTCTGTTTACAGCTTTCGTCGGCTTGAACCTGTTCCNNCACTCGTAGCCGGAATCTCGGAACGGAGAACGAAAAAATGAACTATCCCGTTTGGGACGTCACGTTCGGCGCAGGGCTGCTGATCGCGATCGTGTCGATCCTGCACGTGTTCGTTTCACACTTTGCCGTCGGCGGCGGCCTCTTTCTTGTTTTGACGGAGCGCAAGGCNNGTGGGCATCTGGTTCACCATCGGATTGATTCATCCCTCGGCCACCAGCAGCCTGATTCACGCCTACGTCTGGGGGTGGGCGATCGAATGGGTGTTCTTCTTTATCGAGATCACCGCCGCCTTGCTGTACCTCTACGGCTGGGACAAACTAACGCCGCGGCTGCACCTTTGGTACGGCTGGATTTACTTTATCGCCGCGTTCGCCAGCCTGGTGATCATCAACGGGATCATCACTTTCATGCTGACTTCGGGAAAGTGGATCCAAACCCATGACTTCTGGACGGGCTTCTTCAACCCCACGTATTTCCCGTCGCTGGCCGTGCGGACTGCCATCGCCCTGGCGCTGGCCGGCATCTACGCCCTGGTCACGGCCAGCAGGCTCAAAGATCCGGCTCTCAAAGCGCGATTGGTCAGGTGGAGCGCGGCGTGGATTCTACCGTCGATGGCGGTGATGCCCGCGCTGGTGTGGTGGTACATCCGGCAGATTCCGCCGGATCTCTGGAACAGCGCGAGGGGAGCCATGCCGACGGCCTCTCACTATGCTGTCGAAGCCGCCGTTCTCGCGATTGTGACCTTTGTGTTGGTGCTGCTCACGTTAGTTAAGCCGGCCCGCTTGCATCTTGCCTATGGTCTGACCATTATGCTGTCGGCGCTCGGCACAATGGGTGCTTTCGAGTTTGTGCGGGAAGCGATCCGCAAACCATTCGTAATCGCGAACTACCTCTACGACAACTCCCTCTACGCAACCCCGTCGGCCACAGACGGTGGATTCTCCGTCGAAGCCATCGACCAGGCAGGCGTGCTGAACACCGCCCGCTGGGTGCGACACCGGGAGCCCGGCAGGGGGGGCGACGTTGGCGCCGGACGGGAGATCTTCAGGGTGGAGTGCCAGAGTTGCCACACAGCGGATGCCTATCGCGGCATGCGGCGGCTCCTGACAGCACGGCAATGGGATGCGACGGCGCTCAACGCCATGTTGAACAGTCTAGACCTGATGCACAACGGCGTCATGTCTCCGTTTGCCGGCACCGATGCCGAGCGCGCGGCGCTGGGCTCTTACCTGGCCACCCTCTACCAGGCAGGCGCGCCACCGTCCGACGGACAACACCTTTTCGAGGAGAACTGCTCGGTCTGCCATGAGGCTTCGCCTGGAGACTCCGCGGTCGCCACCATTCGCGCCATGGACTCTCAGAAGGCTTCCGATAGCTTGACGAGTCTGCCTGACCTGTTCGTTCGGATGCCCGACTTGAAGCTTACCGAACAGCAGCGCATCACTCTGGTTCAGTGGATCAAAACGCAAGTATCAGCGGCCGCAACAATGCCTCAACATTCGGTAGCGGCCGAAACTGCAAGGAGGTAGCCGAAGATGCCGTTACATAATTTCGTTCCCACGCTCGATCCGATTCCTCTTCCCGCTCCTTATTGGGTCTTCAAACTGCTCCTGATAGTGACCTTCACGCTGCACATCGTTGCCATGAATTTCATGCTGGGCGGCATGGTCCTGGCACTGGCGAGCCGGTGGAGCGGCAGCCGCGAACGCGCCAATAGGCTGTTTACCGACGTCGCCACAAAGCTGCCTTCGCTGTTGCCTGCGACCGTGACCCTGGGTGTCGCTCCGCTACTGTTCCTGCAGGTGATCTACGGGCAGTTCTTCTACACCTCGTCGGTGTTGATCGCCTGGCCCTGGTTCTTGGCGCTAGTGATGCTGACGATCGCCTATTACGGGCTGTACTACGTTTCCGCCCGGACGCATCGACTGGCAGGATCGGGGCGCGGAGTGCTGCTGGCGAGTTTCCTGTTGATCGCCTTCATTGGGTTTCTGTTCAGCAACAACCTGACGCTCAGCCAGACGCCTTCCGCCTGGGCAGGCAAGTACTTCGCGGACCCAAGCGGCTGGAATCTGAATCTTTCGGAGCCTACGCTGCTACCGCGATACCTGCATTTCGTCACGGCCGCTGTGGCGGTGGGGGGCCTGCTGCTGATGCTGCTGGCTCATTTCAAGCGGGAGAGCGACGGGGAGTACCGACAGTATGTTTTCCGTTTCGGGGGACGTGCCTTTGAATTCGCCACCATGGCGCAGTTCGCGGTCGGCTTCTGGTTCCTTCTGAGTTTGCCGCGCGACCGGCGTATGCTGTTCCTCGGTGACAACGTACTGGCGACCATACTGCTGATGGCGGGCATCGCCGGCGCGGTGACCGCGATCCTGGTGGTGGCGCGCGCGCTCCGGCAGGGCGACTACCGGCTGGGAGCTATTGGCGGGACGGGAATTACGGTCCTGGCGATCGCCGCCATGGCCCTGATGCGCGACATCCTGCGGGACGACTATCTGAAATCTTACTTTCACCCGGAGCGGTTCGTGGTTCAGACGCAGTGGACTGTCCTGCCGCTATTCCTAGCGGTGTTCCTGGGCGGAGTGGCCCTATGGGCGGTAATGTTGTGGCGATATCCGTTCACGGCTACCATCAAGGCGGTGCCAACCGTGCAGTGGATGAATGCTACGGCTCCGGATTCCGGCGGCGATGCCACGCGCCGGAGGAGTTGAACAATGAGAGGCTCTGCCGAGTGAAGCGCCCGGGACCAGTCCGAATCGCACAGCTCGTCGTGGGTGCGCTGGCAGTCGCGGCGATTGCACTAACCTTCGCTCCAAAGCACCAGGAAGCTGGCGACGCAATCGTGCCGGTCCCGCGCCGCACTCCAATGCCGGACTTCACTATGTCCGATCTCCGGGGCGGCGCCTGGAGCCTTTCCGCGCATCGCGGGCGAGTGGTACTGGTGAACTTCTGGGCAACGTGGTGCCCACCCTGCCGCGAAGAGATTCCAGGCTTTATCCGTCTGGCAAAGAGCCGGGGCGATCTGGATATCGCCGGCATCGCGATGGACGACGGAGACGCCGCGGGGGTACGCCAGTTCGCGAAGGCGGCCGGCGTAACCTATCCCGTTCTGCTGCCATCCGCGTCGTCACCGATAGTCGATGCGATTCAGAGTCTGCCGACCACGTTGCTGGTAGATAAAATGGGAAGGATCGCAAAGCAGTATATCGGCGAGGTCAGCGAGAGGACGGTTCGGGAAGACGTCGATCGACTGATGGCGGAACTATAAGGAACTTATGTCTGACTATTGGGTACTAATACTGATTGCGGCGTATATCATTCTGCAGCGTTGGATACTGCCGCGGTTTGGGGTCGAAACTTGAATGTCCAAATCTTGCAGCGTCGAGTCTCGACGCAATAAGAAGAATGCAGAATTGGAGGCCGAACATCGCGGCAACGAGGTGGGACGGTCACACTGATGCAGTGCCCTTGACACCCTCGACAACCCGACGACGTACAACTGGCAGGCTGTACGATTCCGTTGCTCATGATACAGGGGACAGCTTGAATATCGCCAGCCGGCCATTCTCGCCTTTTATCGAGTTGGCCGGCCAGCGATTGCGAAAATCAAGAAATGCTGCCGAGGTAGAAAATCATGCTGCGCGGCCAACGTGTATCCTGCCTTCGCCATTTCTAACTTGACTTGTTCCGGTGTGAACCGAAACTCCTTGGGCGGACCCTCGGGCGAATCCGGTTTGAAATCGATAATGGCCACCTTGCCGCCGGGCTTGAGAGACTTGGCCAGTTTTCGGAAATAGACCTCGCGGCCGCCAATGTGGTGATAGGTGTCCACAATCAGGACGAGATCCACCGCTTCCGGCAGATTAGGAGTGTCCGTGGCCGCCTGCACGGCAACCACGTTGTTCAATCCTTCCCGGCTTGCGCGCTCTTTGAGATAACTCACCATGGCCGGTTCGATATCGACCGCATAGACTTTGGGCGCGGCCGAGGATTTCGCGAGCCGCACCGTAAAATACCCGGTACCGGCGCCGATGTCCGCCACGATTTGTCCCTGCCTCACACCCAACGCCTCGATCACCCGATCCGGCATTTGCCAGACATCCCGCGCCGGATCGTCGAAGCTCTTGGCCGACTGCTTCGGGTCGAAGTGGTGCTCCATGTGGTCGGGCTGGCCCTTCTCCTGGCCACCCGATTGACCGAACAGCGCGGCTCCCACTATCGGAATCGCCGTTAGCAGATATCGACTCAAACGCATAGAAAGCTCCTGCCGATCACCATCAAATAGCATTTTATATGAAAGCGCGGCCGACTTCTGCAGTTCACACCAGGAACTTCGTGATCAGCCATCCCCCGGAAACCAGGCCGCCGAAGATCACGGCAGCCAGCAGCAGGGGCCGTGTGCCGGCCTGTTTCAATTGATGCCAGCGGGTTCCAGTACCGAGCGCGAACATGGCGCTGGACAATAGAACCGTATCGAAATCGATGAGATGCTTCCGCGCCACCGGAGGCAGCGTGACGAGAGACTGTGCGACGATCACGGCGCCGAACCAGAACACAAACCAGGGAAATTTGATTGGCCGGGCCGCTCCTGTTCCGCCGCGGCTCCGTATACGGCTGATGATTACGAGCACCGGTGCGAGCAGCAGCACGCGCAACATCTTGGTGACGACTGCCGTGTCGCTAGCCGTCTGGCTGACAGCGCGACCAGCCGCCAGCGCCTGGGCAACCTCATGCACGGTGGCGCCGGTGTAGATGCCGAACTGGCGTTCGGTGAAACCAGTCAAAGGATAGAGCACGGGATAAAGGAACATGGCGATGGTTCCAAACACCACCACCGTGGCCACGGCAACGCTGACCTTGTGGGATTCGCTTTCGATTACGCGTTCCGTCGCCAGCACGGCCGCCGCTCCACAAATTCCGCTGCCCGCGCTCACCAGCAGCGCCGTGTCCGCATCCAATCCGAATACTCGCGTGCCCAACCAATACCCGATCAGGAGCACACAGGCGATGACACCTAAATCGAACGCGAGTGCACGCGGGCCGAGGTTCGACAGATCGTGCACGGTCAGCCGGATGCCATAAAGCACGATGCCGAGCCGCAACAGTTTTTGTTGACTGAAGCGCAGACCGGGATGGAGCCGTTCCAGCAAACCCCGTGGTACGGCGTTGCCCGCCGCCATTCCCGCAAGGATGGCCAGGGTCAGCGCGCTGAGCTGCAGCTTATGATTCCATGGGAGCGTGGCGGCGGCCCATGCCAGCAAGGAAACCGACAGACACAGGGCCGTACCTGCGATGAGTTCTCTGGATGTTTTCGGAATAGACATTTGGAAGCTGATCCGAGATTAACCGTAATTTCCAAATAAAGAAAACGGATAATATCAATATTGCTATTCGGCTGAATCGATTTACAATGGCAGCCATGCAGATCACCCTACGCCAGTTGGAGATCTTCGCGGCCATCTATCAGGAAGGCACCATTACCGGGGCCGCGCAACGCATCGGCCTTTCCCAGGCAGCCACCAGCCAGGCGCTTGCGGAGCTCGAAAACCAGTTGCAGCGCCGGCTCTTTGACAGGAACGGCCGCCGGATTGTCGGGAACACGGCGGGCCGCGAACTGTTGCCGGCGGCGATCCAGGTGCTGGACAGGGTTCGCGACATTGCGGCCGGCGCTGGACACCGGCCGCTGAACCTCAAGCTCTGCGCCAGCCTCACCGTCGGGAACTACATGCTGCCTTCCCCGATCGCCCGGTTCAGCCGGCGTCATCCGGACGCTCACTTCCATTTGGCTATTGGAAACACAGAGCATGTTGTGACGTCGGTACGGCAGTTCGAAAGCGACGCGGGCTGGGTGGAGGGATTCTCCCGCCATCCCGACATTGAGGCGTTTCGTTGGCGAGAGGATAGACTTGCGATTATTGCCGCGCCGGGCCACCCACTCGCCGGTCGCCGCGCCACGGCAGCCGCGCTGGCCGATGCACGGTGGGTGTTGCGCGAAAAGGGGTCCGGTACACGCGCCGTTTTCGAGGAAGCGATCGAGGGCAGATTCCGCCCGCTTCATGTTCCGCTCGAATTTGGGGGGATCGGCGCCGTCAAGCGAGCTGTCATGGCTGGCGCCGGATTGGGCTGCATTTCCCGGTCGGCCGTCGAACCGGAGCTGAAATCCGGCCAGCTTCTCCTTGTGTACGCGTCCTGGCTCGACCTGCGGCGTCAGATCACGCTATTGGTTCATCGCCAGAAATACGTCGATCGGGGCTTGCGCGAATTTCTTCGGTTTTGTGGTGTGGAACTACCTGGAAAGTGAGGGCTCCATGCGAGGCGTCTTCCCATTCCGTCACCGGAAGCATGAGAATTGCATCATCTCATTTCAGAGGTGGAGGAATGAAAGAGCTACTGCTGGCACTATCGATGTCCGACGTGTTTGCTGGCCCAACGCTCAGATGGCAGAACTGTCGGGACATCCGGCACCCGCCGTTCGCTATTCCACTTCATAAAGCGCCTTGGAGAGATGGAGGTGAACATGGCCATTCGATCCGAAGGGGGCAAGTGATGTGGACCTGCCCGCAGGACAGAATGCGAGACGAATTTCGTGTCGGCATTCACGACACTTCAAATGAGTTTCGACTGAAACTGGAGGGCTGCCTCGGCGCCGCAGAGTCGCGGGAGGTGGAATCTTGCTGGCAAACGGCAGCGTCAACGATCGGCGGACGGCATTTCACTGTGGACGTCTCCCAGGTGAAGTCGCTGGACTCGACAGCAGCCGAACTGCTCTCACGATTGCGGAAGAGCGGCGCTGAATTCGTCAGCGGCGCCCAGGGGAATCCGCCGATGCTTGACTGGATCGAGAAGTTGCCTGCGGGTAGGCCCACGTACAAGGCCAACTCAGTTCGTCTGCCGCTGCTTCCGATGCTGCTTGGCTGCTTATTAACCCGGTTGAAGGCCTGGGCCGGCTAGCGAGCGGTCGCTGACAGATCGCTGCTCACAATCTTCGATCCATCTGTCACCGTGGCCGGTTTTTTGCATCTTCAATAGCGAAGTAGATCCCGGAACACCGCCGGTACTCGACAGAGTGATCGTGAATCGCGGACGATCTTAGCGTGCCTGGTGAAGTAAAGTCCGACGCTGAGCTTGCGCTGAATCTGCTGGCTGGCGATGAAGATGCTTTCACGCAATTTGTAAAAGCCTTTCACGCAAGACTCTCGCAGTATAGCTTTTTGATGTGCGGCCATCGCGAAGACGCGGAGGAGGTTGCCCAGGAGACCCTCCTAAAGGTATTTGAGAGCATCGACCAGCTTCGCGATCCGAGTCGGCTGAAGTCGTGGGTCTTCCGGATCGCGAAGAATGAGTGCTTCATGAAGCGAAGGAAGAGTGTTTTCGCGCCCAAGGTAGAACTATCGCTGGACGACCTGAGGCCCAGGATCAGTGAGGGCGAGATGCCCGGAATTGAGCTCGCCGACTGGACCTCACTGCCGGAAGACCTCCTCCTCGACACCGAATTGCGGTATGCATTGACTCGATCGATCCAGGAGTTACCCGAGATTTATCGAAGCGTTGTCCTGCTGCGCGATGTGGAGGAGTTGACGACCGAGGAGACCGCTGAAATCCTCGATATCAGGCCGGATGCGGTCAAGACGCGCTTGCATCGGGGAAGACTGGCTCTTCGCCAATACATGGACCACTATCTGCGTACCGCAACAGGAGGACGTCAGGCATGAATGATAGCGACTGCGGCCGTGTCTTCGCGCTCCTTTCGGAGTACCTTGATTGGGAACTGGCTCCTGCCACGTGCCAGGAATTGGAAGAGCACTTGCGCGGCTGCCCTCAATGTATCCAATTCGTCCAAAGCCTGAAACGTAGTGTACAACTCTGCCATGACTATGGGGACTGCCGCACGGCCCCGCCGGTCGCCCCGGAGGTGATGGCCGGTTTCCGGCGTGCGTACCAAAAGATGCTCGCCAAGCGGCACGGCTCGCAAGAAAACTCCTCGCAAGTCTGACTTGGCCGGCGACCAAATCAGGACTTCGCCGATTGCCCCGCAAAGGGCCGAAACAGGTCGGTGGTGAAATAGCGTTCCATCCGGTCCGGGAAAACAGTCACGATCTTGGCCGGCCACACAGTTTGCGCGGCGATCATGGCCGCGCGATAGTTCAGACCCGAACTCGGGCCGACCGGAAACCCCAGGCGTATGAGCTCGCGTGCTGTTTCAATGGCCTCTTCATCGGACACTTCGATCGTGCTGAGGTTCGGATAATCGGATTCCCGGAACAGGCCCGATGCGCATTCCATTACACCCGGAATGCGGCAACTGAAGCCGCAGCACTCCTGTTCCCGTGTCCTGCCCAGGTCTACCGGGCGCGCAAGAAACGCGCGTTGCACGTGCCGGTCGCTGTTGCATCCCCGCATCAGACCAATCAGCGTGCCACCCGTTCCGACGCCGCTGACAATCGCATCGACAAGGTGCCCGGGGATTTGTTCCAGAATCTCTCGCGCGGTGCCGAATTGATGGGCTTCGACGTTTTCCGGGTTGGAGAATTGGCGCGGCAGAAAGGCCCCGGTTTCGGCGGCCAGCCGTTCCGATTCGCGGATACATCCCTGGATTCCGGCATCCTTGCTGCTGAAGTGGATCGTTCCTCCATACGCACGAATCATGAGGCCACGCTCGTTGCTTACACCCTCGGGCAGCACCGCGATGAATCGGAGTCCGAGTTGCGCGCAAACCAGCGCCATCGAGATGCTGGTGGAGTCGCTGGAAGCCTCAATGACGGTGATGCCCGGTTTCACTTGCCCCCGCTGGAACGCGTTCCCGAGAATATAGCGCGCGATTCGGTCTTTAGTGGAACCGCTGGGATTGAGGAATTCAAGTTTGCACCAGATTACCGGCGCTTTAGCCGACAACTGAATCGGAACGAGCGGCGTCCACGGAGAGTTAGCGGGATATTGGTTCTTCACGGGAACGATGAGGTTCCCGGAGGTTGAAGATCCCATGGATTCACCTCTAATGGCTGCACTGACAGAAGCTTTCACTCGTACCGGTCAGCTCGCCTCTCAAATAGGCTTGGACCGGCTCCTCGACGGGACCGGGCCTGGTAACGATCACCTCGCGTACGCCAGCTTGTTTAAGAGCATCGGCGGCTCGCCGGCCCATACCGGCGCAGATCACCACGTCGCATCCCGCGAGCGCGGTCACAATTGTCGTGTGGTCATGTGCCCCCGCCGACTCGGCTTGATTGCCGCAGCTCGACTGTGCATGTGTATGTTGGGCAGTGTTCTCTTTCATCTGGCGAGAAGTGATCTGACCGTTCTCGGTTTCGAAGAGCAGGAAACCGGCGCTCCTTCCGAAGTGTTCAGCAATCGATAAGCCATCATTTGTCGGTACGGCAATCTTCACGTTGTTTTCTCCTGTTCCCGGTTAGCTATACAAATATCTGCCGGCCGGATCTCCGGCCTGAACGAGCCCGCTATGGGCCAAATGCCATTCCTTCGTAGTGACGATCTGCTGGAAAACTTCCCGGAGCCGGAGCAGCCCCAGCCTCTCCGCCATCCGGAGTCGGCTCCGGTAGTGTTTCAGCATGGCTCGAGCCCGCACCGGATTGCTCCGCGCCGGCGGCGGGTTGGGTCCCCCCGCCTTCAACGGCCCTCCAGGATCTAAGGGAACACCTCCAAGCGCGAGAACTTCAGCGGCTAGCGCCGTAGCGTTGGCTAGGGCTGCGGCCGCACACAAAGCCATTTGTCGCTGTACCACGGGATGATATTCCCTCTGCAGGTAGCCGGCTTCACGGATGCAACTATCAGCCATACGAATCTCCCGCTGAATGTCTCCGTTGAGCACTGCAACCATGCGCTCGATCACATCATTGCGGCTGACCTTCATCTCGGATCGTTTTCAACCTCCGCTGTCTGTCGCTCCACGGTGACGGCAAGGAACGTTCCCCAGGCGTGCGCGAATTCCTCGCCGTCGGTGCCGATAACGGTCGCCTCTGCGCGAATCCGCCGTTTGGAGCGGTCAACAATCCAACCTCGGACGTCAAACTCCTGCCCGGGTTGGATCCGGCGGCGAAATCGCACCCTCATCTCCGCAGTCAAGGCCTCACCTGCACGAGCAGCGACCGCCTTCGACATGGCTTCGTCGAGGAC
>PLRZ01000361.1 GCA_003164075.1 Bryobacterales bacterium | reverse complement strand
TCGCTCTGCCGCGGCGATCCGCGAAACACCTCGGCGCCGAAACGCGCGATATCGAAGCGCGAGGCGCTCATCGACATCATCTCCATGGCGCAGCAGGCCAGCCCGAAGGACATCGGCCAGATGGAATTCTTGCGCGCCCAGTTGACCGCGCGGTCGAGCGTGGTGAGCACAATCCCTTCCGATGCCGCCGCCGCGGCATTGTCGGCACGATAGTCGTCAACGCCCGCAAACAATTCGGGCAGGCTGCTCGCCATGGGGTTTTCCATGCATTCATTCTCGCATGCCCGCGGGGGGTGCCAAGAAACCCTGCACCGCACTCCTGTAGAATCAAAGTTCGCGCTTCCCCCATGCCAGCCGACACATTCGAGCAGTTACTCGACCGCGCCGCGTCCCTGTCTGGTATCGAGCCGGGCTACTGGGACATCTGGGGCCGCTACCACGCCACCACCACGGCCGCCAAACAGGCCATACTGGAGGCGCAGGGAACCCCGGCCGGCAACTCCGATCAACTGGAACATTTCCTGACGGCTCTCACCCGCCGCGAATGGGAACGGCTGGCGCCGCCGGCGGTGGTATGCGGCGACTCGGGCGAGCAGGAACTGCCGCTCAACGTTCCCGTAGAGTCGCTGGGAGAACGGGCGCGCCTGGTGGTCCATCGCGAGGACGGGCAGTCCAGCGAATTTCAGTTGAACCTCTGGGAGTTGCCGCAGACCGCTTACATCGAAATGGACGGCCGCACACGGGTGCGCAAACTGGCGCGCCTGCCGGTCCGCCTGCCGCTCGGCTACCACGAAATTACCGTGGATGTGGCAGGAGCGTCGGCCTCGGTCCGCTATATCGTGACGCCCGACCGCGCCTGGGTCTCGCCGCACCTGGGCCGCGGCGGACGCACCGCCGGTATTGCCGTCAGCCTATACGGAGTCCGCTCCGAGCGCAACTGGGGATGCGGCGACTTCGGCGATCTGCTGCGGGTGGTGGATTTCGCCGCCGAACGGCTGGAGTGCGGCTTCGTGGCCCTCAATCCGCTGCACGCCATCCACAACCGGCGCCCCTTCAACACCAGTCCTTATCTTCCGAACTGTACTTTCTATCAGAATTTCCTGTATCTCGACGTGGAAAGTATGGACGATTTCGCCCGCTGCCCGCGCGCGCTCGAACTGCGCAAGTCGGTCGCGGTGACGGCCGAGATTGAGGCTCTGCGCGAGTCCCCGTTTGTGGAGTACGAGCGCGTCAGCGCGCTCAAGCTACGCTTTCTCAAGTTGCTGTTCCTGCAGTTTCTGCGCGAGTGGCGCACCGGCTCGGCCCGCGCCCGCGAGTTCCAGGCATTTCTCGACCGCGAGGGGGACCTGCTCGAAAAATTCGCCGTCTATTGCGCGCTCGACGAGCACCTGCACCGCCGCGATCCCGAAGCCTGGATCTGGCCCCAATGGCCGGCGCCCTATCGCGATCCCGGATCGCCGGAAACCCTGGCGTTCCGCAAGAAGCACTGGCGGAGCGTACTGTTCTATCAGTTCCTGCAGTGGCAGATCGATATTCAGTTGGCCGCGGCCCAAAAACACGCCCGCGACCGGCATCTCTCCATCGGCCTTTACCACGACCTCGCCCTCGCGACCGACAGCTTCGGTTCCGACCTGTGGGCCCACCGCCCCTTTTACATCGCCGGGTGCCGCGTGGGCTCGCCGCCCGACGATTTTTCGCCCAAGGGTCAGGACTGGGGTTTCCCGCCGCCCAATGCCGCGCACCACCGGGAGGACGGCTACCGCCTGTTCGCCGAGTCCATCCGCAAGAATTGCCGCCATGGCGGCGCACTGCGCATCGACCACGTGATGCGCCTCTTCCGTCTGTTCTGGATTCCCGACGGCAGCGACGCCACCCAGGGTGCTTACGTGCGCGAGCTGTCGGAGGACTTCGTGCGCATCCTGGCTCTCGAAAGCGTGCGCAACCAGGTGGTGGTGGTCGGCGAAGATCTGGGGACGGTGGAACCGGCGGTGCGCGAGACGCTGGCGCGCTTCGGCATCCTCAGCTACCGGCTGTTCTATTTCGAGAAGAATCCGAGCGGCGAGTTTCGCCGCCACGAGGAGTACCCGCGGCAAGCGCTGGTTTCTTCCACCACCCACGACCTGCCCACGCTCGCCGGTTTCTGGGTGGGGGCGGACATCGCCTCACGGCGCGCCGCCGGGATGATCGGGGAAAAGGAGTTCCGCGAGCAAACCGCTTATCGCGCCGGCGAAAAGCAGAAAATGCTGGATCTGCTGTTCGCGCAGGATTTGCTGGCGCCCCAACTGCCGCGCTCCGCCGAAGCCTATCCCGAACTCACCGGGCCTCTGCACAACGCGGTGATAGGGTTCCTGGCGCTCACGCCGTCACAGCTTCTGGCCATCAACCAGGAGGACCTCACCAAGGAACTGGCGCAGCAGAATCTCCCCGGCACCACCTGGCAATACCCGAATTGGGGCCGAAAAATGCGCTTCACGGTGGAGCAACTGCGCGTCGACAGCGAGGCGTGCGGTTACGCCGCCATGCTGCGGAACTGGATCGTAAAGACGGGGCGCGGCGCGAGCGGCGGCTCGCAAGCGGATTGACGGTTGGCGATCCGGGCTCCTGGCCGATCGCCGAAGCGTTCTATTGCACGATCGAGGCGCCGGCTTGCGGTTCCAGCCGGATTTCGCCGAATGCCGCTTCGTACTGGCTGACGTTTTCCCGCAGGACATTGAGTAGCGCCTTGGCCTGCTGCGGGCTGACGTATACTCCCTGGAAGTTGTGGATGGCCACGCTGTCCGGCGCCGTTTGATTCACCCGGCCGAACATCAGCAGGAAGTCCCACAGGTTGACCCGAACCTGCACGCTGTTGGCGTAATTCTCGCGGTACTCCGGGGTGTTGATGAGTTGGATCTTGGTAGCCGGTTGCTGCATCATGACTTTCAGCGTAGCATTCCTCAACGGTGTTCTTTCTCGCACTGCCTTTAAGAATATTTACGAATTTGGTACAACCCTTGCAAGTGTTTTTGCGTCCGATGGAGTGAAGGGGACAAGCACTATGAAAACATTCGTTGAAAACCACACCAAGGGATTGGCCCACTGTCCAATCTGCACGCACACTGTTCCGGCAGATATCGATTTGCGCGGAAAATATCCTCATGTGATGAGCGGTCAGAAGTGCCCCCGTTGCGCCTCGGCTCTCGATGTCGCCGCGGTGATCCGGATTCCGGAAGCCGCATAGCGCTTGTTTCCGGGCGGGACATCTGCCATATTGAAGGGAGCCACTGGGAGTCTCCCATGAAACGCAAGGCGCAGCCAAAACCCGAGACCATAGTTCCAGCCGAGATCCTCGAGCAGGCCAAACGCTCCATTTCGCCGGATCGTTTGACCAAAGCGGTGAAATGTTCGGTTTGCGGCGCGGAGACCACGATAGTGGCGGCTGAGCCCTTGTGTTGGGTCTGCCGCCGGCTGAAGATCAGCGCCTGGCGCGAGATCGAACAGCAGATGCCCGCCCAGGAATAGATCGCCTCCCAAACTCGCAGAAGAAGATCGAAGTTTCAAGGTCGGTCCATACATCGGTCCTGCCCGCCGCTGCTTTTCATAACTATTTTTCAGATTCGACACCCCGCGCACAAACCACTGAAGAGGCGAGGTATCACTCATGAGATTCAGAACCTGGTCGATTCTGGCAGCCAGACCGTCGGCACTCATCACTCCGAGAAAGGCCCAGATCAATCTGATACACCAGCGTCAGATACTTGTGCCCTTTGCCATACTGAATCTCGTCCACGCCGATGGCGCGAATCGCGCCCAGGACGCGATGCTCCAGCCCCCAGGTGACCAGATAAGCCACCGCATCGTGCACCTTGTCCCAGGAGGTGCGAAACTCTTCGGCGGTTTCCTTCCAGGAGAGTTTGCGCGCCCAGTGCCCCAGAAAATGCATGCGCACCTTGGTCGAGGTGTGTTTCCCCATGCCCCATGGCACTTCTTCGACCCTCACCCCACACTGCTTGCAGTTGACCCGTCGCATGCAATAGACCAGAAAGACCAGATAGCCCCAGAAGCCGATGAACTCGAACCGCCGAGGCGTGGGAGACTGGTCGTAGCC
>PLRZ01000220.1:4236-4938 GCA_003164075.1 Bryobacterales bacterium | reverse complement strand
GGTGGCGTATCTTTAGATATCGCCGCGCGGAAGAACGTTCAGAACTCCTGACGTCGTGAAATTTGGGACAGGCCCGTTTTCGTGGCGCAGGCACTCCTGCCTGCTGGGTCGAGACTCATCTCGACCCTCTTCGCGAGCGGCATCCACCGTCCCGGAGCGCCGAGAAGAGTCTCGGCGCCGCAGAAACGAGTGTCTGCGCCACGTCATGGCTCAGCCCATTTTCCCTAACTATCCGAAATCCCCGGCCGGCATCAGGAGTTCTCAGCGTATTGCCCGCGCCAAATGGCAAGGACCGCTCCCTGGCGGTCGCGGCTCGGTAATGCAGCGATGATTCCACGAGACTTGTTACTGAGCCGGGCGGTCTTGCCGTTAAGTGTTGGAGCCGGTAATCCCCGCGGTCGTCAGCGTGTTCGTAATGATCGACAGCGGATCGAACTGTTCGTTCTGGGTGGCATTCGACTGGAAGGCCGCCAGGAGCTGACTGAGCGGGCTGGTCGAACTGGTCGAACTGGTGCTGGTCGAACTGCTCGCATCGGTGCTGGAGGTGGCGTCGGTGCTGGAACTGGAGGAAGAACCGTGGTGCCCATGATGATGGTGATGGCCACCGCCGCCGCCGATCGCCTGCGCCAGGTCCGACATGTTGGGGAGTTGACCGCTTGTCGAAGCGTTGGTAAAGTCCGTCGCCAACGTGTTGAGCTGAGA
>PLRZ01000220.1:0-4194 GCA_003164075.1 Bryobacterales bacterium | reverse complement strand
GACGCTGCTAGAACTGGTTTTGTTCGATAGGCCGGTCCCCTGAAGAGCGGTACCGAGAATCGACTGTAGATAGCTGCTGGCAAGGTTGTTGATGGAACCTGTACTCATGCCACCCATATCGGCACTTTTGTCGCCGTTCTCTAGATTTCCCAAAACATTGAAAAGACACGCCGCCATTGCCGCCGGCAGCGTCAATTCCTTGACGCCGCGGCAAGTTCCTGCCGCGCTACACCACGCTAAAAAGCATCTTGAACCCGTAGTCCATGTGCAACTGCTGGTGGCAATGGAACAGCGTCAGCCCCTCCCCGGGCGGCGTGAAATCCGCTTCAATCTGCCGGAAGCCCTTCAGTAGCACGACATCCTTCAACACGCCCCCGGTGGGCTTGCCGTGCACGCTGGTCAGCTCGAAGCTGTTGCGATGCAGGTGGACCGGGTGCGCGTCGTCGGTGTGGTTGTCGAACGCCAGCCGGTAGCGCTTGCCTTTGTCCGGTGGCGCCCAATGTAAGAACTCCTGATGTCGTGGAATTTGCAGTGAGCCCGGGTTTGCGTTGTGGATGAAAAATCACGGCCAGCGGAGGGTGGGCGTGACGCTCCTGGTGCTGGGCGGCGGAATGGCGGTTACACTAATCTTGTCAATGCGGTTAGGATAGACTCTTAAAGGGGCAGCGGAAATGCAACTGACTCGACGAGATGTACTGAAGGGCGCGGCGGCCGCCGGTGCTCTTTCCAGCCTCGCCGCCGGTGAGACCGATCCGGCGCACGGCTTTCACCTGGGCATCATCACCGACGAACTCACTTCCAACCTGGAGGAAGCGCTCACCTTCATCACCGATTACAAGCTACATTGGTGCGAGCTGCGCGAGGTGTGGGGCAAGAATCTGATGATCGCGCCCCAGGAGGATCTGGACCGCGCCAAGAAGCTGCTGGCGGACCGCGGAGTCCACGTGAGCGATATCGCCAGCCCCATTTTCAAGTGGAACATTCCCGGCGTGGCCACCAAGCCGAACGAAAAGCACGACCCGGCGACCGGCAAATTCACCGAGGAAGATTCCGACGCTACGCTCGAGAAATCGTTCGAGTTGGCGCGCTTCTTCGACACTAAGAAAGTGCGCATCTTCAGCTACTGGCGCGTGCCCGATCCCGAAAAAGTCTATCCGCGGGTCCGCGACCGCCTGGCAAAGGCTGCGCGCCTGGCCGAGAAAAACGGCATCGTGCTGGTGCTCGAGAACGAATTCGAATGCAATGTCGGCACCGGCAAGGAATTGGGGCGTATTCTGCGCGACGTGAATTCGCCGGCTTTGCGCGGCGTGTGGGATCCGGGCAATGCGGTCATGTTGGGCGAGACGCCCTTTCCCGATGGCTACCAGGCCGTCAAAGGGCTGTTCCCGCACATGCACATTAAGGATGCGCGCAAGAACGCGCAGACCGGCAAGATCGAGTGGGCCCCGGTGGGCGGCGGCTTCATCGATTTCAAGGGGCAGTTTGCCGCCCTCCATAAAGAGAAATACTCCGGCACCATGTCGCTCGAGACGCATTACCGGCGGCCCGACGGCAACAAGGTGGAGAGCACGCGCGAATCGTTGGAAGGGTTATTCAAAGTTGTGTAGGAGGTTCTTATGTCAATCGATATCGATCGAAGAGATTTTCTGAAGACGGGCGCCGCTGCTGTCGCCGCGTTTCAAGCCAGGAACGTACTCGGAGCGAACGACCGGGTCCGCATCGCCGTCGTGGGACTGCGCGGCCGCGGCCTGGACCACATCAGGTCCATCCACGAAATCCCCAACGTGGAACTGGCGGCCATCTGCGACATCGACGAAAGCGTCATCGCTCAGCGTCTGGACAGCATCGAGAAATTGGGCATGCCCAAGCCGCAAACCTTTGGCGATGTCCGCAAGCTGCTGGAGGACAAGTCGATCGACGCTATCTCCATCGCCGCGCCCAATCACTGGCATTCTTTGATGGGCATTTGGGCCTGCCAGGCCGGGAAAGACGCTTACGTCGAGAAGCCCTGCTCGCATAGCTGGTGGGAGGGAAAGCAACTGGTAGCCGCCGCCAATAAGTACAACCGCATTGTGCAGCACGGCACGCAGAGCCGCTCCAGCGCGGGCGCGAAAGAGGCCATCCAGCATCTGCGCGACGGTCTCATCGGCGACGTTTACCTGGCGCGCGGCCTGTGCTACAAGTGGCGCGACACCATCGGCCGCACACCCAAATCGGCGATCCCCGCGGGGGTGAATTACGATCTGTGGCTGGGTCCCGCGCCCGACCGCGGCTTCACCAAGAATCGCTTCCACTATACCTGGCACTGGTTCTGGGACACGGGCAACGGCGACATCGGCAACCAGGGCATCCACGAGATGGACACCGCGCGCTGGGGCCTGGGAGTGGGCTTCCCCACCAAGGTGGCGGCCATCGGCGGACACGTGATGTTCGATGACGACCAGGAGACGCCCAACGTCCTCAATGCCGCTTTCGAATTCGCTTCGCCCACCGGTCCGCGGCGCCTGATGGAGTTTGAAGTGCGCCACTGGATGACCAATCACGAAGCCGAGATCGGCACGTGGGGCAGGAGCGTGCTGCCGCCGGCGGGTCTGGCAGCGCCCGCCGCCAAGTCGGCGCCGTCGCTCGGTCCGGTGAGCGGCAAGCCCGGTACGGTCGGAAACATTTACTATGGACCGAAGGGCATCCTGGCGATCCAGGAGTACGAGACTTACAAGTCGTGGCTGGGCGACAAGGCCGAGCCCGGGCCCGAGGGCCACGGCAAAGAGAACCACTATGCCAACTTCATCGATTGCGTGCGCAGCCGGAAGAAGGAAAATCTGAGTGCGCCCATCGAAGAGGGTCACATCTCCGCCACTTTGGTGCACCTGGCGAACGTTTCGTACCGCCTGGGCCGGTCGTTGAACTTCGATCCCACCAAGGAAGAAGTCATCAACGACGCGGAAGCCAATCGCCTGCTGCGCGACGCCGACCGCGGCTATCGCAAAGGCTTCGAGATTCCGGCAAAGGTGTAAGGTTCGGCAGGCGGCACCGCCTGCCGCGTCTTCATCACCTGGGCCCGGCTCCGACGCGCATGCCGAGCCGCGACCGTAAGGGGTACCGTAAGGGAGGAGTTCTGAACTTGTTACCGAGCCGCGCGCGCAAGCAAGCAAGCGGTCCTTGCCATTTGAAGTGAGTTTCGCGACAACCTTCCCGCGAAGCCGCGCAGTACAATGGCGCTTGATGCGACTCTTCACGGGGCTCGACCTGCCGGGCGAAGTGGTGCGCAATCTGGAGGCGCTGGTGGCGCGCCTCAGACCCACCGCGCGTATTCAATGGAGCCCGCCCGCCAACCTGCATATCACCACGAAGTTCATCGGCGAGTGGCCCGACCAGCGTTTGCCGGAGTTGCAAACGGCGCTCGCGGCACTCCCGGAGCGGCCGGAGATCGAAGTCGCGGTAGCCAAGGCCGGCTTCTACCCCAATGAGCGGGCGCCGCGAATCTTCTGGTGCGGCATTGAAGCGCAAGGGCTCGAAGCGCTGGCCGCCCATACCGACTCCGCCACCGCGTCGCTCGGGGTGGCTCGCGAGAATCGCGCGTACTCGCCGCACCTGACACTGGCGCGCATCAGGGACCGGACCGATTTGCGTCCGCTGCAAAGCGCCATCGCCGCCGCCGGCCCGCTCGACTTCGGGCGCTTCACGGCGCGGTCCTTCTTTTTGTATCGAAGCCAATTGCGGCCCACCGGTTCCGTGTACACTAAACTTGCGGAGTTTCCCTTCACAAAGCCATGATCACTCTTCTGGCGGCGGCGATCGCCTACTTGCTGGGTGCAATCCCGTTTGGATATCTACTCGTCAAATGGACCACCGGCGCCGACGTGCGAACCGGCGGAAGCGGCAACATCGGTGCGACGAACGTGTTGCGCACCACCGGCCGCGCGGCCGGCATCGGCACGCTGCTGCTCGATATCGGAAAAGGCTACCTCGCAGTCTGGATCGCCGGCCGGCTCTCGGACCACGGCGTGACGGCGATGTGTGTGGCGGCCTTGGCGGTGATGGCCGGACACGCCTATCCGGTATTCCTCCATTTCAAAGGCGGCAAGGCAATGGCCAGCTTCGTGGGGGCATTTCTGTGCCTCACTCCCCTGGCGCTCGGCTCGGTGCTGGTGGTTTTCGTGGTGGTGGTGGCCTGGACGCGCTTTATCTCCATGG
>PLRZ01000473.1 GCA_003164075.1 Bryobacterales bacterium | reverse complement strand
TCCGAGCCGCGCGCGCAAGCAAGCGTTCCTTGCCACCCGAAGT
The DNA here is from genome assembly GCA_003164075.1 of Bryobacterales bacterium. The sequence goes on along the minus strand of PLRZ01000473.1, from coordinate 54,502 downwards.
GAGTTTCATGACAGAAACTAACTAACGCCCCCCTGAAGACGCGGTCCAAGTTACTAATTCCATTACCGCGCCTCGATAAGCGATTTCATTCCGAGCCGGGCCCGCACGATTTCGTTATGGCGTCTGCCGCGAGCCACTGGCGCTTGGAGCTGTGGCGGAAACGGTCGCGGCGAATGTCTCGGGGCTGGTAAACCAGCTCGAATTGTCAGCCAGATAAACTACGTCGAATCGGCCATTCAACTTTGAGAGCCAGGCCGCGCGCGCCGCATTGTCCTGTTCCGGATTTGAATTGGCTCCACCGCGCATTCCCGGCGTCGCATCGTGTTTCTCGAATGCGTTACCCGCAAAGAGCGCGCGATCCGTGGGATTCAGCAGGCTCAGGTTCGCCACGCCGCCAGACTGAAAGGACTCAGCTTCCAGCACCAGTGGCTTACCGGCCGGGTCGAGCCCCAGATTAATGGTTGCTCCATCCGCGATCACCGTGGCCGGCACGCCATTCAGAACCTTCGAGGCCGCCACATAAACGTGCCGTGGGTTGAGTTGCGCGAGCCCTCCCGCCTGGCGCGGATCCCTGTCTAGAACGGCGACGTCCAGCGGCAGGTCGCCGATCAGGGAATGGACAAAGGCCGCCAGGCCCGGTTCACCGCCGCCGGTTCCGATCAGCAGAGCCGAGGTCGACCCATGCAGGAGATAGAGCGATTCGCCGGCGTTGTCGCGAATGAGGTAGAAATCAGCCGCAAATCTGAAGATGGCATCCATGGACTTAGTCAAGGGCGCGCCGACGGTATCGCCCTTGTAGTTTCCGGGCAAATGCACGGCATGATAAGGAGATCCGGCCTCGCCGGGACGGTAGAAGTTGGGAAGGGTATAGACAAATTGCGCGGTATCGCACTTTGCCCAGAACGCGTCAGTACTGGCCCCAAACGGTTCTCCTACGATTGTGCCCGCGAGCACTCCGTCGGCGAGCGTGGTCATGTCGGTAATGTATTGGCGGTCGAGCGGCCGGCCATTGAGAGGCGCGCGGCCGCGTGACCATAACGCGATCTGATAAAAGTGTGCCGGGAAGACGGCGAGATCGGGATAAGGCCGGGTCACTTCCTCAATGTGGTGAATCGTTTGATCGAATTGCGATAGCGGCCCCCTCTGCAGATAGGGCCAGGCGGATCCAATCGCGTCTCCGGTAAAGATCATACGGTTCTCCGCGTCCAGGTAACCCGTCGAGCCCGTGGTGTGAGGCGGCATGGCAACCGCGCTGACCAACCGATTGCCTAAGTCGATCTGGCTGACCGCGGTCCCGCTGCCATGGTTGGTGGGTCCGCCCCCTTCGCGGATAGGCACATAATTTGGGTGTTCGTCTGCCGGCCAATCCAGATCCATGTAATAGACCGTCCGGTCCGTCATGAGAGAGTTTTCGCCGATGTGATCTCCATGGTTATGCGTGTTAGCTACCACGAAATCGAGTGGGTGCGCGCGGGGAGCGCCGTCGTCATTGTGTCCCAGCAGATAGCGGACAACGGTCTTGAGATCGTTGACGCCCAGGGTAAACTTGGCCGGGTTCGCGGTGTCGATCAGCAGCGCGCGGCTGGAGCCCTCGAGCAGGTACATGGTGGAGCCCTGCGCGGTGCGTTGACCCGGGTTCGGCAGGTAGTGTTCGATGCGGAAGGTGCGTTGGCCCAGAGCGTTGGTTGCCATCAGATAGGCAGTGTACTGGCCCCAGGGATTGTCGGAGACAAAACCGCTCCCTGCTGCCGAGCCGTAAGAGTTCTTGGATTCCGCCACGAAACCTTTCACCAGTTGGTAGTACTGAATTCCCGGTTGTTGCGCGGCGGCGGAGAGGCAGGTACAGAGAACGGCGAGGGCCGCGGAAATCCGGGTTGCAAACTTGAGATTGAGACGAGTGTCAGTTGGCATGAAGCCTCCTCATTGGGTGATCTTCCACATATCCTGAATGTACATGTTCCAGGCCGGTTTGCGCCATGGGGGTCGATGGCGTGCAATCCCCCGGCGAACGCCCGGCGCCGGTGCGGAAACGCGCGGGGCCGAAGCGTGGCCGCCGTAGCACCCACGCGACACGCAATGACCGTTACCATAGTGTCTGCGCTCCATCCCGGCTTGGGTGGAGGCGCGGCTTGGGAAAGGTAACTGGATAAATGCCGGACTACACATACCTCGATATCGCGAAAATGATCGACCATTCGCTTCTGAATCCTACATTGACCGCGGCGAATTTTGAGTCGGGCTGCGCGCTCGCCCTGCAATACGATGTGGCGAGCGTCTGCATCCTGCCCTACTACCTGCGGCGCTGCGCCGTCCTGCTGCGCGGCAGCAATGTGCGCGCCAGCACGACCATCGGATTCCCGCACGGCGGCCACACCACCGCCGTCAAGATTGCCGAAGCGCGCCAGGCCCTGGCCGACGGCGGCGAGGAACTCGACATGGTTGTCAACATCAGCGCCGTGCTCAGCGGCGATTGGGACTACGTGCGCCGCGACATCGCCGCCGTAATCGATGTGACTCACGCCGCCGGACAAAAGGCAAAAGTGATCTTCGAGAACTGCTACCTCAACGACGAGCAGAAGATCCGTCTTTGCCGCATCTCGAGCGAGCTGGGGGCGGACTGGGTCAAGACCTCCACGGGCTATGGCACCGGCGGCGCCACCGACGACGACTTGCGGCTGATGCGGCAGTACGCCGACCCCGGGGTCCAGGTCAAAGCCGCGGGCGGCATCCGCGATCTGGATGCGCTCCTGCGCGTGCGCGCCCTGGGCGTGACCCGCTCCGGGGCGACGCGCACCGCCGCCATGCTCGACGAGTGCAAACATCGGTTGTCGTTGGCGTAACTCCGGCTCGCGTTCCCGTATAATTGGGCCTGCCGGACCTGAAGCTGGGCTGTCGACGGCAGTCGGTACGCGGAAACAGCCGGCTAAGAGCCGGCCGCTAGTTTCAGACCTCCTGATGTCGCCCCGCAATTTCGGCCTGGCGGGGAAAATGGGCTGAGNNCGACATCAGGAGTTCTGAAGGACCGCTTGCTCGCGGGGTGCCCTCTGGGCCCGGCTCGGAAAACGCCGCGCTGATTCCACGGGACGCCAGGGAGCGGTCTTGCCGTTACGATTACGAATCGGAGTTTCGCGGCAGAAACCACCTAACGTAAGTTATACCTTCTCGGGAACCACGAACGGCTTGCGGTACACGCGTGTCAGCAGTTTGTTGGCCTCGGCGTCGCCGGTGCAGGTCATGGTTGCGGAATCGAAGTTGATGGTGCGGCCCACGCGATAGGAGATGTTGGCCAGGTGCACCAGCACCGTGGATGCCGCCCCCTCTTCGATTTCGGCGTGAAGATCTTCGCGCTTGCGGCTCTTGACCGCATCGATGAAGTTGGCGAAGTGGTCGCCGCCCTTGTCATTCCGGGGTCCGGGCGTCTGTTCCTTGCCCAGCCAGGATTGATAGGACGAATAGCTGTCCATGGTCACGTAGCCCTTCGGACCATAGAAAATGTTGCCGATGCTGTCGGAACCGCGCCTCGGCGTGGCCGGAGCGTTGCCCTGGTAGGATGCATCGCCCACGGTGGCTTCGTGGTTGCTCATCCAGTGGCGCACTTCGAATTCCAGCATCTTGCGTTTGCCGCTCTCATTGAACTCGAAGGCGCAGTTCAAAGTGTTGGGCGTTTCCTGATCGTCATCGAACACGAAGTGGCCGCCGATGGCGCTCACCTTGACGGGATACTTGACGCCCAAGCCCCAGCGGGCCACATCCATTTCGTGGATGCCCTGGTTGCCCAGATCGCCGTTGCCGGTGTCCCAGAACCAGTGCCACTTGTAGTGGAAGCGGTTCTGCGTGAACTGGTGCATGGGGGAGGGCCCGGTCCAAAGGTCGTAATCCACGCCGGCGGGCACCGGTTCGGGCGGCGCGTGGCCGATGGTATCGCGCCACTTGAAGCACAGGCCGCGGGCCATGTAGACATCGCCAATCAGGCCGTCGCGCATCTTCTGCATGGCCTCCTGGATGGCCACCGACGAGCGGATCTGGCTGCCCTGCTGCACCATGCGGTTGTACTTGCGGGCGGCCGCCACAATCTGCTTCGCCTCAAAAACATTGTGCGAGCAGGGTTTTTCGACGTACACATCCTTGCCGGCCTGGCAGGCCCAGACGGTCATGAGCGTGTGCCAGTGATTGGGCGAAGAGATGGAAATAGCGTCGATGGTTTTGTCTTCCAGCAGCTTCCGGATATCCGTATAGGTTTGCGGTTTGGGCTTTCCCAGTTTTTCGATCTGGGCCAGCCCTTTAGCGATGTGCGAATCGTCGGGATCGCAAATCGCGGCAATTTCCACGTTGGGCAGCTTGCTGTAGCCGCCGATGTGAGCTGTCGCGCGGCCGCCGATACCGATGCACGCAACGCGAACCGTGTCGCTCGGCGCGCCGAACACATTGGACGCGGCGCCCAGGGCCGCAGCCGAACTGACTAAGAAATTTCGTCGATCCATTGGTCTCCTTCGCATTCCCCGTCACCGTCAACCTATCATGTTTTCACGAACCGCGTGTGGCCGCCTACCCTTCCATTCGGGCGTTTGGGAGACGCGGCACGGCCTCAACGCATGGATCGAACGGGTGCGCCGGGCGAAGAATCGATGAAGCGGTGCGTGCCGTATCGCCGTTACCGCGACGCCGGAGTTCCAGTGGCGGAGCGCGCGCGAGGCAATCGATTCCTGGCTGCGGCAGCAGTCTCGTAAGGCCGGCACCACGCAATTGCCGCCTAGAAGCTTATAGGAAAAGATGAAAAAAGAATTGTCGATCCTAGGCGGCAATCCCCAGAGCCGTGAAGAGATCGCGCATACCAACCCGGAGATGTTCGTACTGTTGATCCACCGGCGTGGGATGGTTCGCTTTGGTTTGTGGCTCGGGCCGTTGGCTGGCGGCAAATAACGGCCGGATGACCGGCCGGACTTCTTCTTGGCGGTCGTTCTTGGCGTTCTTGGCGACTTTGCGAGAGATTCTGCACTGGATCGCATTGGACAAGAATGCCGTGGCTCAACAGGTCGTCGATGCAGCCTTTCGCGTGCATACCAGTCTCGGTCCGGGATTGCTGGAGTCGGTCTACGAGGCGGCCTTGGCCTACGAACTGGAAAAACGCGGGCTGAGCGTCGCTCGTCAGCAAGGCATCCCGGTAATCTATGAGGAGGTCCGCATCCACGCCGGTTTCTTCGCAGACTTGGTGGTGGAGGACCAGGCGATCGTGGAAATCAAGGCAGTGGAGAACGTCGCGCCGGTGCATAAGAAGCAACTTCTCACCTATCTGAAGCTAGCTGACAAGCGTCTGGGACTGCTCCTCAACTTCAATGTGGTTCTGATCAAAAACGGCATCACTCGCATCGTCAACGGTCTGAAAGAGTGATTTCTCGCCAAGTCGCCAAGGTCGCCAAGTAAACGCCCCTCACCCGCTGTTGAGCTGCCAGTAGGGCCACTTTTTCGGAGCCCCAGTCCCCGAAAAAGCATAGTTAGCTTCTGTCGCGAAACTCCGACTCGTAACGGCAAAACCGCTCCCTTGCGGTCGCGGCTCAGTAACAAGTCCCGTGGAATCATCGCGGCGTTTTCCGAGCCGCGCGCGCAAGCAAGCGGTCCTTGCCACTTGAAGGCAGTTTCGCGACAAGCGCGGCGCGGTCCCGGCATCGTCGAAATTCCGGCTAGTGCCGGCGGTCTCGCGAAGACGAACTTTGCCGTGTGCCGTCATGTCACTACACCAAAACGTCGAAAGCCGGCCAAGAGCATCGGCGCCTCGCAGAAAAAATTCCGTACGAATCGACGAGATGCCTGTCGGCCGAGTCATTTTCGCGCCGGCCTGGGCTGTCCCAAGCCGGGGCGGATCCGCAGAGCCGCCGCCAGTTCCTTCGAAGCCTCCGCTTCCCTGCCGGGCATTTGCCGCAGCACCATCGCAAGGTTGTAATGCGCTTCGGCGAAGTCCGGTTGCAGCCGCAGAGCCGTTTGAAACTCCGCAACGGCGTCGGGCAGCCGGCCCGGTATTCGGAGCAGCGCGTTGGCCAGGTTGTAGTGTCCTTCGGGGCGGTCCGGCTCCAGCCGCAGAACCGCCTCATACTGACCCACGGCATCCTCCAGCCCGCCCGGAACCCGGAGGAGCGCGCTTGCCAGATTGGCGTGCGCTTCCACGAAGTCCGGCCTGACGCGCAGTGCTGCCTGGAATTGCGCCATAGCATCCCGCAGCCGGTTCGGATCCTGCAGATATACCCTTCCCAAATCGTTGTGCGCTTCGGCGTAGCCGGGCCGGATGTCCAAGGCAGCCTGCAATTCAGTGATCGCGCCGGGCAAACGGCCCGGCATTTCGAGCAGCGCGAGACCCAGACGGTAGTGCGCCTCGGCGTCATCCGGCCGGAGCCGCACGGCCGTCTGAAACTCCCCGATAGCGTCCGCCTGCCGGTCCGTCGCGTGCAGCAGTGCGCTGCCCAAATTAATCCGCGCTTCGGAGTAGTCCGGCCGGAGCCGCAAGGCCTCCCGGAACTCGGCGATGGCGTCCGCCTGCCGGCCCGGCGTATGCGCCAGCGCGTTGCCCAGATTGTAATGCGCTTCGGCATAGTCCGGCTCGCTGCGCAAGGCGGCCCGATATTCGGCGATCGCCTCCGGCAACCGGCCGGGCGTGAGTGCCAGCAAATTGCCCAGATTGTTGTGCGCCTCGGCAAAATCGGGGCGGATACGCAGGGCCGCTTGAAACTCGGCGATGGCGTCCGGCAATCGGCCTGGCTCGTTCACCAGTGCAGCCCCGAAGAGATCGTGCGCGCGGGCGCTTTCAGGGGAGACTGCAGCGGCGCTGGCCCACAGGCTTCGTTCGTCCGTCCAATCCGCATTGCGGGCATAGGTTCGCGCCGCGAACGCGACGCATACGGCTGCCGGCACGCCCCACCAGACGCGCTCCGGAAGATGCAGCACGCCCGGCCGCCACCAGCGGACAACCGCGGCCACGGCACAGCCGGCCAAGCCGATCGACGGCAAATATAGAAATCGCTCGGCCATAATGCTGCCGATCGCAATCGGCAGATTCGACGTCGGAAGGTAGGCGATCCAAAAGAAGAGCGGGAAAAAGTAAAGCGCCTTCGCCGTCCGCTTCCGGGACACGGCAAACCATGTGCCGGCCAGCAGCAGTGCCGCGGTCAGCAGGAACGCGACATCGCCCCAGCCGATGCCCCGCCAATCCAGCAGCGGAATCGCACGGTATGAATAATCGACCGAAAGTTGGGATGGCCAGAGGAACAGCCAGACAAGCTTTCCCAGAACCTTGAGCGCCGTCAATCTGCCGGCCACGAAACTGGCGCCCACGATGGGATTGTCGGCGTAGCTGGGCGCCAGATGAACCCGCGCGCCCATGCGCAGGCAGAGGAACACGGCCAGCGGAACCATGGCGGCGGCGTACGGCAGAACGCGCCTGCGCCAGGAGCCGGCCTGCGCGGAAATGGAATCGTAAACCAACAGAAGCCCGGGCAATACCGCGGCGCTTTCCTTGGAAAAAATCCCGATGGCCTGAGCCGCGGCCAAGCCCGCTATCCATCCGAGCCTGTGCCGTCCTTCGGACCGGCAGCATCTGGCATAACAGAGCAGTCCGGCCAATACGCCGCACGCGGCCAGCAGGTCCGCCCGCCCCACGATGTTGGTGACCGCCTCGGTCTGGACGGGATGCAATCCCCATAGCGCGGCCAGCGCGAAAGCGGGCCCACGCCGCGCGAAAATCAGCATTCCCAGGGCATACACCAGCATCACGTCGATCTCATGCAGCGCCAGATTCACGCAGTGATAGAGGGCGGGGTGGGGGCCATTGCCGAAGGCCACGTAATTCAACAGGAAGGATAGCGTGGTAAGCGGCCGGTACAGCCCGGCGTCCGGGTGGTTGAACCAGAATCCTCCACCGAGGATGAGGGCAAGGTTCTGCGCCGTGAACGCGTGGATACGGGGATCCTGGGAAAGTAGGACCGCGTTATCGTAGATCAGGCCGGCCTGGAACGAATTCGAGTAAGCCAGCAGGACTACGATTCCCAAAACGAGAATCGCCAGTGCGTGCCGGGGGTTTGGGGGTGCGGTAACAGGCTTTGTGTGCCGTGTCTCGGCAGTCTTCGCGGGCCGTTGGTCGCGTTTCACACCGTAGTATATCATCGGCGCCCGGATGGCCCTCGTCCTGGGCGAGCCCCGGGGTGTAACCGATCTGGGGAAGGTCCGTCACCGGTCCTCTGGTCCCGGCTGTGCAACTACAGAACTCCTGATGTCGCCCCGCATTCCTTTCGATGGCGAGAGTTCCGCAGGTGGGGCAGGCGGTGCTCGCCTGCCCGCCCGCACTGAATTAGGTCCGCTGCTCGAATAGGATCGAGGGCAGGCGAGCACCGCCTGCCCCACCTGCGGGCTCACTGCAAATTCCACGACATCAGGAGTTCTGAACTAATTGCAAACACGAGGGCACTCGTTACTGAGCCGCGGCCGTTAGGGAGCGTATTCCGCGCCTGAGCCACGAAATCCCCAGATCGCTTAAGCACAGCGAGCCCCCGGATCACCGCTCGAGGAGCAGGACCAGCGACCGGCCCTGAACGGTGTATTGCCAGGCCCCTAATAGAGCTTCCCCGCCGCTGGGATGAATGTTTCCCCAGGCTTGCGCCGAGGCGCTAGTGTCGGCTGTGACAAACCAGTTTTTTCCCGGCGAGGGTGCGGGAAGGTTTGCCACGATCGGGTCGCTCCAGCCGTTGTAAGCGACATAGACGGAGTTTGCCGGACCGCCAAATTCGCTCTCATCGAGCCGGTACGCCAAGAAGTGATTATTGGCGTCCTGAAAATACTCCGGATCCACCTCGGCGCCGTTATCGCGATACCAGGTAAGATCCTTCAGTCCATTTCCGTTGTGGTCCGTGCCGGTGAAGAAGTCAGCCGGCCGCAGACAGGGATGGGCATGCCGGAACTGCATAAGTTGTCCGGTATAAGCGGTAAGAGCCGATTGTTGCCCGGCTGTCGTCCAGTCCAACCAAGTCGCGATGGTGTCGATGTTATAGGCGTTGTTATTGCCAAATTGCGTTCGATAGATCTCCGACCCGCCCGATATCAAGGGGGTTCCAGCCGACAACAGGAGAATCGCGAGACCGGTTCGCACGGCCTGAACCTGCTGCACCGGATCGCCGCCATGGTCCCAGCACATCTCGGCTTCGGCCGAGCGGCCTCCTTCGGAGGGGCCGAAAGGGAACGGTTGATCGTTGTTGGTGCCGCTGTAGGAGTAGAGATCGCGGAGTGTCATTCCGTCGTGGACGGTGAGGTAGTTGACCGAATTCCACGGCTTCCGGCCGCGCGCCCGGAACAGGTCGTCCGAACCGGCGAAGCGGGTCGCTATGCTGCCAGGCGTGACCGCTATACACCCCAGCTTGTTCTGCGAGGCGCGGAAGACGTCGCGATAGCGATCGTTCCACTCCGACCAGCCGACTGGAAAATTCCCCTGCTCCTGCCCGGCGCCGTCAGCCGTGTACGGCTCCGCGATCAGGTCCACGCCGGCGCCGCCGCCGGCCGGACGCGCGGGCAACTCCGTCACGGCGCGGTTCAAAATGTTATCGGGGTCGTCCGGATTGAAAGAGTAACCGCCATTGGCGTCGGCGTTGCCCAGCACGGCGGCAAGATCGAACCGGAATCCATCGGCGCCCATGACGCCGGTCCAGTATTTCAGCGAATCGAGGACCAGGTTGCGCACGGTGGAGGAGGCCGCGTTGATATTGGGTCCTACACCGTTGTCATTCTGATAGAGATTCGGCGCCGAGGCGCTCAGGATCTCGTAGTAACCGGTGTTGTCCAAGCCGCGGAGCGAGTAGATTTCGGCGATGGTTCCGGTATTATCGTTCCAGACAGCCTCATCGTGGTGATTGTAGACTACATCCACATATACCTTAAGTCCGGCTGCGTGGAAGGCTTTGACCATGGCGATCCATTCGTTGGTGGGACCGCCGGGCGAAGGATCGCTCGCATACCTCCGGCCGGGAGCGAAGTAGCTGCACGAATCGTATCCCCAGTAGTTATGATGATCCGGGTATTGCGGCAGGTTGTTCAGACCGTTTTGAGATTCATGTACGGGCTGAAACTCCACGGCGGTAACTCCCAGCGCCTTCAGGTAATCCGCACGCAGAGCCGCTCCGGCATAAGTTCCCTGCAACGCGGCTGGAACTGTGGGATCGTTCTTAGTAAGTCCGCGAAGGTGTACCTCGTAAACGATGTCGTCTTTGAACGAACCGGTGGGCTTCACGCCGAAATCCGGGTTTGGCAGGTCCAGAACAATTCCCTTCGGCGCGAACGGCCCGGTATCGGCCAGCCGGGAAACGGTGCCGGATTGATACTCCAGCGGGCTTGGATGGGCGGGAGTCAGCGGATTGTGGCTGACCTCCAGGGCATACGGATCCAGCAGAAGCTTGTTGGGGTTGAAGCGGTTTCCCTGCTGGTCGACGTCGGTGGCAAATCCGATCCCCGATCCGGGAGTCCACGCGGGATCGAAAACCCAGTTCGGCCCCCATGCACGGTAGCCGTAATAGATGGTATCCTGCAACCCGGCTGCTTTCAGGTCCGCCACCTGCACGGTGAACGTGAAACCGCCGCCCGATTCCACGGCCATCGCCTGCTTCAGGATCGGATCGGCTCCCGTGGCGGCCGCGTAAATCCAGATCTCCATGCGTGTGGCGCGCGGGGCGCGGACGCGGAAAGCAACTTCAACCTTGCCCGATAGAAACCGCGCACCTAAGAAGAAAGGCTCCATAGAAGTGCGCCCCTATGTGGGGAACGTCCCCACGACCGTGGTTTGCGGCGCCACGTCGAACACCTTGACGAAAGTAGCGTGCAGGCTGCTGTTGTAGGAACAGGCGTTCACCAGGCGGCACTGCCTGCCCCACCTATTGTCTACCGCAATTCCCCCGTCGAAGCAAACGAAAACCGCTGCGCCACCGTCTTTCCGGACGCCAGATAGGCGCGGATGGAATCGCGATTCCCGCCGGCGCGCGCGGCCGCCTCGCTCAAACACTCGACCGCGTCGGCCGGCGCCGTGCCGGCATCCAGACGGAAGATCCACGGCACATTCGCCGACGTCAACGCGCGGTCGGCCGAGATGGCCACGACGGGTATCAGCGCCTTCACGGCGATCTGCTCCGCCAGGTGCGCCGATGCGCGGTCCGTAGCCACGATGCCGATGGCGTCGGGGTCGTACACCAACTTCACCAACTCATTCGACGCCTTGCCCCACGCGGCCTCCGAAGAGATGCCCACCACTTCGTAGCCAGGGCGACTCAAGCTCGCCGCGGCCGCCTCCGCGCCGGGTCCGAACAGTACGATCTTGCGGCGCTCACCGGCCGACGACGAGGGCGCCGGCCCGTTGTACTCCACGCCGGCCGCACCCACCGTGGCATACGGCGCCTGCATGGTGTAACGGCGATACGTCCAGAGGCCGTCGTGCAGTTTGCCCAGGTACATGGGAGCGATGTTCTTGGCATTGGGGTCGAAAATCATTTCCCCGGTGACGCCTTTGTAGCTCTCGAGCGAGTAGAGCGCGTTACGAATGGCGCCGCGATTCAGCCCCGCGCGGCAGATGGCGTCTAACAGGATGTTCATGGTATCGAACCCCAGCGCCGAAAAGGAATCGACCTTGGCATGATACGCCGCCTCATACCGCTTCTGGAAGGCCAGCCACGTGGCATCGTCGCGATTGGGGTCGAACGGATAGACGGCCTCCAGCCCTTCGGCTGCCGCTCCGGCTTTCTGCACGAGACCCTCGCCCACCACGCGCGCGCTGCCGAAAACCGGCTGCTTCATGCCCATTTTGCGCATCTCGGTGAGGATCTCGCCGGCGGCCGGAGCATCGCCCCAGATCACGATGCCGTCCACGCGCGAATCGTTGATCACGCGCAGTTGGCGGGTGAACGTGTTATCGCCCGGGGCGTACTTCTGCTCGATCACCACCGGATGGCCGAGCCGCCTCGCAGCGTCGCGGAACTTCAACACACCGAAACGGCCGTAGCGCTCATTGACGCGCAGAAGCGCCACGCGCTTCAATCCAAGGTCGGTGAAGATGCGGCGCGCCAGGGTGTACGACTGCACGCGGTCGTCTTGAATCGAAGTCAGGATCCACGGAATGATGGTCTCGGGAATGGTGGGATCGGTGGCCGCGCTGTTGACGATGGGCAGCTCGGCCTTGAGCGAGACGCGCAGGGCAATGTGGGTGGAATCGCCGCTGATGGACCCCAGCATGGCCCAGACCTTATCGTCATAGACCATCTTGACTATTTCGTTGCTGGCCGCGCCCCAGGTGGCGGCATCGTTGTGCAGTTTCAGGCTGAACGGCTTGCCGCCGTAGCCGCCGCGCGCGTTGGCTTCGTCAATGGCCAGTTGCGCGCCATGCAGCATAGCCGTTCCCAAAGCGATATCTTTGTGGTCCTGAATCGGCCCCAGAAAACCGATCGGCACCTCGCTCACCTCGGACGCCGGAACGGTGGGCGCATCGGCGGCGGGGCCGTTATATTCCGGCGTCTTGGTGTAGTGCACGTAGTAGGGGACGGTGAATTTCGAATACGGCCGCAGATCTTCCGGAGTGTTGGCATAGGGCGCCAGCGTGCGACTGGCCGGCGGACCGGGCTGCTGCGCTCCACAGGCGCAGGTGGTCTGAGCGCTGACAAACGCAGGCAGAGCCAGCGCTGCCGCTAACAGTTTCCATTGCATGACGAATCCTTCGGTGGTGGAACGAACATGGCGATGGCTTCGATTTCCACCAACAGTTCGGGACGGCAGAGAATGGCCTGGATGCCGGTGGAAGCCGGCAGTGGGTCGAGCCCCTGTTCCTGGAAAAATTCCGTGCGGCCTTCATTGAAAGCCTCGTAATCGCGCTCGATATCGCGCAGGTAGCAACTGGTGCGGACGATGTCCTTCCAGGTTGCGCCTTCCGCCGCCAACAGGCCGGTAATGTTTTCGTAAGTGCGCCGCAACTGCGCGCGAAAGTCGCCGATATGGACACTCTGTCCATCCTCGTCAATGCTGGCTGTGCCGGAAATCAGCAGAATCGCGACACCCCCCACGTCTATGCGCAATCCACGTGAAAAGGAGCTCGGCTTGGGGTAGTCGTACGCTTCATTGAGCACCGAGAGCGCCGTGATGGCGTGCTTTTTCACCTCTGTGGCGCCTGCGATTCGGTCGAGCAGTTCGATTGTGTTCATCGGCTTGAATCTCCGGTTAAAATGCGAATTCCGTGGCTCACGCCTTTGGCGGTAGCCACCCAAACATCGTTATTCTGAAAATCGATGGCGAAGGTATAATGATGCGCCGGCGCGGTTTCCACGGGCACGCGCGTCACGGCGCCCTTTTCGTCGCGCACTAACATCTCCGGCGCGTGCGTGTCCAGCGACGGACGATAAGTGGCCCAACGTTCGCCGTCGTAATAGGCCAGTCCTTTGTCGGTGGAGAACCAAGTTCGCGTTCCGTCCACGCTCTTCACCTGGTTGAGGAAGTTGCTGGGCAGGCCGCTGTCTTTGTCCAGAAAGTTTTGCCAGTTGCGGCCGTCGTAGCGGGACGCTCCAAAGTAAGTGGCGGCCCACAGGATACCCTTCACATAACTCACCGAAGTGGTGATTTCGTGGATCAATCCCTGATCCTTGAAAAGGACCATCTCGGTTTCGCCGTCAGGATCGTTGTAGTCCTTCCAGCGGTCGGTTTTGACGTCGTATTCCAGCACTCCCCCGCCCCATACCGCGTAGTATACCTTGTCTTCGGCGGCCGTCACGCTGTAGGTCCAGATCTCATACATGGGGGTATTACGTTCATTATAGGGGCTCCATTGATGGGTGCGCGTATTCAGCCGCGCGCCGCCGGCGGCGGTGGCTACCCACACGGCGTCGCCCAGCACCGAGACTCCGTAGACTACGTCGTTGGGCAGGCCGCTGGTGAGTTGCGTAAAGGTGTCGAAGCGGCCGGCGGAATAGCGGCTGAGCCCGCCCATGGTGCCGATCCACAGGTCGTGAGTTCGTTTGTCGAGGGCCAATGAGAGCACCGCGCGGTGGGCCAATCCATCGGCCACGGTGAAGCTTTTCCAGTGGCCGTTTTCGTAGAGGGCCAAGCCATTGTCGGTGCCGGCCCAGACCTTGTCGCCATCCACGGCGATGGAGTAGACACGGTTATCGGGCAGGCCGTTTTCCGTGGTGAAATTCTGCCAGCGGAAGCGCGGCAGGTCGGCGGCTTGGGCGCTGAGGGCGAGGAAAAGGAGGAGCGGTGCGGTAAGAGGCAGGAGTGCCCCATGCCGCTTACTTTTCCCGCGGCCGGAATTCAGCATTTGTGGTGGGGCAGCCAATCCTGGCTGCAGCCGCCTTTTAGGCGGCTCTTCCGGGGTGCGAACGGCGGTCGACGGGGCGAAGAGCCGGCTGAAAGCCGGCCGCAGCCAGGATTGGCTGCCCCACAAGAAGTAAGTGGTATTGGGCGGGAGTGCCTGCGCCACGTTGTAGCCGGTGGTTTTCATAATATTTTCAAATACTCGATCAGATCGTTCAGTTCGTCTTTCACCAGATCGTTGGTGACGCCATGCTTGTCGTTGGGATTGAAAACCGTCCAGATCTCTTCCAGCGACCGCGCCGACCCGTCATGCAAATACGGCCCGCTGTTGACGATGTTGTTCAACTGCGGTGTATCGATGAGCGGCGACCGGTCCGATGGTTTGCCCGTTCCCACATCGAACGACGCGGTATTCGTATAATGCGGCCCGGAGTGGCACACGAAACATTGCAGCGAATATGGAATGGGCGTGCCATCCTTCTTCACTTCGCGGGTGAAAATCGCCCGGCCGCGCTCCTGTGCCGGCGACAATTCGCCATCGGGGAGCCGATAGCGATTGGGACGCGAAGGAATCGACTGGATATACTTCACCAGGTCTTCCAGCTCTACTCCACGAAACCCTTCGGAACGGAAAAAGTAGCGCTCCGTCCGAGGCCCGCACTCGGTTTGCAGGTCGGGATTGCCGCCGTTCCATTTATAGGGCGCGGTATCTTTGACCTCTTCGAGCATGCGATTGTCCACGATGTCGACGCCGAAGCCGTCAGGCTCCAGATCCCAGGAGAGTCCGTCGAACGTGGAGTCGATATGGCAGTTGGCGCAGCCGAACTGGTGGCCGAAGGCGTACATCGACGAATAGAAGAGGCGCTCTCCGCGGCGCTCCGCCGTTAGCGGTACAGCGTCGCCCAACGCGATGGTGGCGCCGACCGCCGCGCGCGCCGTATCCACCACGGAAATGGTGTCGTCCAGCCGGTTGGCCACATACAGCGTGGCCCCATCGGCGGAGATCTGGATGCTGCGCGGATTCTGCCCCACCGCAACGTGCGCCAGCACGTACTTCGCGGACGCCGAGAGATCGCTCGCCATGCGGGCAGCTTGCGGGGACCGCGCCGCGGCCACCAGCTTGCCCAAATCCAGGATCAGAATTTCGTTCGACCCGCTGGCGGAAACGTAAGCCCGCGACTTATCGCGAGAGATGGCCACGCCGAATGGCATGGATGGAAACGTCTCCATCTGGTCCAAAGGCATTTGCACCACCGCGCCAATGTCGTCGCCAAACACCGCCAGCGAATTTCCGAACACCCAGCCGTGCTCCACATGGGCCAGCGGGACCAGGTTCTTGGGCCGCATCTCGGCAGCCAGCCCCACTCGGCCATCGGGCGAGAAGGCGATGTGAAACACGCCCGCCGCATTGTTCAGGACCAGACGGTTGGCCACAACTTTGTGAGCGGCGTCCAGTTGCGTGATTTCCGATTGCGGCGGCGTACGGAATTTGCCCACTTGCGGATAAACGTGACTGACGTAGATGCGCGCTCCGTCGGGCGATGCGGTCACGTAGCTGGCGCCCTTGCCGGCCACAAAGCGCTGCGCATCGCTGCCGTCCGCGAGGTCGATCTGCGAGACATCGTCGGACAGCCGATTGGCCACGTACAGCACATTGCGCACCGCATCGAGCGCGAGTCCCGTGGGCTCAAACCCGGCGGGCAGCGTGCGCAATACCTGCAGCGACGCGGAGTCCACTTCGCTCACCGTGTCCGACCAGGAGTTGGTCACGTAGAACCGCTTGCCGTCGGGCGCCATGGCGATTCCCCGCGGGACCCGGCCCACCGGCACGCGGCCGGCGACCGTATGGGTCGCGGTATCCACCACCAGCACTTCGTCGCTGCCGCTGCACACTACGTATAGCCGCTTGCCATCGGGCGACAGCGCCAGATCGTCGGGACTCTTGTAACGCGGCGTCCCGGTAACCGCCGCGCCCGCCGCCATCACGAAAAGTAGTCCCCAAATCGCCCGTCGCATGCTTATTTCTCCGTGATGGTAATCACCTGGTTGGCGGCCACGCCTTCCACTACCTGGCGAATTCCGCTGGGCCACGTGACGGTGATGCGGTCCACTTTGGTCTGCGCTCCCAGTCCGAAATGCAGGCGCCAATCGTTCTGGCTGAGGTATCCCGACCCGGCCACGCGCTCCAGATATTGCTTCACGCCGCCGGCCTCCACTACCACCTTGGCGCCGATGCCATCGCGGTTGCTCTTGGTGCCCACGAGCGCGATCATCAGCCAGTGCCCCGCCGCGGGAGTGGTGTTCCGGAGCAGCACTCCGGGGGCGCCCACGTTCACCAGGTAGGCGTCCACCTTCCCATCGTTGTCGTAATCCGCGAAGCAGGCGCCGCGGCCCACGCTCTTGGTGGCGAAGAACGGCCCGGCATCCGCCGATACATCCTGGAATTTGCCGCCGCCGAGGTTGCGGAAGATCGAATGCTCCTGCGGCACCAGGTGGATCAGGCCGCCATGGAAGATCATGATGTCCTTGCGCCCGTCGTTATCGAAATCGAACGCGCCCGTGCCCCAACTGGTGTATTGCGCCGTCAGTTGGGAGATGCCGGCCTGCTGGGTGACGTCGGTGAAGGGCAGTTTGCCGGAGTTTTGCAGCAGGCGGTTGTACTTGGAATCGCTCACCCAGAGGTCGGCGCGCCCGTTGTTATTCATGTCGAAAAAGACCGGCCCCATGGCGGAACTGGACTCGCCGTTCTGTCCGAATGCCGCGCCGGCATCGACCGCGATCTCTTCAAACGTGCCGTCGTGTTTGTTGTGAAACAGAAAACTCTCGGTCTTGTCGTTGGCCACGTAGATATCGGGATAGCCGTCGCCGTCGAAATCGCCGGAAGTCACGCCCATGGTCCGGCCCTTGTATTGCGCGATGCCCGATTTTTCGCTCACATCGGTGAATCCGCCGTGGCAGTTATTGTGGAACAGCAGGTTGGTGTCGGCCTCGTAATCGAGCGGCCCCGGATAGTTGTCGGCGGCATAGTAGGAGCGGTANNTCCAGCCCGGCTTTAGCGGTAACGTCTTCAAATGTGCCGTCCCCTTTGTTGCGGTAGAGGGTGACGTGGCCGTAGTAGGTCACCAGCAGATCGGTGCGGCCGTCGTTGTCGAAATCGGCGGCGATGGCGCCGAAACCGAAGCCATTGCCACCCAGGCCGGCCTGCTCGGTGACGTCGGTGAACTTGCCGTTGCCGTCGTTGCGGAACAGGTGGTTGTGGGGCATCACGGCGGGCGCTTTGCGCAGCGGATAGGGATGCATTTCCCGCTCCAGCGGACGGCCGCTCACCACGAAGAGGTCCGGTTTGCCGTCGTTGTTATAGTCGAACCAGACGCATCCGGCGCCGGTGCTTTCGAGTAACGAACCCAATTTTTCGGCGCCGAAGGAATGCGTGAAGTCGATGCCCGATTGCGCCGTGGCGTCTTCAAAACGAATGGGGCCGGGGCTTTGGGCGAGCAGGACGCCGGCGGCCACCAGGAGGAGAAGGTATCTCATTGGGAATGTCCGTAGTCTCCCAGCATTTTCACCGGGGTCAGCGTTTGATTGAGGATTTCGGGAACCTTGTTTTCGGGAGCCCGCTCCGGCCCGGCGTGGCAGCCCACGCAGATCCGCTGTTCACTGGGGCGCATCCAGAACCAGTGCTCCTCGGCGCGCAGACGGGCGCCCGCGGCATCCACCAGTTCCATGCGGATCGGCCGGTCGGCGGGCACTTCCACGTAGAACGATCCGTCCGCCGCGACGGGCGTCTGCCCCAGCAACTGCGGTTCGCCGGACGCGTTCCGCGAGAAAAGCCGCACGGAGTGAATTTTGCCGTCGATGGGGGTTTTCGATTCGTGGACGTCCAGACAGAGCAGGTTGCCGGTCTTTCGGGTGGGCACCAAGCCAGAGGGAAAGTCGCGCGGAGGCACCCGTTCCGATACCGCTACCGGCTCCACGGCATTGAGCCCGTGCGGCGACTCCACGCTCTCCGCGACGCGCGAGCGAGGCCCCGCCAGGTGGATGGAGTATGCGCCGCCGGATCGCGGCCGGGCCGATACCAGCCAGCGATCCGCGGCGATCTCCGCGACCGGACCGGCAATTTGCACGTCCGATGGGGGCAATTTCTCCTGTACCGCCAGAGCGGTGCGGAAGCGCGCCAGCCCGCCGGCGACATCGAAAATGACGTCACCGGAAGAGACTTGCCGGCCGCCGGAACGCTGCGGGCCGTGGTCGCAGCGCAGGGATTCGACGCCCGTTCCATCGGGATACACGGTGAAAAGCTCGCCGCCCCATTCAAAGAGAATGCGGCCGTCGTGGAGCACGTCGTCGGTAAGGTACCAACCCGGAGCGTGAGTCAGGACGTCGGCGTTGCCGCCGCCCGGGGGCGCCACTTCGATGGCCGATTCGGCCGCCGTCATCCGCGTGTAGGCCACCCGGCCATCGGGCAGATAGAGGGGACGAACGCAGGCGCCGGAGCCGGTGGTGACGGGCTGCGGTGCGCCTCCCGCCAGGTCGGCCCGCCAGATTTGCCAGCGATCCTGCCGGGTGGGCCGGCCGGCAAACAGGATGTGAAGCCCATCGTAGGAGACGGCGGCATCGGCTGACGCGAAGAAGCTCGGGACGGCATCGCGATGGCCTTCACGAGTTGCCAATACCAGGTGCGCGCCGTCGGGGAAGCGCTCGCCGCCGTGGTTCCAGGCCGCGGCCTCATACCGGGGCGCCGCGGTGTAGAGAAACGGAGGCAGACCGGACACCACCGCCTGGCCGGTGAGGACGGAGGCCACCACCGCCAGCATCGCTACTCCGAGCACCCATCGCATGATCCCGTATATTAAGATCTGGCACGGTTGATATCTATCGTATAAATCAATTAGGGAACGCGAAATAATAACAGAACTCCTGATGTCGTGGAATTTGCGGTCAGCCCGCAGGTGGGGCAGGCGGCACCGCCTGCCCCACCTGCGGGCCATTTTCCCCGCCAGGGAGGAATTGCGGGGCGACATCAGGAACACTCCCTGACGGTCGCGGCTCGGTAACAAGTCTCGTGGAATCATCGCAGTGTTTTCCGAGCCCGGCTCAGAAGCGGCTGCAGGCGATGGCGGCGGTCAAATAGCGGAGCCGTGCCCCACATCGCGATCCTGCGTCAGCAGGATTTCCCGGACCTTGATGGCGAGTTGCCCGGGGCTGAATGGCTTCTGGATGAAATTGGCGCCCTTTTCCGGAAGGCCATGCCTCATAACCGCGTCATCGGCATAGCCCGACATGAACAGCACTTTAATTTCGGACCAGCGCTTCATCAGCCGGGCGGCCAGGTCCTCGCCGCTCCAATTGGGCATCACGATGTCGGTCAATAACAGGTCCACACACCCCCGCTCCCGCTCACAGGCCAGTTGGGCCTCGTCGGCATCCGCCGCCTGAATTACCCGGTAGCCGTAAGCCCGCAGCGCGGCGGCCACGTATTTCCGCACCTCCGCCTGGTCCTCCACTACCAGCACGGTCTCCGTGCCACGNNGCCCAGTCCAGTGCCTTTGCCCACTTCCTTGGTCGTGAAAAACGGTTCGAAGATGTGGCGGCGCGTTTCTTCGCCCATGCCCTCGCCGTCGTCGCGCACGGTCAGCACCACATAACGCCCGGCGCGCGCTCCGGGATGCGCCTGGGCACCCTTCCCGTTCCACTCCACGACATTGGTCTCGATCCACAACTTGCCGCCCCGCGGCATGGCATCCCGCGAGTTGACCGCCAGGTTCATGAGCACTTGCTGCACCTGATGCGGGTCGGCGTATATGACCGTGGTTGCCGGGTGAAGCCGCACGGAGAGGCCCACGTCCTCGCCCACCATGCGCGCCAGCATTGGCTGCGTCTCCGCCACCACGCTGTTCAGATCGATCGCCTGCAATCGCAGCACTTGTTTGCGGCTGAAAGCCAACAATTGCTGGGTCAATCCCGTGGCCCGCTCTCCGGCCTTGTGGATCTCTTCGACGCTGTCGCGCAGCGGATCGCCTGCGGACAGCTCGCCCAGCAGCAGCCCGCTGTAGCCGTTAATTACGGTCAACAGATTATTGAAATCGTGCGCCACGCCTCCCGCCAGCCGGCCGATGCTTTCCAGTTTCTGCGCCTGCCGCAGTTGTTCCTCCAGGCCGGCTCGCTCCTGCTCGGAGCGCTTGCGTTCGGTCACGTCTCTGAGAACGCTGAAAACCGCGGGCCCGGAAGCCAGCTCGATGGTTGTATTCGAGCCCTCCACCCAGATCTCTTCGCCGTCCCAGCGCTGCAGCATGGTGTCGACCCGCGCCTCCACGGTTCGCGAATCCACTCGTTGGCGATACCCGGCCAGTACCGGCTGGCGGTGGCCGGCCCCGTAGCAACTCGTGAACGGCTGCCCCGCGAGGTCTTCCAGCGGCATGGCGAACATGCGGGCGAAGGCCGGGTTCGCCCGAAGGATGGTTCCGTCACGGTCCGTCAGACACATCCCATCCGTCGAGCCCTCCCACACCAGGCGGAGTTGCTCTTCGGAGCGGCCCAGGTCCGTACGGGTGGCGTCCAATTGCTGGATCTTATGTTCCAGCTTCCGTACCAGGCGTTCGTTATAGAGGCTCAGACTCTTGCCGTCGTCGTCGAGATCCACGGCCGGAACGGGAATATTTCCACTCTCTCCCTGGCGCACCACCGCCTCCATGGCTGCCAGAAATTCCTCCGGCTCCACGGGCTTCACGATGAATCGCGATGCCCCCAGCGCCAGCCCCAACTCCTCATCCTGCCTGGCGGTGTAGGTAGCGGTATAGAAGACAAACGGAATATGCTTCAGCCGCTCGTCGGCCTTGACCTTCCGGCAAAGTTGGAATCCGTCCATTCCAGGCATGAGCACGTCGGAGATAATCAGATCGAAGTTCCCGGCGGCCAGATGCTCCAGCGCTTCCAGGCCGTTGTGCGCGCTGACCGCTTCGTGTCCGTGAGCGCGCGCCATAGCCTCGATCAGGTACAGGTTCTCGGTGTTATCGTCGACGCTCAGGATTCGCATCACGCTCCCGCCGGCCCCAGAGTGTTCACCACGGTTTCCGCGAAGCGGTCCGGATCCACCGGTTTCTCAATGTAACCGGCGAAACCCATCTGAAGCGCTTTTTCGCGATCGCCGGGCATGGCAAACGAACTGACTCCGATGATGGGAATGCCGGCCAGCCCGGCATCTCTCTTCAAGTGGGCAGCTACCGTGTAGCCGTCCATTTCAGGCATTTGAATATCCAGCAGGATAACGTCGGGCCGTTCCTTTCGGGCGATCTCGAGCGCGCTTCCGCCGTTCTCGGCAGTCACCACCACCAGGCCGGCATGTTGCAGAAGCAGCGTCAACAGATACCGGTTATTCTCGTTATCTTCCACTACCAATGCCTTCCGTCGCATTCATCCCCCCACGTCGCTAACCCGGTCCGGCGGCGAGTTTCAGCGGCATCGAATACAGGAATCGGGAACCCTTGCCGTGTTCGCTCTCAGCGTGAATTTCTCCGCCCATCAGGGTCAGCAGCTTGCGGCATAAGTACAAGCCCAAACCGGTTCCTTCGTAGATGCGCCGGGCTGAACCGTCGACCTGCCGGAACGCTTCGAACAGCATTCCGAGGTGCTCTGCCCCGATTCCGATTCCGGTGTCGGCAACCTCCA
The DNA here is from genome assembly GCA_003164075.1 of Bryobacterales bacterium. The sequence continues at coordinate 32,530 of PLRZ01000473.1, read as the reverse complement.
CCCGCAGCATGTTTTCCGAGGCGGCCGCGGCAATCCTCACGGTCCCCTTTTGGGTGAACTTCAGAGCGTTGTTCACCAGGTTCAGCAGTACCTGAAGGGTCCTCCCCCGGTCTCCCAGCATGGGAATCGACGGCTGAGCCATCTCGACAATCACCGGCAGACCCTTGCGCTCCGCCATGGGTTGCAGGCTGCGCGTCACCTCTTTCACCACTTCGGCGAAATCGAACGGCTCGCGCGCCAGATCGGCCCTTCCCGCTTCGATGCGCGACACGTCCAGTAAGTCGTTGATCAGCCGCAGCAGGTGCGACGCCGAACTATGCACGATGGCGAGTTGCTTAACCTGCTCTTCGGTCACCGGACCCGTCAAGCCCTGGCGCAGCAGGCTGGTGAAACCGATGATCGAGTTCAACGGCGTACGCAGTTCGTGGCTCATGCTGGCCAGAAACTGCGATTTCAAACGATCCAGTTCCGTCAGCCTTTCATTCGCCGCCAACAGTTCGGCGGTGCGCTCTTCCACGCGGCGCTCCAGCGCGTTGTGGGCCTCACGCAGCGACTCCTCGGCGCGCTTCCGCTCGGTGATATCTTCCACGAATCCTTCCAGAACACTTTCGCCGTTTTCGCCCGGAGTCATCCGGATATAGAGATTCGCCCAAAACCGCGAGCCGTCTTTGGTGCGGTACTCCACCTCATCCTGAATGAAGCTTCCCGATTCTCTGGCACGGCGAACGATCTCGCCGCGCTTGGCGGGATTTACGAAGAGATCGCCGCCGATGTGGGTTACCGAGCGGACCAACTCTTCCGCCGACTCGAAGTGGTACAGTGCGGCAAGCCTGGAGTTGGCGCTGACGAACCGGCCATCCAAGTTGGACCGGAAGATGCCGACCGGGGCCGCCTCGACGATGTGGCGGAACTTCTCTTCCGAGGTGCGCAATGCCTGTTCCATGGCGTGCCGCGCGGTGACGTCCAGCGCCAGCGAGAGACCCCAGACCAGGCGCCCGGACCGGTCCACCAGCGCGGAGTTATACCATTCGCAATAGATCACCGAGCCGTTCTTGCGGTAGTTGCGGTTGCACACGACGTTGCTCGGGCCGTGTTCCAGGGCATCGATGGCGCGCCGCACGGTATCCAGGTCGTCCGGGTGGATGAAGTGGAAGTCGTCCAGGCGCTTGCCGGTCACCTCGCCGGCGCTCCATCCGAAGAGGCTTTCGGAGCATCCCGTCCAGCCGGTGATCCGGCGTTCGGGATCCCACTCGATGACGGCCAGCGGGGAGTTCCCGATCAAGGTCTCGATCCGCCGGGAGGTTTCGTGGAATTCCTCCTGTTCACTTTTCTGGCGGGTGATGTCGCGCCAGGCGACCACGCCGGCGACGATCCGGCCCTGGCCGTCGCGGACGGGAGCGGCGCTGCACAGGATGGCTATCCGGCGGCCGTCCGGACGGGTGTACTGCCACTCCTCGTCCCGTATGATCTCGCCCTTCTGAACGGCGCGGGCCATGGGCAGTTCGGACGCTTCCGCCGGCCGCCCGTCGGGATGGTGAATGCGCGGTGCGGCCGGATGTTGCGCGAAGTGCGCGCCGGGAGCGCCGGTCTCGTCCACTCCGGACAGTTCGACGCGGCGCCGGCTCACTCTGCGGACGCGGCCATCCGGAGCGTCGGCGATGCCGATGGCCATCGGAACGTGCTCCAGGAGCGTGTCGAGAAGACGGGTCTCCGTGTCGGCCTTGGCGACTGCGAGCGCGAGCGCGTCTTCGGCCAGTTTGTACTCGTGGATGTCCGTCAGGGCGCAGGCCCAGCCCACGATGCGGTCGTCGCCGTCATGGCGGGGCTTGCCGGATAACGCCATCCAACGGTATTCGCCGGAGCCTGCGCGTGCACGAAAGAGCATGTTGAGCGGGCTTCCGCCGGAGATCGCCTGCTCCCATCGCGTCCGCGCGGCCTGTTGGTCCTCCGCATGGATGAATTCGGTCACCGGTCCGCGGGCCCGCTCGCGCGGCATTCCGAACCACTCGCGGGCCGCCGCATTCCACTCTCCCGCACCTCCGTCCGCGCCCCCGGTCCAGAGCATCGCGGGCAGATCATCGACTATTGCCCGCGCGTGATCGCCAGACGACTCGCCGACGTTGCCCATAAGTGCCGTCATTCAAATTCAATTCTACGCCGATTTCATGGGCCTAGGACTACTGTACCTCTGACGTGGGCTGGCGACATGAAAGTGGAGACGTGTGCCGCAAGGGGTAACGGGTCTCGATATTCCGGACGGTCCGGCCAGATTATGCCCCGGTGCCTCTGCCACGGTCTTTCGAACTCCTGATGTCGCCCCCGCAATTTCTGCCTGGCGGGGANNGGCAGGCGGTGCCGCCTGCCCGCGCTGAATTAGGCCCGCTGCTCGAATAGGATCGAGCGAAGGCGAGCACCGCCTGCCCACCTGCGGGCTCACTGCAAATTCCACGACATCAGGAGTTCTGTCTTTCCCCTCTTCGCGAGTCTCTCGGAACGGTCCTCGCCGTCAAGGGTCCGCTACGCCGCGCCCAAAGCAACTGCTCTTAACAAGAGGGGAAAGACCTCGACTGAACGACAACGCGAACGTGAGAATGACGCCGCCGAATATCCCGGCCCGTCACAGCAAAGGGGGGTGCCTTTGCGTGAGGCGGGCACGGCGTGTTACGATTTGAGAGTTCGCGTGACATTGCGGGGACGTAGTTCAGTTGGTTAGAACGCCGGCCTGTCACGTCGGAGGTCGCGGGTTCGAGCCCCGTCGTCCCCGCCATTTTCTTCCTTTTGTTTCCAACAAAAACTCCCAATTTCCTAGTCTCCGTGCAAGACTTTGCAAGACTCTGCGTCGCCGCAGGTTTTTTGCTGGTCTGAATCACGTCCCCGAGTGCATCATTCCAAACCTTCGCCGCTGCGCGACTGTCGGCGGGGACGGCATGGCTGTAAATTGACAACGTGATGTTCTGATCTGCGTGCCCAAGGCGCCGGCTGACTTCCGCGATGGGTACGCCGTTGCGCAATAACTCGGTCGCGTTGGTGTGCCGTAGCGAGTGGAGGCTGACGCCTTCTGGCAGATCATCGTGCCCAGCAGAACGATGACAAGAGCTTGTACGGACCCGACTACCAGGATCACGACTTGATCTTCTGCCAGCCGACCATCTCCAAGACAGAACTTGCGCGGCGATTGAAGATCAGCAAACCCCGGGTGTCGCAGTTGGTGCACGCCGGGATGCCGGTGCTACCGGACGGCAAGGTCGATGCGGCGGTGGCGCTCGACTGGATCGCCCGCCGCACAGACCCTTCCCACAACGTCGGCAGAGGTAAGCGTGGGCCGGCAGGGCCGGTAGCAGCGCCGCCCCCCGTCGAGCCTGCCGCCACAACCACCAGGTTCTCTGGCGATGCAGGAGCCGTACTGTTGGTCGCCAGGGCGAAGAAAGCAATCGCCGACGCCAAACGGGCCGAACGTTTGGAACGCTTCGCCGCCGGGGAACTTAAAGAGGCCACTGAGTTGGCGCAGTACGCGACCACGTTCTCGTGGCTCGTCCGCGACCATGTGCTGGCCATGGCCGACAGGCTCGCTCCCGCTGTGGCGGCGTTGCACGACATCGAGGCGATCTACAAGGTGATCCGCGATGACAGCCACGTAATGTTACGGCGCCTTTCGAAGGCAATCGCAGACGCCGAACCCAAGTAGGAATACCCGATGGCCGGGAGATCCGGCCGACTTCAAGAGAAAAGGAGAAACACATGTTCAACAATATTCAGACGCCGACGCCCAGCGAGGCGGCCAAAACGGAGATCCTCCGACTGTTTCAGATCGAACGCGATCTTACCGAAAAGCGCCGCCAGAAGATCTTGGACCTCGATGCCATCCGGCATAGTGTTGCCCAGGAAGTTGTAGACGGCACCACCGGAATCGAAGATGCGGCCGCCCGCGTGGCACAGCGTCACGCCGAGGTGGCGGCCGCGGAGGAGGCCATCGCCATCGTGCGCCAGCGCCGTGTGAAGGCAATCCAGGAGCGGTACAAAGCAGACGCTGGCGAAATGCGCTCCATCGCGGCGAGGTGCCGGCAGGAGGCCACCGACATTCTCAAACGTTGCGAACCGCTGCTGCGGAAGCTGTCGGACCTGCAGGGGCTCACCTACAGTTCCAGCATCCTGCTGGCGCAGCGGAACAGCCAGTGGACCGGCAGCTACATCACGGGCGCGCCGATCGAAGAGTGCAACCCGATCGAGGCCACGGCGGACATCAACGCCGGGTTCCTGGTGCCGCGCTCACGGGAACTGTTCGAACAGGCCAAGGGCTTGGAGGCGAAGGCCGTTGCGCTGGAGGAGCGGGAGGTGTTGTTGGACGGTTCACTTGATCGGCCGACGCTGGTTGCTGTCCTTGCCGACGAGCATTTCACCAATCCCGAGATCGTGGCGCCCGCGGTGCACCTGGTGGAATCCTGGGCCAGCACGGTCGAAGCTCGGATCCGGCGCGATAGGCCTGAGCTTGCCGGCAGGGAAGACGATGGTCGGACGAGCCGCAGGTACAGTATCAAGTGGCGCAACGGCGACCTCCAGCTTGGTAGCTGTTCCATCAGTTTCCTTGGCGTGAACTACGCCGCCGGCGATCCGACGTTCACGGTAGGGAGTGCGGCGTGACGGCGGAGACCGAGCGCATCATTGCTCGCTTCGAAGCGGCCGTTGTCGTGCACCTCGCCGGCAAAGCCGCCGCACGCCGGGCTCTCCAGGGCTCGGCGCCGGGCTGGCAGCGGTGGCGTACGCCGGAAGAACTGCTTGCGCATCATGAAGCCGGGCATGCCATCGCGCAGTGGGCCCGCGGCGATTTCGTGTGGAAGCTTTCGATCATGGCCGACAAGAGCGCCCGGGTCGGGAATTCGGGATACCTGGCTGGGTTCAGTAGCGCCGGTGTAACGCCGGCGCCGCCTGGACCAATCGAATTTCCCGCGCGCGTGGACTGTGATTTGCGGAACGCTGCGAGCGACTGCATGATGCTGTCGCTGTGCGAACCGCCATACGGTTGGCGAGCTGCGGTTCGCGTTGCCCACCGGTTGCGGGCGCGGACCCGCGATCTTGTCGACCAGCACTGGCACCTGATCGCCGCGCTGGCCGGCGAACTTGTTCGTCACCAGGAACTCGACCAGATCCAAATCGAGCGCATTCTGCCACGCGCCGGCCTAATGCCACGGCCCGCGCCATACGTGCCGGATGGTCAGGCGGCTTCCGTATGAAGTCCTTCTCCGGCTGCGGCGCTTGGCGGCGCCCCATGCTTGGTGACAGCGTGCTGGCAGTCCGCTACCACCAGGTGCCGTCAAGCCGCGCTGTCGCGCCCCTGTGCGCCAACCGTTGGGTTTGTGGTGGCCCGGTGCTACGCGGGTCGGCCTGTGGTGCGAAACTCGCAGCCTTTGAGCCACGGGCACTGAGCATCGATACGTTCGATAGCTTGGCGGGCTGTCTCGTCTTCCGATTGGGTGGCAGCCGGGACCGCCGCCACACATGACGTCTTACGTGCGCGCAGATTCCGGGCACGGGCGCGACCACCACGGCGACCGACGCTCCGGCACTGCTCGATGGTCCGGTTGAAAAGGATACTACCGCGTTCGAGGTTCATGGCACCTCGATTCATTGATCGGGCCGCGCCGAACCTCAAGCGGCATTTCGCATTAAGTTGCAGATTCACCCGATCAGAGGGCGAATGCATTCGTAGATTGCACGACGGAAAATGGCTGAGCGGTCGGCGCAAGGTGGTGGCGGATAAACGGCTGGACACGGAACGACCTAGCGATTGTCTCGAACCAACCGCTCATGAGCGGCGGAATGCAGTTCCTCTTCGGAGGCGTGCGGCATTCGGTCCCGCTCAAACGCAACTAGCCGGTCAATCACTTCTTCGTTATAGTTGGTCAGCGGACGCATTTTCTGACGTTCGGCCTCGCATCGGGCGCTCCGGCCTCTTTGCACCGAGCCTCGAGGGGAAACGACGGACGGGTTCGGGGAGGCGTGCTCCTTCCGGAGGCGCTCCACCCTTCTATTTGCCGCCTGCTTGAACGCATAAGCGGCGATACCGATCAGTACCACCGCCGCTCCGATCCAGACCGTCAGCGAATCCATTTAAGCGTAATGTAGCAGCTTTCGTATGGTTTGGCGTTCCGCTGAACTAGACCAGGCGGGCCAGATTCTGGCACCCCGCAACGGACAATCAGGTCCGAGTGCGACGTCACCAACCGCGATACAATATAGCTGTAGCTGAAACATCCGCCCGCCGCGCGGCCGGAATCGGATCTGTCTTACAGAAACCTATGACCATCAGCCGCCGACCGTATCAGCCCATCGCGACGAGATGCTGAGACAGACATCCACCATACGGCAGGGAGGCTGACCGGGATGGGGTCCGATGAGCAATCTGCTTTACTGCAACAGGTCGCGCAGAATGCGTTTCGAGTGCTGGGCCTGCCAGGCAACGCATCCCAGAAAGCCATCCTAGAACGCGCCGCTGCTCTGGATCGTGCAGTGCGAGTGGGAGTGAGACGTCCGCCTTCGCCCTGGGATCTTGAATGGTACAGCCAATCCCAACACGACCGGAGTTCCATCTCGGATGCGCTGGGGAGGCTGAACAATTCACGCCAGCGATTGACCGCGAGGCTCTTTTGGATCTCTCAATCTGAGACCTTTGTCGCGGATATTTCCCCGAAAACCATCGACAATTCGGTCGCAGCGCTGCGGTCCTCCCTGCTTCCTGCTGATCACCATGATGCGGCAGTGCTCGCCCTGGCAGCGTGCTTCATGAAGGATGCGGCTGTACAGGATGCCGATCATTGGCGAATCGCGCTCCAAATGTGGACGAACCTGGTTGAATCAGAAGAGTTCTGGAGCGGATTTCGGGATGTTGAAGAATTAAGTGATTTCGAGCCATTGGCATCGCTTGAAGATTTCGATCAACTCAAGGCTGAATCGCTCCAACTTGTGACTGAACCTATCGCCCAACTGGCGCGCGATGCAGCTTCCCGATCCGAGTTTGACCGTTGCCGACGCGCCCTTAGGATCGTTCGCACGGCGCTTCCATCCGAAATAGGATCTGCCATCGAGGAGAGCGTATTTGGACCATATGAGGACAATCTGGTCCGCAATTCAAAAGAGATTACTAAACGCTGTTGGGCAGATATCCGGCAGGACAGAGCCAGCGCGAAGTCGAACGAAAAACCATGCGAGGCAGCAGTAGACCGATGGAAGCAGGAACTGGAACCGAGGTACCGAGACTTCGTCGCAATGGCTGGCACCCGCTCTGTAGCGGGGTTGCGCGTGCGACAAGAGTACGGCGATTTTCTGGCTGGCCTCGGGAACGCATTGACGTGGGCAGATCACTGGATAGAAGCCGAGAGGCTCATGAGCCTAGCACTTTCCTGTTTGCCTCCAGACAGCCCGGCTCGTGAGCGGATTGAAGGCGCGATCAGCCGGTTTTCAGGGGAAGCGTCCCAAGAGAGGGAGAGAGAACGGACGCGACAGCAGGAGTTGGAACTACAGCGCTTCGAATCCCTCTGCCAGGATGCACCCTCCGACATCTCGCAGGCTCTCAAACTGGCCGCGGCAGGCGCTTCCACAGCGGCGGTCCAGGTCTGCGAACGAGCATACCAGCGATACGACAAGACAGTGTTGCCATGGCTTTCGACGATACGCGCTGCGGATTCAGAAATCGGGCCCCGCTGCCTCAGCGCTAAGGCCGCTGCAGCGCGATGTCTTCTACGGATCGCCGATGGTTTTCGACGTTGCGATGAACCAGCCCGAGCATCGGATCTGATGGTCGTAGCGGCAGAACTCGCAGCACAGGACTCAGAAACTCTCGCAGAAATCGCGCGGCATCATTCAAGCCTGGCCTTGAAGAGCCGCACTCGGACTGCCTCTGAGGCACCGGGTAATCTGAACCGCTCGGGAAGTCCAGACGGCGAGGGAGTAGAAGAGCGAAGGCGGCGGAAGGACGCCGACATCGAAAAGTTCGAGGGTCTTTGCGAGGAGGTTCGTGCAACCCGCGCGACAATGTGCGAGCAAGCCTACCAGCGATACGAAAACACCATATCGCCGTGGCTCGCAAGAATCATCACCACGGATTCAGAAACGAGCCCCCACGCTGTTAGAGCAAGGGCTGCGGCCGCAGCATGTCTCCTCGCGATAGCAGAAGGCTTCCAACACTGTGATGACCGCGGAAAGGCATCAAACCTGATGGCAGCGGCAGCCGAACTCGCGCCGGAGAATTCATATGCTGCCAATGAAATCGCCAGGCGGCGCGCGCAATTGTACGGGGAGATCCCCCGCCGAACCCCGCCTCAGACAGTAACTGGATCGGGGCAATCAGGGGATAAGAACTCATCTATTGACTCGGGGGGTACCCACGGCAGTTCCTCGCAGGTGGACGACCCACCGAGTGTCGCCGGATTCTTGCAGTTATGCAAATCCCTCCTGCTGGAGTGCCGACGCGAGATTCAGGCAAGCCGCGGCACTGCGGGTGCCATTCGGGTCATCTCCAAGACGATAAGTGGCGATTACGAGCGCGAAGCCGAGCCGTGGATGGCTACTATCCTCGCAAGTTGCGGAAGCAATCGTGAAATTGTGACCCGGGTGCGGGATGCAGCTGCAGAGTGCCTGTATCTCATGGCACACGAATTCGCCTGCAAAGATGATTATGATGCCGTGTGTGCTCTTGCTTCAAAGGCGCTCCCGCTGACCTCGAACGGCGGACGGCTGAGGGAAGAGGTCACGCGCCAACTTGCCAGGGCGAAGAAGCAACGGTCAGCATCAGAACCGGGATCTTCCCGAACTGTGGACGCCGGATCCAGTAGTGGGGCGCGACGAACCACGTCTTCGACATTTTCGAAAGCACCGGATTCTCGGATTAGGCGACCACTGGTTATCGTCGTTGGGATCGCGATTCTCGCAGCGATACCGCTTCTCATTAAGAGCATCAACAGCCCAAAGTGGGAGCCTTCCATTGCGGACTTGGAACTCAGCAGCAAAAAGGACCCGCCCACGGTTACGGAGACTCACGATCCTGTTTCCTTGCCCAACGGTACCAACCTCATCCCTCTGCCCAGCACCGCAGGACGAGGCCAGTTCAAGATCAGCAACTATACGAACAAGGACGCCGTCGTGAAATTGAAGACCGCAGACGATCAAGTCACGCTCCGATTGGTCTACGTACGAGCCATGAGCGACCTAACCATCCCGAAAATTCCGGTGGGGAACTATGTGTTGGAGTTCGCAACCGGCCGAGATTGGGATGTTACTACCGGTTCCTTCAGGCAGGATTGTGCGTTCTCCAAATTCGAGGAACCGTTCATATTTTCGGAGACTCGCGAGGCCAACAAAATATGGTCCTCCATCAACAGTGTGACTCTGCACGCCGTGCCGAATGGGACGGCGCGGACGGAGGCAATTTCGGCCGAAGACTTCGGTGGCGGCGGTGTCAAACGACCGGAGCAATAATGCGACGGTGCCGCTAGAAACGGTCAGGATCAAATGTCGGGATACCCACCCAACACCTGGGGCGGGAGGCGCAATGGACGAGACAGTCGAAGTGGGTCTATCGGCACTGGTGGAACTTGCCATCGATGGTTGGCGACTCCAGCGCTGGGCCCTTGCGAGAGGCTTTGAAAAGGATAGAGTAGTGGCACGGCAGGCCGCTCGCACCCTGACTTCCTTTCTCGATGGGCTCGGATTCGAAACCTGCGATCTCGTGGGACAACCATATGACCCGGGCCTGGCGGTAGACGTGGTGGACTCGGAAGAGGATGCCGGCGCCCCGGCGGAATCTGTCAAGATTGAAGTAATGCTCGCTCCCATTGTGTTGCGCAATGGGCGACTGATTCGCCCTGGCCAAGTAGCGGTTCGTCGTGGCGCACCCCGTGAGGAGGTTGGTGGATGAGTGTGGAATACGGATTCGGTATCGATCTTGGGACGACGAATTCAGCCGTTGCGCGGTCCAACGGTGTCGAGGTTCATGCGTACCAGAACAACGATCAAATGAGCGTCACGCCGTCGGCGGTGCACATCTCCAAGCGCGGCCGGCTACTGGTTGGTAAACGTGCGTACAACGCGGTCATCGAGGATCCTGACAACGTTGCTACCGAATTTAAGCGCTCAATGGGGCAGAAGGTCAGCAAATCCTTCCCCGCTTCTGGCCGCAACATGTTGCCGGAGGAATTGTCCGCCGAGGTCCTGAAGAGCCTGAAAGAGGACGTGCGTCTTCAAACGCATGAGGAAATTCAGCAGGCTGTTATCACAGTTCCGGCGGCTTTCGCCACCCTACAATGTGAAGCAACTTCGCGTGCCGCCACGCTGGCGGGAATTACGGAAACGTACCTATTGCAGGAGCCTATTGCGGCCTCCGTGGCGTACGGGGTAGGACCGCAGTCGTGGGATCAATACTGGCTCGTATTCGATTTGGGCGGCGGTACGCTCGACATCGCCGTAGTCTCAACGCGGGAAGGGCGGCTCACCATCCTGGAGCACCAGGGGAACAACCTACTGGGCGGCAAGGATATGGATCGCCTCATTGTGGAGAAAGCTTTCCTTCCCGCACTTGAAAGGGAATTCGAGTTGCCGGAAGCACCCTCTCCGGAGCGACTGCGGCTTTTGAGGCGCCTTTTGATGAAGGCCGAAGATGCCAAAATTGATCTCAGTACCCGTGACTCCGTTATTGTCAGCATCGAGGGCGTCGGGCTTGACCGTCTTGGAGCGCCAATCGAAGCCGAGATTGAAGTCAGCAGATCTGCCTTTGAGAAGGAAATCGAACCGCTGATTCGTACTTGCGTGGGGTTGGTTCGTGAGGCTCTTTCCGGGGCTCGTCTGTCCGCGTCCGGTCTTGATCGCGTTCTCCTGGTGGGTGGGCCGACCCGAATTCCGTATCTGAGGGCGGCTTTAACCGATGGCGTTGGGATCAAGCTGGACTCCTCTATCGACCCGATGACTGTGGTCGCGCGCGGCGCGGCGATATTTGCCGCCAGTGTCGATTGGGCGCGGGCGGCCGCACCTTCGGTGAGCAGGGGCGGGAAAGTGAATCTGGTGCTTGCATATGACAAAGTCAGCTCGGATTTACAAGCGCCAGTCACCGGGAGGGTGGTGCCGCCGCATGCCATCGAGGAAATCAAAATCGACGCCGACGGTGGCTTTTGGACCAGCGGGTGGATTCAACTGGAGAATGACGCTTTCGTCGATCTCCCCGTGCGTCTGGTGGAAGGCAAACTGACCCGGTATTGGGTCTATGCCAGACGAGCCGATGGATCGCTTGTTGATCTGGAATCAAATGAACTGAGTATCCGCCATGGTCTGGTGCCGGGGGCGCCGCCGATTCCCCATTCGATCGGGATTGAGGTTGTAATGGCTGGTGGGAAAACCGGGTTGGACATCGTTTTTCCGAAGGGCACTTTATTGCCGAAAGAACGCCAAGTGAAATATCGCGCGGCTCGCGAACTGCGGGGGTCTCAGCGCGACGACGTCCTCTCTATCAAGGTCTGGGAGGGGGAGACAAGGCAGGATCCCGATGCCAACCTGTGGGTTGGGGCCATGAACATTCGGGGTGGCAACCTGAGCCGTCCCATCGCGGCGGGTGCCGAGATTGTCCTGACGGTGCATATTGACGAGTCCAGACGGATCACGGTCGATGCTGAGTTGCCCAATGGCAACGAGCCATTGTCCGAGGAGATTTATGTGCCCGACAGGGAGGAGAAAACCCCGAAGGAAGAAATGGACAGACTGGCGGATTCCATTGGGCCATTGCTCGATCGGCTCGCAGCCGTGGAGCCGGTCGTGGCCGAACGAGACGACCCAGCCGCAGTCCAGGAAGTTACCCGGCTCAGGAGAGACCTTGAGGATGTGGACCTGGATCTCGGGTCGGGAGAACTCTCCGATGACCCGGATTTCGCCAGCCGCGTGCTCGCACGGATGCGGGACATCCGGAGGCGCCTGGTTCCCCTCGAAGGGGCGACTGGATCTGGTGCTATTTCCGTGACAGAAAACGAAAAACTAATGGCGCGGGCTGAGAGGACGACACAGATCACCGAGAAATTTGGGACTGAGGTCGAGAAGCGGGAAAGCGCACAACTGAAGCGCAAACTTGAGGAAGCATTGAGCCGCGACGATCAGAGAGGTGCTCGAAAGGCCGGCGAAGATCTGGATGCTCACGGCGGGCGTGTTCGATCTAATCAAGACAAGTACTGGAAGGATACCTTTGAAGCTCAACAGCGCTCCGGGCAGAGATTCGTGAATCAGCAGGAAGCTAGGAAGTGGCTCGACGCCGGAGAGTTGGCTGTTCGCAAGGGTGACTCCGTTTCTCTGCGCGAAGCCGTCAAGCATTTGTGGAAGCTCTGGCCGCAGGACGAGAAAGCAGCAGACGAGGAGCGCGCCAAACCGCCTGGTCTACGGCAATACTGACACCTATGGAATTCATCACGCGCCGCCCCACCTTACCGCTTGGATTCCGAGTCGGAGATCTCCCGCCAGTGCGAAAGGCGTTGCATTCCGACGAGTCAATCGAGGTGTATTTACTTGAAACGTCGGCCGATTCCGATCTAATACTTGTCCGTTCAACGGAGCCAGACAGGGATGGCCTGACCGAATGGTGGCGCATTCTCGATGAACATCTCGTAACGGACCTATCCGAGGATCTCGGCAACAACACGCGGTCGATCCGTGTCCATGGCCGTTGGTTGCCCGGCAACATCTCGTCAATGCAGAACGTACAGTGGGGGCCCCTGCTGGCTGCGAGCGTTAAGTTGTTGGAAAACGCTGTGGAGGCGAATCTCCGGCCCATTCTGTGCTCTTCTTTGCTGTGGATCTCCAAAGAGGGGCTGGTCCCGGTCTGTGCGGCGTTCGCGGAGAGTGCGTCCAGGGCTCAAGTCTTGCACGACCTCGCCACCGTGCTCTTATCGTGCAGCACTGGCATAGATCCGGAGGCCGTCGCCGCCAACATCGATAAGGTGGCCTCCTGGAATCGGTGTATGTCCGCTGATGCGCTCGATGTGTTGATCGGATACCTGGCGGCTACGGATAGCGAATCGGTCTTAAGCCTTGGCGATGTCCCCCAAACAGGCGAGAATCGAGGGCTGAGCCAAGTCGCTGGAATGGGTGTTCTCAAGGAGCAGCTTCGGAAGGAGATAGTTGGCCCTTTGCGAAGTCCGGCGATCTACGAAAAATACCGGATTGGCTTCCCCAACGGAATTCTTTTCTATGGACCGCCGGGATGCGGAAAGACGTACATAGCACGCCAACTGGCCGAAGAACTCAACTACTTTTTTCAGGACATCAAGCCGTCCGATGTAGGGAGCCGATACATCCACGATACAGTGCTACGAATACGCGAGATGTTTGATCTGGCTCTAGAGAAAGCGCCGTCAGTCCTATTTATTGACGAGTTTGATGCTTTCGCGCCGTCCAGGTCCGAACTCGGCGGCCACCAGCAATACAAGTCGGAGGAAGTGAACGAGTTCCTCGCGAATCTCGAAGGCTGCGCTGACCGCAAAGTCCTGGTGATTGCAGCCACGAACCTGCCAGAAAAGATCGATCCCGCGGTCCGTCGGCCCGGAAGGTTCGACAAACTGGTGTACATCCCACCTCCGGATTCGGAGGCGAGGCTCGCCATGTTGGAGTTTCATTTGCGACAGCGGCCTATCGAACCTGATCTCGATATCCGTGGTGTTGCAGCCATCCTCGATGGCTATTCGGCCAGCGATATCAAGATGCTCGTCGAGGAGTCTGCTCGTGCCGCATGTGAGCTGGCTGCCCCGATTTCGACACCCATCCTGTTGGATGCTCTGCGGCGAGTTCCGCCGTCGATTACCCCGGAGGATGAAGCGAGGTTCCTAAAGTTCCAGTCGCGGGGCTCCGCTCAGTGAGAAGAGAGAACCGCCTTTTCCATGCAAGACTCTTGCAAGACTCCCAGGAAAACACGCCGGTACGGCATGGACATTCGCCTCCGGCGCACACTGAAAACACAACCACTTAGCACGCGCCGCTACTCCTTGGTACCGCCATGTTCGGGTTCGAGCCCCGTCGTCCCCGCCATTCCTTTCAATCACTTACCAGCCTGATAAACAAGCGATTTTTGCTTTGTCTTCGCCGGTGCTCCAGTCGCATCGCCTGGAACGCCGACCGCGAAGTCATCGCCGAGACGATCGCGAACATCGTGCAGCTCCAGCATTCGCTCATCCACGAACCGGATGGCAAGCCGCTCGTGCTCCAGACAGGGATCACTGCGCGAGAGGAAGTGTTGGGGCACGCGAGCGCCAACAGGCTCACCCGCGCGCAACTCCGTGACGCTGCCCGCCAAAAGCCTGCGACACTCAATGCCGCAATCACCAAGATGCTTGCGGCCAAGGAATTGCGGACGGCCGACGATGGCGCGCTTGCTCTGACGCGAATGGGCAGCGTGCGCTGACACAGGAAATCATCCCGAAATACACGCCGCACTGAGCGGTAGTCGTGAGAGATGCTCCACCCGACTTGCGGGCTGGCTGCTGGAAAGTCACGCGACGCGGAGTCTAGCCACTGACCTCGACTTTGCCCTTCCCTTAACCGTTATTTCGATGTCGCGTCCAAGCACCAGCAAAAACCGCATCAGACGCTCGATCGAAAAACCGGACAGTTTGCCCTGCCTGAGCGCTGAGACCTTGGGCTGATCGATTCCGAGAATCGCGGCCGCCTGGCTCTGCGTGAGTCGTCGCCGCTGGATCTCCGCGATGATCTTCGCGGCTAACCCGGCTTTCGCCAGCAGGTCATCTGCATGTGGAAGGTTAAGGTCGGCGAACACGTTTCCGGAACTCGGCGTAAACTCTCGATTAGGCATCTTCCCTCTCCTTACTTTTCCGCTAACTTCCGCGCAAGTTGAAGCCGTTGCCGGATTAGATCCAACTCCCGTTTTGGGGTCGCGATTCCAGATGTTGCCTTCTTCTGGAAGGCATGAAGAACGTAGACCGTTTCCCCAAGTTGTGCCGCATACACCGTGCGATACGTGCCACTCGGATCGTCGGCGCGTACCTGCCAGATCGTGTCCGTGAAACCGTGCAACATCTTCGCGCTCTCATGTCTCTGACCGATCTGCGACTGGTACAACGCGAACCCGAGCTTCTTCCGAACCATCGGCGGAAAGCCCGTCAACCGAACGAGCGAGTCGACAAGCCAAATCAGTTTGCGCGGCTGTTCCGGCACTACGGGCACAAGCTCCATTGTATGCTAGATCTGGCATAAAGTGGTCGTCGAACACTGTAGCACATACTTGCGGATTGGGAAGGAGCCTAATCGGCATGGCGGCTGGGTCGCTGCGCATCTGCACTTGACGGCGAGACGGACCGCCCGCTTGTCGAGTGTCTCGTTCGTCCTCGCGGGCCTGGCAGGGACAAACCTGGGTCAACTTCACGAAGACCTGACTGTACCCTCCCCCGGCGCCTGGACGGATCGTCGGCCCGAAACCAAATACCAGGCGGCTCCCCCTGGCAAGGGCTGAGATCGCGATCACGCCTCCCTGGAACGCGTCGGGGATGCGGCCCCGTTGCGATACAATGTATCTCAGAGAGGTACAGATCGATGGCGACGACCATGGTTCACGTGCGCGTGGACGAGAAGACCAAGCAGAGGGCGGCGAAAACGCTGGCCGGGATGGGCATCTCGGTGTCCGACGCGGTTCGCATGTTGCTGGTCCGCGTGGCCGCGGAGAAGGCCTTGCCCTTCGAGGTGAAGATCCCCAACGCCACTACCGTGAAGGCCATGCGCGCCGCGGACAGGGGCAAGGGAAAGCGATCACGTTCCGCCGGCGCGCTCTTCAAGGACCTGGGGATCTGATCGTTGCGGACCCCGATCGGCGGCGCCCAGTTCCGTCGCGATGTGAAACTCGCTCAAAAGCGCGGCAAGGACATGGCGAAGTTGCGGGAGGTCATCCTGCCGCTGATTAAGGGAGTCGCTGCCAGCCCGGCACAAAGGTCACCCGCTCGGCGGCGAATGGAGCCACCACCGCGATTGCCACATCGAGCCGGACTGGCTGCCGATCTACAAGGTTGACGGCGACGATTTGTACCTGGTCCGCACCGGGACGCATTCGGATCTGTTCTGAACGCAACCCTGTGCAACCAAATCCGGCAGATCTCAAGGCGACGTTCGCATCTCCATCTTTCGCCGGATTGTTCCAGGCGGTGGATTCGCGGACGGCGCACTCGGAAACCGCGCAAATTCAGAACTCCCGATGTCGCCCCGCAATTTCAGCCCGGCGGGGAAAATGGGCTGAACCATTCCTTTCGATGGCGAGAGCTTCGCAGGCTCACTGCAAATTCCACGACATCAGGAGTTCTGAAATTGGCGATTGTGTTTCTTCGGCGCATGCTTTGCGCNNTACGAGTACCGCAGTAGTGCTTTGAACCCGAAATCCATGTGCTGCTGAATATGACAGTGAAACAACGTCGGCCCCGGCTGGTCGGCGGTAAAATCCACGCTGGCACGTCCGTAGGTGGGCACTACGACCGTATCCTTAATCACCCCCGATGTGGCCTTGCCATAAATCTCGGCGATCTCGAGTTGGTGACGATGTAAGTGCATCGGATGCGCATCGTCGGTGCGGTTATGAAACGTCAACCGGTAGCGCGTGCCCTGTTGGAGCATAAACTCCCGGTCGTGGGGATAGGATTTGCCGTTTACCGTGAAGCTGTTGAATTTCCCGGCGCCGCGCGGCACCTTTTCGAACACCATGTCCAATCGCTCGGCCGGCGCCGCCTGCGCCGCCGGCTTGCCGAAAATGGTATAGTCCCAAATGGATTTGGGCGGCGCCACCCACTGCGGGGTGCGGTGTTGATTGGCGTATTCGATGACAATGCCCAAGCCCCCTTCGCGTACCGGGTCCTCCGGCGCGCCCAGAATCCAAACTCCGGGCTGGTTCATCTCCACCCACGCATCGATACGCTCGCCCGGACCCAGCATCAACACGTCCACGGCCCCCGGCGTGGGGACGGGATTTCCGTCCAGCGCGATCACGTTGAATTTGTGGCCGGGCAGCGCCAGGTGGCGGTTCTCGATTGCGCTGGCGTTCAGAAAGTGAAACATCACGCGCTCGCCGGCCTTCACGCGGATCGGGTCGCCGGCGCCGAGCGCCTTATCGTTGATGGAATAAATATCGGCCGCTACCTCCAGCCCCGCCGGCCGCGTATCCAGCACTGCCGGCTTCTCCGGTTGTGCCAGCAGGGGATCGAGATCGTCGGTGTCCATCGTCTGGTTGGTGAAATAGGGCTCCCAATCGCGCAACGCCAGGTAATGTTCCTGGTCGAAGTTGCCGGGATTATCGGCTCCCTCAACGATCAGAAAGCCGAACATCCCGGTATAAGTGCCGCGGTGCAGGTCGTCCATCGACATCGTGTGGGTGTGGTACCAGCGGGTGCCGGCCGGCGTGGGCGTGAACTGGTAGCGGCGGCTTCCATGCGGGGGGACCACAGGGGTACCTTCTTCCTCCGCGCCATCCACATCGGCCGGAATCAGCAATCCGTGAAAATGCACATACTCCGGCACGTCAGTCTGGTTGACCACGTTCACCGTAACCGGTACGCCCTCCTTCATCCGTAGCCGCGGTCCCGGCGAGGCGCCGTTGTACCCCACGGTGCTGAGAATGCGATTGGGCGCCAACTCCACCGTGACTGGCGCGATTTGCAGCGTGAAATCGGTCTTGGCCACGTCTTCGGTACCGGCCGGCGCCAGAAAGGAGTGGTGCTCCTGGCCCACCAGCGGACTGGCGGCGGCCAACCCCGCAAACTTGAGAAAGTCGCGTCTTTGCATGAAGCTTCGACCATGGTAGCGCACCGTCTTTCGGGCCGGCCGCCGAGGGTCGCCGATAATCGACTCGTCCCATTTTCGAACACGCCCCTCTCGCGGTATACTGATTCTCCGGACAAAAACCTCGGAATCAATCGTTTGGACAGTCGTAAACCAGCCCTCGGAGCGCTCCGGAATCGGACACTGCGACCACGACCGTGACTTTTCGGCAACACGTGCGTCGAATTCACTAGACAGATGGAAATGGGAGTTTGGGAAACGACAGTCTAAAGCCCTATGGCCCAGGATGCAGCCGGAGCGACAGGCGCCCGAGTGAGTCCCCAAGTCGACACGCTAATTCGGGCGGCACAGCGCGGCGACCAGGATGCCTTTGAGCAACTGGTGCGCACATACGANNCGCTTCGATTGCAGTTTCCATACATGGCTGTACCGGATTGTCACGAACATCTGTCTGGACCAGTTGCGGAAACGGAAAGTCCGCAAAGAGGAAGCGGCGGTGGTGGAAACGTCCGACGGGCCCATCGACCGCATGGAGTCGTATGAAGAGGAAGCGGCCGCGGCAGACCCGGAACGCAGCACGTGGAACCGGGAACTCAAACAGCGCATCGAGAGCGCGCTGGTCGGTCTTACGCCGCGGGAACGCATGGTTTTCGAGTTACGGCACTATCAGGGATTGCGATTACGGAATATCGGTGAAATGCTCGGCACCACAGAAGAGGCGGCAAAGAACTGTCTCTTTCGGGCGACACAGAAAATGCGTGGCGTGCTAGGGGACTTTGTATGAACTGCGATTCGGTTACGAAGCTGATTCCGCTCTATTTTTACGGTGAGGTCGCACCGGACGAGGAAGAACAGGTGGACCAGCACCTGCATGAGTGCGCCCCGTGCGCTGCCCGAATGGAACAGCAGCGGACACTGGCGGCGGCACTCGACCGGCGGCAGACGGAACTTCCGCCCGCGCTGCTGGACGAATGCCGGGACGACTTGATGGCGGCCATCGTGGGCGGTGCGCCGCGCCAGGCGAAACCGGCCAAAGGTCCGTGGGCCTTGTTCCTGGAAGCCATGGGCGCCACCTTCGCCGGCTTCGGCCGGTTGCGGCAGCCGGTGGGGGCGCTGCTCCTCATCCTGCTGGGGTATTCGGTGGCGCGTTTCTCCAGCACCGCCGGCCCCACGCTTTCCACAGTCCCCTCCGACAACGTTTTCTCCACGGTGCGTTCCATAAAGGCCGGCGATGACGGCCGCTTGCAGATCACCTTGGACGAGACGCGCCGCCAGGAAGTGACCGGCAGGTTGGAAGACCCTAACATCCAGCGCCTCATTCTGGCCGGTTCGCGCGACGAGAACCCGGCGGTGCGCGTCGAATCGGTGGGCCTTCTAAAGAATCGCGCCGATTCTCCGCAGGTTTTGGATTCGCTGCTCAATACGCTCTCCGGAGATCCCAACGACGGGGTCCGTCTCAGTGCGCTGAATGCCTTGAAACCCATGGCGGGCGATCCGCGGGTGCTCAAGACTCTGTCGCAAGTGTTGCTCAACGACGCCAATCCGGCGATGCGTATGCAA
This sequence comes from Bryobacterales bacterium, assembly GCA_003164075.1. The sequence continues at coordinate 13,186 of PLRZ01000473.1, read as the reverse complement.
GTGATCGACCTGATGGTGACGCGGCGGGACGATTCGGTGGTGGGGGTGTTACAGAATCTGATGCAGCGGGAAGATAACAGCGGAGTGCGGTTGAAGGCCTCCAAGGTTCTAAAGGACTGGAATGCGTCGATCGGCACTTTTTAACGTTCTGGCGAGCACGGCGCTTATGCCGATGGCCGCCTGCGCCCAGCCGTGGCTGACGCAGGAAGGCGACCTTTGGGTGCGCACGTTCCATGAGACGGCCGCCGCGAAACCGCGGGTGCGCATCGTCGGTCATGGGCCGGTGACGCTGGAAGGCAATGTCTCGGCAAACTTCCAGTTCACCGTCAAAGTCAGCGTGCGGGCGCGGACCCGCGAGCAGGCGCGCAGCCTGTTGGAGAAAGCCGAACTGCGCATCGAGCCGCAGAACGGCTGGCTGGTGCTCACCACTCCCGGCCGCAATGCCATGGCCAGCGTGGCGATGCGCGCGCCGCGCCTGCAGGAAGCGGTGGTCTCCAATTCCGACGGCGCGGTGGAAGCCTCCGGTATCGATGGGCCGCTATCTGTCGAAACCGGCGCGGACCAGGTGACTGTCGACCGCATTCACGGCGACTGCACGCTCTCCACGGGGGGCGGCGATATTCACGCGGGTACGGTAGACGGCTTTCTGCACTGCAGCACCGGAGCCGGCGCGATCACCGCAAAAGCGGTGCGCGGGGAAGTGGTGCTGCGGACCAATGGCGGCGATATCAATGCCCTTTCGGTGGGCGGTAGCGCGCGGGCGGAAACCGGCGGCGGCACGGTCCACCTGGGCTTCGTCAACGGCCCGGTGACGGCCATCAACGGCGGCGGGCCGATTATTGTGGATGTGGCGGCGGGCATCGTGACCACGCGGAATATGGCGGGGCCGGTACGGGTGGGCGCGGCCGCGGGCATCCGCTGCGACTCGGCTAACGGCGGCATTCAACTTGGTAAGATCACCGGCCCCATGCGGGTGTCTACATCGATGGGCAGCATCGTGGCGAATCTGGTGGGCAGTAAGTTGGCGGAATCTTACCTGGCAACCGGCAATGGTGACATCACCGTCTTGATTCCGTCTAACGTGGGTGTGAGGATCAGTGCCGAGAATCAGATGGCGGATTCCATCCGGCGAATCATCTCGGACTTCAGGGAAATTCAACCGCGTCTGCGGGGCATGCATTTGGAAGCTGCGGGTCAAGTCAACGGCGGCGGCCCGCTGTTGCAGATTTCAGCTTCGTCCGGCACGATATTCCTCAGACGTCAATGAACAGAGGCATCGCAATGAAAATGGTATTGGGAATAGGAACCGCATGTGTAGCGGCGGGTCTGGCGTTTGCGCAGACCCCTCAGCCGGCGCAGCGCGCGCGGACCGCTTCGGGCCTGCAAACCGTGGAGAGTCCGTACCTGGGCGTCAGTGCACAGGACATTACTTCCGACCGCGCCAAGGCCCTCAAGCTGAAAGAGGAACGCGGGGTGGAGGTGACCAGTGTGGAACCGGACAGCGGCGCGGCCAAGGCTGGTTTGAAGGAAGGCGACGTGGTGTTGGAATACAACGGCCAGAAGGTGGAAGGCTGGGAGCATTTGAAGCGCCTGGTGCATGAGACGCCGATTCATCGCGAGGTCAGGATCAACGTATGGCGCAACGGGGCCGCGCAGACTTTGACCGCTACGGTAGGCGCGCGCAAGGAGTTTCAAGTGGAACTCGGCGGCGGCGCCGTCCCGATGAGTCCGCCAAGCTGGGTACAGCCGATGGGGCCGCCGCAAACCCCGGTACCCGCCATGCCACCGATGCCGCAGCTCGATTTTCCGCAGTTTCGCACCTTGATGGGCGCATCGTCGTTGGGCATTGTGGGCGAAGCGCTGGGGCAGGAATCGCAATTGGCCGATTTCTTCGGGGTGAAGGAGGGCGTGCTGGTCCGCTCGGTAAATAAGGACTCGGCTGCTGAAAAGGCAGGGCTGAAGGCTGGTGACGTGATCACTAAGATCGACGATACATTGATCTCCACGCCTCAACAGATCTCGGGTGCTCTGCGCGCGGCGAGAAATAAGGGTGCGGTCAATGTGACCGTCATGCGCAATAAGAAAGAGACGTCGTTGAGTGTAACTCCGGATGCGAACGGCCTGTACCGCGGCGGCGTGTGGGATGGGAAGGACAACATCCTGCTGGAACTATTCCAACCCGGCAGGAAATAGGAAACGCTTTCACCACGGATGCACGGAAGCACAGCGCGGCTGCGCCACAGACACGGTCCTGTCGGGGCGCCCCGTGGGTCCCGCGGCAGAAAGTCGATGAGAATCGCGGGCTGACTAGTTTCTGTCGCGAAACGCAAGAAACCGCTCCCTCGCGGTCGCGGCTCGGTAACAGTCGCGCCTGATTCCACGGAACTTGTTACTGAGCCGCGACCGCGAGGGAGCGGTTTTGCCGTTACGAGTCGGAGTTTCGCGACAGAAACTAACTAAGGGCCTGTGTGGAAATAACCTCAGAACTCCTGATGTCGCCCCGCAGCTTCAGCTTGGCGGGGAAAATGGGCTNNAGGCGGTGCTCGCCTGCCCGTCCGCACTGAATGAGGCCCGCTGCTCGAATAGGATCGAGCGAAGGCGAGCACCGCCTGCCCCACCTGCGGGCTCACTGCAAATTCCACGACATCAGGAGTTCTGAACCTATTCAATCGCCGCTGCGCCGACCCGGTTACCGGTGCAGCTCTCCGTTGGTCTTCCGGGCAGGCGCGGCCTGCGCGGGGGCCTTCGGCAAAGCAATTAAATTAGCCAGCAGCCGGTACGCCCCGTCGGTTCCAGCCGGCAATTGACGCCACAGCCCCAGCCCCAGGTAAATCCATTTCCCCTTTCCATATCGGGCTTCCACCATCGAGCCGAGCTTCTCTCCCGGGTTGTCTTTGAACGAATCCACCATGGAGACCAAGTCGATATACTTCGGATCCTTGTCACCCAGGAAGTAGAGGCCGCGCTCCTGCACCCACCCGGTCCACGCGTTGGGCCCGATCTTGTTCGGGAAGTTGAACACCGGGTCGCCGGGGACCAGCACCTTCACCGGCACGGTTTCATCGGAGACGCGGTTGCCGCTTACTTTAGCGGGATAGGGACCGTAATCCTCGCGGTTGAATTCCATCTTGTTGTACTGCACGATGACCGTCCCGCCGCGCTCCACATAGTCCAGCAGGCGGCGGTTGTACGCGCGCAGGTCGGGGCGGCGTTCGTAGGCGCGCACACCCGTCACGATCACGTCGTGCTTTGAAAGATCGCCCCAGGCCAATTCATCCTGGTCGATATACGTGAGTTTCGCTCCCAATTGCTCGATAGCCGGCGGCACCTGATCGCCCACGCCGACGATGTAGCCTACATTGACGTTGGGCACGGTCTTCACATCCACTACTTTCAGGGCGATCTCGGCCGGCTCAATCACCTGGCGGCGCTGGACATGCGGATACTCGATCTCCAGGTATCCGTCGGTGAACTTCCGATCGCCGGTCTCGGGCGAAGTCACCACCGCGCGCAGGGTATAATCGCCGAGCTTCGGCTGGAGGGGGGCAGTCACCTGGAAGCGGGCCGACAGCGATTCATCTTCGTGCGTCAAGGCAATCTGCACGCTGGCCGGAGTAACCTTCCAGCCCGCCGGAGCTTCCAAGGTCACGTTCGCTTTGGCCGCGCTCTTCATGCCGTTGGTGACGGTGACGTGAACTTCCCGCTCCACGGCCTTGGCCGCACCGCCCACGGAAGCCGCCGGAATCACGGCCAGAGTGGGAGCGAGGCGCACCGAAAATGCCGGGACCACGTTCAGCTCCATGCGCTTGTCGCCGAAATAAAGGTCCTTGACGTAGCGGTTCTCGATGGGCAGTTCCCTGGTGACCTCGGCGCTGCCGGCTTTCAGATGAAACGTGACGCGGAATGGCGTGGGGGCGAACGGAACGCCGAACGGAACGCCCGGCTCGAATATCTGGATGGCCTGATTCTCGGGATGCTTCCAGTAATTGTCGCTGAAGTAGGGCGTGGTCGGCTTGGCGTCCTTGGGCACGTGGGCTTGCGCGTTGCAGGTGTACGCCGCGCCTTTCCCGGCCGGTCCGAGGGCGCAATTGCCGGGCTCTTCGAAGCCCGCGATTTCCACGCCGGTCACGGCGACATCCGATGCGCCGTGATTGGTCGCCGTCAACAACAGTTGCACCGGCTGCCCGGCCACCACCAGCCCGTCGTCCGCCAATGCGTCGAACGTGACATCATGGGCGGCCAGCACGGCATCCTGATAATCGCGCTCCTTGAGCCGCAGACGGAAATCCACCTCATAGCGAGCCGGCTCGCTGAGCGCCAGACCGCCGAGTTGCGCGCGCAACGCCCGTACGGCGGCCAGACCGGCTTCCACCGGCGCCGCCGTCCCGCTGTCGCTGCCTTCGGCGAAGGCCTTCTGAGCAGTCCTGGCGTCCGTAAGAATCGCGGCCAGGCCGATGGTGAGCGCGCGCGGCGGATTGGGACCGGCATACTGCGCGATGCCCGTCAGGCTGGTATCCACGCCATCCAACAGGGACGCCTCTTCCTTTTGCAATTGTCCTGAAATAGTAGTATCGACCAGCGTGTAGCCACGGCCTCCGCCGGGGAATCCACCGCCGCGGGCGGCAGCCGGAGGGCCATCGGCGCCGGCGGGAGCGCCACGGCCGGCCGCCGCGCCAGCGGGACCGCCGCCGCCACCGCGTCCACCGCCGAATCCGCCGCCGAGTCCGCCCACGCCCTGGCACTTATGATTGCTGTGGGCGTCGTTGCCGATATCGGCGTACGTGCGGCCCAGCAGTTCGTCGTAGGCGCCGGTGTTGACCGGAGTGAGCTTGGCCGCCTCCGCGCCAGTCTGGCCGCCGCCCCGTCCACCGCCCCCGCCGCCGGGAGCGCCACCCGCGAAATACAACTTTTTGGGCTGCCAGGGCCGCAATCCCTCGCCGATCTGCTCGGGGTACATGGCCGGATTGCCTGCCGCGCGGAACGATTCCCGCACCAGAACAGTGGTGGCCTCGTGAGCGCGGTCGCCGCCGCGGCCCTGGATATTCATGGTGACAATCACGTCGGGCCGCAGCGTGCGCCACAGACGAACGTAGTCGCCCACAATGTCCTTGCGCCCCCACTTCCCAATCACTTCCTCGGGATCGAACGAATAGCCGTAGTCGATGGCGCGCGTGAAATACTGTTCCGCGCCATCGATGCGGTGCGCCGATTCCAATTCGGAAGTGCGCAGCACGGCGATGTCGCGGAACAACTCGGGTCCGATCTCGTTCTGCCCGCCGTCCCCGCGATTATTCTGTACGTCGATCACGCGCAGTCCCATGCCATATCCGAACAGTGTGAACAGCGCGTTGGTCTCGTCGTCGGGGTGCGCGGGCGCTTGCAGAAACGTGCCGGAGACACTGAGCTTGCGCAGCGCCAGGCCGAGCGCAACATGCCCGCTCGACGACGATACGGCGGAGAACGCCATGCGGTTCTGCGCGTGGATGGAGTGCGGGACCACCGCGAAGACAACCACGCTCGCCAGCGAAACGCCCGCCAGCAGGGTGAGAATCGATTTCCGGAAAGAGCTTTGCAGATACATCTGTCGTCCTTGTTTTCCTTCCAACTGAAACTATACTTTACACGATGCCTAAGTCTCCGCGTATGGCTCGCTGGCCCAGCGCCCCGAATTTTGACGAGGCATCTAAGAAGGCGTCCACTCGCAGCGCAGTGCGGTCATCGGGTCCACGCCGGCGGCGCGGCGCGCGGGCAGGTAGCTGGCCGTCAAAGCCACAGTCGAAAGCACCAGAGCGGCCGCCGCGGATGTCGCCAGGTCGATGGCCCGCAGTTCGAACAGCAGGCTCAGAACTCCTGATATCGCCTCGCAATTTCAGCCTGGCGGGGAAAATGGGCGAGCTTCGCAGGTGGGGCAGGCGGTGCTCGCCTGCCCGCCCGCACTGAATCAGGCTCGCTGCTCGAATCGGATCGAGCGAAGGCGAGGACCGCCGCCTGCTGGCTCCCTGCAAATTCCACGACATCAGAAGTTCTGATCTTGGGCGTGGTCAGTCCGCGGGGAGTTTTGGTAGAATAAAGGCACCCCGTGGCGCTATCGTCTAACGGTTAGGACAGAGCCCTCTCAAGGCTTAAATACGGGTTCGATTCTCGTTAGCGCTACCAATTCTCTTTGAGTTACGGGGCTTCGTCAACCACCGTCAACCACGCGCCGCACCCCAGAAACACCACACGTGAAAACAATCCTGGCAACATAAGCGTCCTGGAATCCGATATTTGCCACGATTGCCACGATTGGTGGCCTGGTGAAAACGCCAGGACTTTGGGGCGCCACCCAGCCCCATGTGCCGGGACTCAGAAAAACAGATCCGCCCGGACGTGGAAGAACTCCGCCAGTGTTTTTGCCTGCTCCTTGCTGATGTCCCGCTTCCCGCTCAGGATCTCCGATACCCGTCCTTTTGATCCGATGACCGGCCAGAGGTCCTTGGATGACAGTCCACGTTGCTCCAGGAGGAACGCTACCATTTGATGCGGTTTGGATTTCTCCCGCGGCGGATAGACGCCGGTCTCGTAATCCCGGATCAGATTCGTAACGAGACTCAGCAGGGCATCCTCTTCGGGCGTCATATTGCGCTCCCCCTTTTCCAGCAGAGACTCCACAATCGCAACCGCCCGGTCCCGTTCCCGATCGGTTGCAATGACACGAGGCGAGGCCTTCGCCAGCAGTCGCCCGTACCGCTTCATATCGAAACCAGTCGTTAAAGCTCCCATTTGTCGTACTCCTCGTGAGTGCCGAAACGCTTGATGTAGACGATCTGCGCACGGTAGTGGACGAAGGCCGCAATGCGAAATTTGTTCCCGCCGATGTTGAACACCGTGAGGTCTCCGACGAACGTCGCCGACCCGAACGTCGCCTTGAGTTCTCCCGGGTTGTTCCAGGCGGCGGATTCGATCACGTCCACCCAATGCCACAGCGCCTCACCGGATCGGGGTTCCCGTTCAACGAACTCTCGAATCCGTTTCTCGGTTACGATCCTCACGCCCAAGGTTCCCACAAAGGGAACAGAGGGTCAAGTGTAGATGGGAATATAGATCGCGTAACACTCACTGAGGCACGCAGGGCCGCTCACTTCAGGAGACTTTCAGGCGCAATCGCAACCCGCCGGCTATCAGCCGGCAGTCGTTAGCTTATCCTTGGGACTCTACCGCAACGCCGCGCGAGGGCCGCTCTGTTCCAGCGGATTGGGTAGATGCTGCCGGGCATAATATCCGGGATGCACGCGCTCGACAATCTGCGCCACCGAGCGGTCCAGAACCTTGAAATACGGCTGCGGGTTCAGCCCGATCCAGAAAGCCCATGCCACCAGCGGCAGGAAGACCGCGATTTCGCGCCAGGAGAGGTCCTGGAGCAAACTGTTCTTCTCCTTTACCTCGCCCAGCGTGGTCCGCTGGAACAGCCACAGCAGATAAGCCGCGCCCAGCGCGATTCCCACGGCGCCCCAAAAGGCCCAGTTGAAGCTCGCCAGGTAGGCGCCCTGCAGAATGGTGATTTCGCCGATGAAGCCGTTGAGCGGCGGCATGCCCATGGAGCTCAGCATGGCCAGTCCGAAGATCAGCGTGAAGATGGGCATCACCTTCAGCAGACCGCCGTACTCGGCGATATCGCGCGTGTGGCGCCGCTCGTATACCACCCCGACAATCAGAAAGAGCATGCCGGTGGAGATACCGTGGTTGATCTGCTGCAGGATCGAGCCGGAGATGCCCGCCGGGTTGAGCGCGAAAATGCCGAGCGTGCAGAAGCCCAGATGGCTCACCGACGAGTAGGCCACCAGCTTCTTCCAATCCTTTTGCATGAGCGACGCCAGCGCGCCGTACACAATGCCGATGATCGAAAGGAGGGAAACGATGAGGATGACTCTCGGGTTCTTGGCCGCATCGGGCAGCAGCGGGATGGAGAACCGCAGAAATCCGTAAGTCCCCATCTTCAGCAGGACGCTGGCCAGGATGACGGAACCGGCCGTGGGCGCCTCGGTGTGCGCGTCGGGCAGCCAGGTGTGGAACGGAAACATGGGCACCTTCACGGCGAATCCCACGAAGAAGGCCCAGAAAACCCACCACTGAGCACCCGCGGGGATTTGCGTGCGCATCAGTTCGGCGATATCGAAACTGGGCGTCCCGAACTGCGCAAGGTGCTGCGAATAAAGGTACAGGATGCCCAGAAACATCAGCACGCTGCCTGCCAGCGTGTAGACCATGAACTTGATGGAAGCGTAGCCGCGGCGCTGGCCGCCCCAAATGGCGATGATGAAATACATGGGCACCAGCACGGATTCCCAAAACATGAAAAACAGCAGGAAATCGAGCGCCATGAAGACGCCCAGCATGCCCACCTGCAGCACCAGAAAGAAGGCGTAGTATTCCTTGAGCCGCTCCTGAATGGCATTCCAACTGGAAAGCACGGCGATGAAGCCGATCAGCGTGGTGAGCATCACCAGCAGCAGGCCCAGACCGTCGATTCCGATGTGGTATGAGGCGCCCAGACTGGGGATCCAGGCCGCCCTTTCGACGAATTGGAAATCTTTGCCGGGATCGAACCGGATGGCCAGCGGCACGGAGACCAGGAAGCCCACGAAGGAGATCGCATTGGCCCAGAGCTTGATGGCGCGCGCATTCGACGAGGGAATGAACAGCAGCACCAGCAGCCCGGCCAACGGCGTGAGCAGAACAATCGACAGAATGTGGTCCATAATGACAGCTTCGGATTAAGGCCCATATTATCACCACTAAGGGCGAGGAGGATGGCGGCACGGCGGCTGGGGTGCTTATCCGTTTTGGGGCAATCGGTGCCGGACCGCGCGTGGGGCAGCCAATCTTGGCCGGGGCCCCCTCTGGGGAGGCCTTTCAGGCGGCGTTCGGCGGGTGGGAAGACTCGCGTTGAGCCCGAAAGAGCCGGCTGAAAGCCGGCTGCGGGCATGATTGCCGCCCCACAAGCCTATTTAGCGCTACTTCCCCCAGTCCGAGTAAGCACCCGGCGGATGGGAAGAGCCCCTTCCGCGCAGTTTGACGGTAGGCAACACGCTTTTATACACTGAAAACCTGCTCATTTCGGAGCATCTGGCATTATGGCGGACCCGCCCGGCTCAGTAGCGACCCCGATTTCCGCGGAACTGGTCCGGCGCGAGCTTGAGGCGGTCCTCGCCAGCAAAGCGTTCCTCAATTCCGTCCGCCTCAGCCGGTTTCTGCGACACGTGGTGGAGCGCGCCCTCGAAGGCCGGGCCGGCGACCTGAAAGAATACCCCCTGGGGCTCGACGTTTTTGGGCGCAACCGAAGCTACGACCCTCGCATTGACTCGGTGGTCCGCGTGGAAGCCCGCCAGCTACGCAACAAGCTGTCCGAATACTATGCCGGTCCGGGACAATCCGGCAACCTGATCATTACCATGCCGAAAGGCGGCTATGTTCCGCAGTTTGCGTGGCGGCTGCCCGAAGCTCCAACAGCGGGGACGGAGAACGCTGTTTCCGAGCCCGAGACCACCCCCGGTCCTCAGGGGCACACTCGAAAGGCCATTCTGGCGGCCGGATGCGTGGCCGGCGTCGCGGCGATCGTGGGCGTCCTGGTGGCGGGCGGATGGTACGCCGGCCCACCCTCCATCGCGGTGCTGCCGCTGGTCAACCTGAGCGCCGATCCGGCGAACCAATATTTCAGCGATGGCGTGACCGACGAGATCACCGACGAACTCGCCCACCTCAAGACGATTCGGGTGATTGCCCGGTCTTCGGCCTTCCAGTTCAAGGGCCGGAATGTCGATATCCGGGACGTCGGAAAGCAACTCAACGTAGCCACGGTGCTGGAAGGCAGTGTCCAGCGCAACGGGGAACTGGTCAAGATCGTAGTCCATCTGGAGCGCGTGTCCGACCAGTCGGCTATCTGGTCGAAGACCTACACATTTCCGATTTCGGGCGTGGGCGGGGTGCAGGCGGCACTGGCGGCCGACGTCGCCGCGAATCTCGGGGTCCGGGTGGTTCCGTCCCTCAAACGGCGCAACCTGCGCGATAGCGAGGCGTACGACGGCTACTTGCGAGGCGTTTTCGAATTGGAGGGTGGGACTCTCGCATCTCTGGGGCGCGCCGAACGGGAATTTCGGCATATGATCGAACGCGATCCGGACTATGCCAGCGCCTATGCCTACCTGGGAGTCTCCATCTGGAACCGGGCCAATGCCCGCGGCACCGCTTTCCGGACCGATGACGAGATGAAGAGCAGCCTGGCCGCCTGGCGGAAGGCCGTGGAACTGGACCCAAGGCTCGCCGGACCGCACGCGGACATCGCCCTGGCGCTGATGCAATACCAGTGGGACTGGAAGGGCGCCGACCGGGAGGCCGAGGCCTCTCTTGCCGCGGCGCCCTCGGCCATCGGCGAAACGACAGCGGCCTTTCTGGCGATCTACCGGCGGCGTTTCGAGGAGGCTGACGAGCACTTGCGGCGCGCCGTGGAACTGGACCCGTTCGGAGCGAGATACAACCTGGCCCTTTGCCGGAACCTCGAAGGCCGCTACAGCGAGGCTCGGGAGACGTATCGAATGCTCGCGGCCCGCCAGCCCAATGCCCTGACGCCGGTCATCATGACGAACCTGACCTACGTCTTCGAAGGCCACCCCGAGCTGGGACTGCCCGGCATCCTGGAACTGGAAAAGCGCTATCCGCCGGCACAGTTCCACGAAGCCATGGCCCTGGCGCGCATGGGGCGCCGCGACGAGGCCCGCAAGTTGCTCCACGAACTGGAACGGCACGCCCAGGATCCCGGTACCGTGATGCATTCCTTCGCCCTGATCCACGCCATGCTGGGGGAAGACGAAACGGCTATCGACTGGCTGGAGCGTTCCGCCGCGGCGCACGAATTTCAAGCGCTCAATATCGCCATCCACCCGGTGTTCGCACGCCTGCAGAGCAATCCCAGGCTAGTGGCATTGAAGAAGCGCATGGGACTCGACCAATAGGGCTATTTCGGGGACAGGCTACACAACCTCGAAATCCAAATCGGCGAACGGAACTGAGTTTCGAGGTTGTGTAGCCTGTCCCCGAAATAGAAACGGCGGACAAAGCAATTCGGGTACACTGAGTTTTCACTCAAAGACCGAGCCTCCTGGTATGAAATCTAAACCCGGCAAGAGCAGTGGGAGGGCGCCCGAATCAGCTTCGGCTTTATTATTGCTGCCAGCATTGATTCTTGTTGCCGCTCTGGCGTTCCGGACCGTCAGCATCACAACTTTTGGCACTCTGCTTGACGAGCAAATGACACAGGATGTCGTCACGGGCATTTGGCACGGGGAGTGGTCCAATAACTGGAAGCATACGGTGTCGCTGCCGGACTACCGCGTCGACCTGTACAACTTCTCTTCTTACCTGTACGCCGATGCCTTACTTGCAGGGACGGCCAGCGAACTTGCCTCCAGCCTGTCGAACGGCAAACCCGATTTGCTTTTCTGGAGCAGGCTTCTTTCCGCCGTGACAGGCACACTAGCCGTTTACCTCTTCTATCTTGTCGCCTTGCGCTTGTGCGGGCGGGGAACGGCACTGATCGCGATGACCTTCATGGCCGTGATGCCGCTACTCGTCCAGGACTCTCACTACGCTCGCCCTGAAGCGTTCGTCGTCGCACTTACAGCGGCGGCGTATCTCTGTCTGGTACGGTTCCAAGCCCACCGCGGCCGGATGCGATACCTGGCATGTTCGGCCTTCTGTTTCGGACTGCTGATCGCCTGCAAGTTCTCCCTGATCCCCATGGCCCTGGTGCCTGCCGCGTTCTTGTTTCCCATAGAAGACCGCCGGCTATCGATTCGGGCAGCCGGAGTCTGCGCGGGCTGCACGCTTCTGGGTGTCTTTTTCGGAGTACCGGACGCCTTCTTCCATCCGTCGGCCTATTGGCATGGCGTCGAGTTCCTACGCAACCAATACGCCGGAGGGGGCCCTCCGCACGCCTTAGTCGATGGCACGAACAGCCTGTCGCTGGTGGCTTCGTATTTTGGGGAAACCACGGGATACCTGTTCTGCCTGTTTTCGCTGGCCGGAGTGTTTGTGCTCGCCAGGTCAAGGCGGTTCGCGTGGCTTGCCGCAATTGGCGGTCCCGTGGCGTTTTACCTCTCCTATTTCTCGTTACAACGCGTGTTTTTCGAACGGAACCTGAGTCACATTGCACCTCTAATGGCGCTGCTGGCGGCGATTGCGATAACCGCCCTCGCCGAAACGATTCCAGTGAGAGCCAGGACCGCGGCGTCGATCGCGCTGGTGGCGTTGACCGCTGCCGTCCCCTTGTGGGTGTCCGGCAAGCTGGTCTTTGTGGCCATGCGCGCCAGCACGGAACAACGAGCCCGGAGCTACGAGGATGCACTTGTGCGGAGCGAACAGAAAGTTATTAGCATAGCGCTCCCCCTTCTCACCGAGGTTCAAGTGAACTATGCGATGCAGTCGGCGGCATTCGTGGACGGTGAGTTGCTGGCGCGTATCTCGGACTATCACGACTCTTTCACGCGGAAATATCTGGCGGAGTTGAAGCGGCGGACGAACGCCCGCGAAATCGGCTATTTCCCGTCCGTGTTCGAGGGCTATGACGTCAGCACATTGATTGCTTATCACGCACTATCTTTCCGATACCTGCTGATTAGCCCAGCCCCGCCTGCTCCCGGTACGGATTTCGTATCGTGGTTGCGGGCCGCGCAGCCGCTCGCGCCAGGGTCCATCCGGTTGTCCTCGTGGGTGGAGAACGGCCTTCCCGGCATTGCCGTGCCGGCCATCGATACGCGCTTTTATGGCTCTTACACGGCGGGCGGAGATTCCAACACGGGCGAGATGGAACTGGGGCCGATCAATGTGCAGGGAGTGCGGGAAATCGGCATTGCACTGATCACGGGGCCCAATTGTACGGGGTTGTCCCTGACGGTGCTGGACCATCGCACCGGGGAGCCAATCGTCCGGTTGTCGCCTCCGCCGGTGATGGGGGCCTGGCACCTTCTTCGAATCGACTTATCCGGTCCACGTCCCGACGAGATCGATGTCATTGCCCGGGATGAGGGAAGTGGCTGGGGACAATGGCTGGCGATAGGTTCGCCGGTGACACTGAAACCGATCTAACTGGACACTCTCGCCTGGCGAATCGACTGGTGGGGCAGGCGGTGGGTGCTTAAACAGTTTCGGGATT
>PLRZ01000680.1:2539-2826 GCA_003164075.1 Bryobacterales bacterium | reverse complement strand
CCACCGCGGCGGAACGCAAAACTCCGTCCGCAGCGCCTTCCGGAATCTCCGGAATCTGCCGATGGATCACTTCTTCGCCCACCTTCACGCGGACGCTCCACCGTTTCTTTTGAGTGTCCCAGTTCATATGAGCGCTATCGGCAACCAGCATGGATACCTCCTGCCCGCAGGCCCTTCCGACCAAATGATACACCCACGGAGGCGTCCTGTCTCGGGCTATTCCTTACAGTATGGCGTCCTTCTCGTGGCGTAGGCGCTTTTGCCTGGCGGGTCGAGACTCCGAACTC
>PLRZ01000680.1:860-2533 GCA_003164075.1 Bryobacterales bacterium | reverse complement strand
GACTTTAGAACGGTTCCGGGTGCACCGTCACATCGGCCTGCGGCGCAATCCCCTGAATCACAGCCTCGATCGTCTCCGTCAGCCGATGCGCTTCCGCCAGCGTCTGCCCGCCATCCACCAGCACGTGCAGATCGATAAACGGCACCGGACCGGAATACCGCACGCGCACGTGGTGGCAATCGCGGACCCCGTCCACCGCCGACACGGCCGTCGCGATGCGCTGCTCCATGCCCACCGGCGCGCTATCCAGGAGCGCATCCACGGTCCGGCGGCCGAGTTGCACGCTCACCCAAACCACCACCGCCGACACGCCCAGCGCCGCCACCGCATCGCCCCACCACAGCCCCATTCTCACCGCCCCCAGCCCGGCGATCACCACCGCGGAGCTCCACACGTCGGTCCGGAAGTGCAGCGCGTCAGCTTCCAGCGCCTGACTGTGATACTTCTTCGCCGTCCGCGCCAACATCCGCGAACGCGAAAAGTCTACCGCAATCGAGGTCAACATGACCACCAGCGACCAGACCGTGACCTGGACTTGCGCCGCATGGGATCGCAGCCGGTGAACCGCTTCCCACACGATCCACACACAGGTGAGCAGCAACAGCAGCGTCTCGGCCAGCGCCGAGAGGTTCTCGATTTTGCCATGGCCGTAGAGGTGCGTGCAGTCGGCGGGCCGGCCGGAGAAGCGCACGGCCAGAAACGTCAGCCCGGCCGCCACCAGGTCCAGGCCGGAGTGCGCCGCCTCCGCCAGGATCCCCAGGCTGCCCGTCCAGACGCCCACCACGATTTTGAAAATGGTCAGCCCGACAGCGGCCACCAGCGAGCTCAGTGCGGCCGACTGTTTCTCGCCCAAGGAATCGGTCACTTCAGATCAGCCTACCACCTGCGGAGCGGGTTTACGCCGCGCCGAGCGCTTTTCCCACCAGACTCTGCGCCTCCTGCTGAATCTGCCGCAGGTGTTCCGTACCGGCGAAACTCTCGGCGTAGATTTTGTACACTTCCTCCGTGCCGGACGGCCGGGCGGCGAACCAGCCGCGCCGGGTCACCACTTTGAGCCCGCCCAGCGGCGCGCCGTCGCCGGGCGCGGCGGTCAACATGCGCTCGATGGGATCGCCCGCCAGATCCTTTTCGTGGACCTGATCGGCCGAGAGCGTTGCCAGGCGCGCTTTCTGCGCGGGAGTGGCCGGCGCGTCGATCCGTTCGTAAACCGGGGCGCCGAATTGCTCCGTCAGGGTGGCGTAGATCTGCCCCGGGTCCTTGCCCGTGCGCGCCAGGATCTCGGCGGCCAGCAGCGCCATAATGATGCCGTCCTTGTCGGTAGTCCAGACCGTTCCATCGCGGCGCAGAAATGACGCGCCGGCGCTCTCTTCGCCGCCGAACCCCAACGACCCCGCAAGCAATCCGTCGACAAACCATTTGAAGCCCACCGGCACTTCCACCAGGGGCCGTCCCAGGCTGGCCACTACGCGGTCGATGATGCTGCTCGACACCATCGTCTTCCCCACCCCCGCCGAAGCGCTCCAACCGGCGCGATGATTGAACAAATACCAGATGGCCACCGCCAGATAATGATTGGGATTCAGCAACCCGGCGCTGCGGGTCACTATGCCGTGACGGTCGTGATCGGTGTCGCACGCGAAGGCCACGTCGAACTTGTCCTTCATCGCGATCAG
>PLRZ01000680.1:0-826 GCA_003164075.1 Bryobacterales bacterium | reverse complement strand
GCGCCGCCCAGCGGATCGGCCCCCAGCGACGGGCCTGCCGCGCGCACCGCATCCAGATCCACCACCGACGCGAGATCGTTGACGTAGGCCGAAATGTAATCGTGGCGATGCGTGGTGGAGGCTGCCAGCGCGGCGGCGAAGGTGTGGCGCCGGACGTCGCGCAGCCCGTCGCGCAGAATCTGGTTGGCGCGGTCCTCAATCCAGTTGGTGGCCACCGTGTCAGCCGGGCCGCCGTGCGGCGGATTGTATTTGAAGCCGCCATCATCGGGTGGATTGTGCGAAGGCGTGATGACGATGCCGTCGGCCAGCCCGGTTGTCCGGACGGCGCCGCCGGGAGGCCGGTTGTACGTGAGGATGGCGTGCGAGAGCGCGGGCGTGGGCGTATAGCCGCGGTCCTGGTCGATCATGGCCTCCACGCCGTTGGCCGCCAATACTTCCAGCGCGCTGGTAAATGCCGGCTCGGAGAGCGCGTGCGTGTCGGCCGCCAGAAACAGCGGCCCGTCGGCGCCGTTCTGGCCGCGGTATTCGCAGATGGCCTGGGTGATGGCCAGGATGTGATCCTCGTTGAAGGCGGTATCGAAGGCCGATCCGCGATGGCCGGAAGTGCCGAAACTGACCCTTTGGGGGGCTTGCGATACGTCCGGATGTTGGCTGTAATAGGCGGTAATCAGACGCGGAACGTTGACCAGATCGTCCGGCGTGGGGCTTTGCCCCGCTCGTGGATTTATTGACATGAATGATCCAAAGTTGTTCGATTTACGGCGTTCCCTTATGAGATACCATTGTCTCCGAGGAGGGTTTAGGACGTGAAAAGAATTTTGTTAGC
>PLRZ01000218.1:11143-51052 GCA_003164075.1 Bryobacterales bacterium | reverse complement strand
GCGAACTGGCCAGAATCATGGCGACCGACGGCGGCGGATCGGGCAAGTCGGCGCCTTCGAGCTGGAAGGCGGGGTCGGTCCGCCACACCCGGATGTAAGCCCGGGTGTTGGGGTGGAGGTTGTTTACGGTAGTGATGACTTGGCTCGGCGTGCGCGCGGTGGCGCCCACCACCTGGCGGAAATCGGTGACGTTGGAGGTATTGGCGTCGGCCACGGTGAAGTACAGGGTACCCGGCTCGGCGCCGATGGGAATCTTGTAGTCCATCTGGCGAGAGGTTTCCGCGCCGTTTTCGCCCACCAGCGAAACGTTGAGCCGCACGGTGTCGCCGGCGTGCGCTTCCCGATGGGAGACGGTGATGCCGTCGATGGTCAACTCCTTTTTCTGTTCGAAGGCCTCGATGTTGAGGGCGATGCTTTTCAGCCGGAGCATGTCGAAATCGCTCTGCATCACGTAAGCCACCGGGACGGCCGTGGAAAGCGATGCCTGGGTGGCGGAACCATTGTCGGCGGAGAACATATTATTGATGCGCACGGGCGAGGGCGCGTTCTGGAAATCGATCTCGCCGGTGATGCGTAGCGTGGCGGCGCCGACGGTACGCTCAGTCGCGTCGATGGCGGAGAAGACGGCCATCTGGACGAGCAGCGGGGAAAGCAGCGGATCGTTGACCATCTGCATCCGGTAGGACTCGATGGGCTTGCCGTCGCGCGTGACGCTCACCGAAACCGGCACCGTGGCGGCTTGCTTGCCGAATTCGCCGGAGATGGCGGTATTGCCATCGTAGCCGATGGAGCCCATCCATTCGCGGGCCGCGGAGAGCTTGAAAGAGGTATTGGTATTGGGTACCAGGGCGAGAACATCGGAGCGGGCAAAGGGGAGCGAGGTGGCGCCCACGTCGAGGAAACGATGGCCGAAGGCGTAGACCCGGTTGCCGTCGATGTAGGTGACGGTGCCGTCGGCGCCCACGTTATAGTCGCCGGAGAGGAGTTGGACGCTGATCATGGAACCGGGCTTGAGGTCCGCCGGATTGCCCATGGCGGCGTCGAGTTTGCCGGCGGAACTGACAGCTTGCCGCGGTTCCAGGCCGAGGGCGCGGAGCTGCGGCGCGAAGGTCTCCAGGGTGGCGCGGGTGAATCCGCCGAAGGAGAGCGGCGTGGCGATGTCGACCATTTGGGCGCTGCCGGCCATGGCGAGGGCGGGTTGCGGAAGTCCGCGAACGAGTTCGTTGGGACCGAGCGCGAAGGGCGTGCGCTGCGCGGCGATGGCGGCGCGGGTGGCGACTGGGCGGATCATGTCTTCGATGGGGCGGATCCCGGCGATGGGTTCTTTGGAGAAGGCGAAGCCAAGGGCCACGGCGCCCACCAGTTTGCCATCGATATAAACGGGACTGCCGCTCATTCCCTGCATCACCCCGGTCTCCTGGAGCGGGCCGCCGGAGAGCCGCGCGAGAATGATGGACTCGCGCGGCCCCATGTTGTCGAGCACGCCGAGGACTTCCACCTGGAACTCTTCGATGCGATTTCCGGAAAAAACGGTGCGTCCGGTGCCGTGCATACCGGGCCGGATATCCTTTAGAGGGAACAGGGGAGTTTGGGCAGGCAAGGCGGTTGCGAGGGCCAGAACCGCGGGGACGACAAAACGAAGCACGTCACCATTGTACAGGGGTCATGGGAGTAGAAGTTTGACGGCGGGGCCAGTATGCGCTACGATGTGTGTGCGGGGTGGAGCAGTCTGGTAGCTCGTTGGGCTCATAACCCAAAGGTCGAAGGTTCAAATCCTTCCCCCGCAACCAAATTCCCTCCTAATCAATAATTTCCAGGCCAGACAAGAATACAGCAAATAGGGTCTGCTACCAAACCCCTTGAAATGCGGTCTTCCGCAGCCCTGTCCGTCTCTTTCCAATTTCCCGTCGCGAGAAGGCCGATGTCGCGCTGTCGATGCACGCCGAGCGCCTGATTTCACGCATGTTTTCGCAAATTACAATTGAATCGGATCTGTAAGTCCGATCTGCGTGCGCAAATCTCGGGCATCCTGGAGAAGCGCGGAATTACGGTACTGCCGGCGGAAGAATGGCGGAAGGCAGCGCCATGGTTGCGCGGCGGCGAAGACACGCTCCCCGGCATTGAAGGCAGAGCGATCCGCGTGCTGGATGCTTTCTTCTTTGAGGAACTGTAGAGGCAAGCGCGCTCACTTTTCGCCTGCCACCACCACCTGGTACGAGTAACCCTGCTCGGTCAGGAAAAGCTTGCGGTGGTGGGCGAACTCCTCCTCGCGGGTATCGCGCGAGACCAGCGTGAAGAAGTGTGCGGCGCGGCCATCCTGCTTGGGCCGCAATATGCGGCCCAGCCGCTGCGCTTCCTCCTGCCGCGACCCAAAGGCGCCGGAGACCTGTATGAGCACGTCGGCGTCCGGCAGGTCGATGGCGAAGTTGCCAACTTTGGAAAGCACCAGACAGTGCAGTTCTTTACGCCGGAAGCTCGCATAGATCGATTCCCGTTGCTGCTGCGGCGTCTTGCCGGTGATGAGCGGAGCGCCGATCTCGCGGGCGATGGCTTCCACCTGGGACAGGTACTCACCCATGATGAGGACGCGCCCCTCCGCGTGGATGGCGAGGAGTTCGTGCAAGCGGGTCAGTTTGGCGGGGTTTTCGGCGGCGATGCGGAACTGCGAGCGCCGGTCGGCGAGCGCGTATTCCATGCGACGCCGGGCGCTCATCGGCACACGCTCCTCGACGCAGGCCGCGGTGGCGATCCACGCTTGCCGCTCGAGATCTTTCCAGGGGACGTCGAAGCGCTTCGGTCCGATGAGAGAGAACACATCGGCCTCGCGGCCGTCCTCCCGCACCAGGGTTGCGGTTAGCCCCAGCCGCCGGCGCGCCTGCAGGTCCGCGGTCGCACGAAATACGGGTGCGGGCAGCAGATGCACCTCGTCGTAGACGATCAGCCCCCAACCACGCGCGCTAAACAGAGTGAGGTGCGGGAAATCGCCATCCCGGTCCGCGCGCCAGGTGAGGATCTGATATGTGGTCAAGGTCACCGGCCCAGTGTCCTTCCGCTCGCCGGTGTACTCGGCGATGTCGCCGGGCTGAAGCGTGGTCTTGTCCAGAAGTTCGCGCCGCCATTGGTGGACCGCAGTCAGACTTGTGGTCAGCACGAGCGTGGTTTGCCCAATCAGTTCCATTGCGGCCAAACCAACAATCGTCTTGCCCGCGCCGCAAGGAAGCACCACCACCCCGCTTCCACCGCGCGCTGTCCCCGCCATATAGAAGGATTCTGCCGCCTGCCGTTGGTAGTCGCGAAGCCTGAATTCCGCGCTTTCTCGAAGCGCGATGGGAAATGGCTCGCCGCTCGAATAGCCCGCCAGATCCTCGGCGGGGAAACCCGCCGCTGTGAGCGCCTGCTTCAGCACGCCGCGCTGGCCCGGATCCACGCGGAATCTAGTGGCGTCGATGCGTGCGGCCAGGTACTGTCCTGCATCGCGGTCGCGCGACAGGCGTTCCGCCGTGGCATCGTCGGAACACGTGCACCGTAACCAGTCCCCGTCGCGCGTGATCACGACCCGCCCATAGCGCGCCGCCAGTTCGAGGATCTCCGCTTCCACGTTCCGCGGAACCGCGTACCGGGCGTGCTCGTTCAGAGCCGCCACCATCTGCCCAGCGGCGAGTCCCGAGGCGCACGCGTTCCAAATCGAGAGCGGCGTCAAACGGTAAGTGTGGATGTGCTCCGGGCTCTTGACCAGTTCGGCAAATGGCGCCAGCGCGGCCCGTGCCTCCGCGGCCCGCGGCGCATGGACGTCCAGCAGGACGCTGCAATCGCTCTGCACGATGAGAGCATTCTCCGGCCCTGCCGCCACGCGCCTACTCCGCCGCCGGCAGCGGATTGGAGTCCCGGCTTTTCGCCGAACGCTTACTATCCGCGGCCAGAAGGTAGCCGGCGTCCCGCAAGGCGCGCCGGAACGCTGCATCCGATGAGCCTGTCACCACCAGGTGGCGTTCGCCGGCACGCATGCAGTGCTTGCGGGTCCGCGTGTCGTTCGAGATCAATGCGGCCAGTGCGGCGTCGGCACACTCAATCAGGCGGACGAGTCCCCGGTCCTGGAGCAGTGTGGTTCGCCCGGCGACGTCGTCGAGCAACCGCGCCACCGTATCGGGGAGCGCCGTACCGCTTCGCGCCGCCAGGAATGCGCGAATTTCGGCGACTTGCCTGCCAGCGTCGATGGCGGCCAGCAGTTGACTGGCTTCCAGACGCCAGACGAAGTCCGAAACGGGGGTGGCGTAGGCGTTGAGCGCCAAGCGGTCGCTCTGCTCCAGGTCTGGCCCGGTTGCCGCGATCTCCAGGTTCGGCAGCACCCGGAGCACCGGCTTCACCTCTATGGGCGCCGGCTGGTAGTCCTTTTCCACATCCAGGCAATAGGCCCCAAGGGGAGTGAGGCGGAAGTACATCAGACCGTCGTAACGGCTGAAAAACGGGAGTTCGTCCGTTCCCCACAACGAGTGAAAATCGTCGCGAGCCCCCACGGGCGGAATCACCGCGAGATCGATCATGCCCAGCGTGGCGGCATACTCGTGCAGCAGGCTCAGCAGGTAACGCATGTTGAGGACGGACTCTCTACCGTTATTCCCCAGCGATCCGTACTGTTGCTCGCCGATGTATAGGCCCCAAGCATCGCGGGACACCGCGAGTTCTTCACCCGTAGCTTGCATGTACCGGTAAAAATCGTCGACCGCGACCCATCCGCCAGGCGGGCACTCGGCCAGGCCGCCGGCAATCGCCGCTCGCCGCTCGGACACGGCGATGAGGCCGCGCTTTCCCTTGCCGGTTTGACCCTTGACACACTCGATGCGCGCCAACTCGTCGAGAATCGTCGTGTTCAGCCACTTCGTCCACAGCGTGCGGATGGTCCCGGCGGCCGGCTCGGAGAGCGCCTTGCGGCCGGCCTTGGTGAGTTGCAGCCGCGTTCCCGCGAGCTGCGCGAGTCCTCCCGCTTGAATCAGCAGCGGCCAGGCGAAGGCGCGGATCGGTCCGGTGTTTGAGTCGTAATACTTGTCTGTCGGCGGCGCTTGCGGGTAGTAGTCGCCGGCCTCAAGGATGGCCGTGATGGCGTCGATGGTGGCGGCCGATGCCCTGCGCGTCTTGTCGCTCACCGCGATCTTTCCCGCGTCGGCAAGGCGGAGGATCGAGAGCAGTTCCCGTTGTGCCGCCCGCTCGGTTTCATGCACTGCGAGAGGCACTTCCTCGAATCCCTGCTCACGGATTCGCGTCGTCGAGTTCCAACGCTCAAACGGGCGCGGATATGTGGGCGGTAACGGATCGAGCGTGGCGACTGCCGGCTGGCGAGGCTCCGGTACGAACTTCAGAAGCCGTGCCTTGAGATCGACCGGTAATACGGAGTTCCGATATAGGAAAAAGCACAGCGCGGTTGGCTTCCGGTCGTAGGTGTTCTTGCCTTCGGAACCCCAATCCGGATCCCGGCCGTACTTGGCGCGGAACTGGCCGGAGTAAAACTGCGACGACGGCGAATGGGCAGCTTCAGCCACCGCCGCTCGCTGTAACTCGTCCAGGCCCTCCCAGACCGTGCGCAAGCGTTCGCCCGCGAGATGCTGGACGATGAGAGCGGCCATGTCCCCCTTCCGGGTTGGCGCTTTTTGCCCGGTTAGCGCAACCAGCTTCCTGAGTTCCTCCGCGTTCATCGAGTCCAGCGCGAATTGCAGAGTAATTGTTGGTTCGTCGTCGATGTCGTAGTTCATGCTGTTCTGATGGCGCGACCCGCGGCGCCCTTTGTTCATTCACTCTTCGTCAGGCTTCCGTTCGCGCCTGGTTAACTGTTCCCGCACCCGGATGACAGCGTCGTGCAGTTTGGCAGCGAGAATGTTCTTGGCCGGCAAAGCGGTAAGATACTCGGCCACGCGGATTTCGCCCTGATTGAGTTGTAGGAGTTCGATCTGTTCTTCGTCCTTGGCACTGCAGAGTATAAGGCCGAGCGGAGCNNAGATCGAGGTAAAAATCCTGGTTACCGATGGTCATCCGCTTCTGACGCGCCAGGAACGCGAAGTCCGTCCCGAGTTCCAGCAGAAACCTCTCGAGTTCCTGTAGGATGGCCGCTTCCAGGTCGCGTTCGCTGAACGTATCTTTCAGTCCAAGAAAATCGAGCAGGTAGGGATCGCGGAACACGAGTTCGGGTGTCAGCCTGTCTGCCTCCCGAAGTTGTTGGAGATCTTCGCGAATGGTTGCCTCGGGCAGTCGGGAGACCGCGGTACGTTCGAACATCATGCTGCGAACACGATCACGGAGCGTGCGGACACTCCACCGCTCGCGTCGGCACATCTCAGCATAGAACTGGCGGGCCAACTCGTTTTCCAGGTACAGGATTTCCTTGAAATGGCTCCAGCCGAGGTGTTGTGCCAGAACGGACATCTGAGCCTGCTCCGGCCAGGCCTCGACGAATCGAATCATATGGAAGAGGTTTTGACGGCTGAAGCCGGCGCCATACTCAGCCGTCAATTGTCTCGACAGCGTAGAGACAATTTGATTACCGTATTCCGCCCGCGCATCGCCGAGGATATCGCGCCGTATCCGGCTCCCAATCTCCCAGTAGAGCATCACGAGTTCCGCGTTGACGGTTCGCGCCACCCGAAGCCGAGTTGTATCGATCAGGCTACGTAAGTCGGCGGCCAACTCGCCGAGAACTCGCGGCGCCGGCACTGGGCTCTGCGGGTTCTGCTCCTGTCGCTGGTCTGTGTCGCTCATCTGCCGATCCGGTTTACCATCACCTGTTGGATTGTACGATGGAGAGCGTCCTGCGGCCGATCTGCGTCTCTGCGCCGATCAGGTGGAAATGAGCTGGTTGTCTCTGGCAAGCCTGATTCCATACGAACAGTTCATTGTAGTAGGAAATCGGATACTGCTCGCCGGGGCAGCATCGCCGGGAATTCCGAGAGTGTTTCCCCTCCCAGTCGGACGGGAACCATCGACCAGCAAACGCCGTCGGTGAACGCCTCTCGGGCCTGCCAGCGCGCGAACCCCTCCGTTGGAAATTCCGCGAATGTCGTCCCCCCTCCTTCGAAATTCAAAATCCGTCTCCGAACCCCCAGTAGGGAAAGGGGCGAGGTTGTTAGGTTTTTCGCGCTACGCAGTTCCTGGGCCAAGATCTCGGTGCTGGCCTGAGGGAGGACGCCGGGAAGGGCAACCGGGAATCCGAAACTGGGGTCCGCGGTGATTCCTTCGTTTGGCGAGGCGAGTGTCGCGGCAGGACCAGGAGATGCCTTTTGGGTTAGCTGCGCAAAGAATGAGGACGGATAAAGGGGCAGAATCGCCCCTCCGGAGAGCGGCGGAGAGATGCTACCAAACGTGCTACCACTTCCTAGAAAGAGCAGCCCGAAACAGGATGAACCAAGGGCCACCTGCCATCTCAAGCGGCCTGGGTCCGGATCTGAAAGCCCCAGGCAAACCGACACGGACGTCGCGATTCATCTTGCAACCCGGCAGGGATCTCAACTTCCACGCCGGCGTCCTGGCGGGTCCACTTGAGCGGCATGTTCGTTCCCAGCATCTGAATGACTGAGCCGTCCGCGGGGCGGACGGAACGGAGGAATAGTTTTTCTCCCGGCCACTTCAGCGCGAATGCGTAGACGGTCTTATTGTCCTTCGAGCGGGTGAACCGGAGATCGGCGCCTTCGGACCAAAGGTCCGCTTCCCGCGGACGGGTGGCATAAATCCCCGCGCCGTTTACCTTCAGCCATTCGCCGACCTCCTTGAGTTGGCTAACCGCGGTCGGATGAAAACGGCCGTCGCCGTCGGGGCCGATCCCCACCATGAAATTGCCCCCCTTCGCCACGCTGTCGATCAAGTTCCGCACCACCCAGGCGGCCCCTTTGTGGTTCTCGGCGACTCGCTCATAGGAGAACGACGATCCGAGCGGATAGATAACGAACCACGGCGTGTCCGTGTTCTCTTTATCGCCCGGCACAAATCCCTCGGGAGTGTAGTAGTCTCCGTAATTGCCGATCCCGCGGGCGCGAAGCATTACATCCGGCTGAAGCTTTCGCAGTTGGAGAATGGTCTCCCGAAGTTGGGGCCAAACCTTGGGGCCCAGCCACATATCCAGGCAGAGCATATCGATGGTTCCGTAGCGCGTCAGCAACTCCGTCAGTTGGGCGCGATGTCGAGCCATCATGCGGTTGACCTCCTCCGGGGTAGGATCCGGAACGATGACTGCTCTATCGCCGAGCCGCTGCCGCGCCTCCTGATGAACCCCGGTCAGAATATCGGATGAGGGAACCTGGAGGGGATGGAAGCAGTACGGCCGGAAATCGGCGTCGTACCAGTCGGGATGCGAAAAATAGAGGTCGATCTTGATGTCTCGTTTGTGGGCTGCGTCGCAAAGCTCCCTGACTACGTCGCGGCGGAACGGCGTCTCCATGATGCTGTAAGCCAGGTCGCAATCCTCCATCGCCGGTCCACCTGCTGCCGTCCAGTTCGCGCGGCGGCGGACGCGAGTATGCGTGTCAAACATGGAAAAGCCCTCGTGATGCTTGGAAGTGAAGGCGAACATCTTCATGCCGCAGCCGGCGAAGAGATCCATCCACTCGTCGGCGTTGAAGCCCTGCGGATTCCATGTCTTATACATCGCCTGGTACCGCTGACGGTCGGGAGAATCCATTGTCAGGAACGGCCAGGACTCGTTCGGTCCGCCGAGGATGGAATAGAGCCCCCAGTGAAGCCGCACTCCATACTTGATGTCGCGAAACCGTTCATACGCCGCATCGGACGCCCATCGGTACTCCGGGACAGGGATCTCCTCCACGTAGGATTGTACATGCCGGTAGTGCGTATCTCGTGCCGGGAGGTGGTGATTCCGGCGCTCCGCGGCGCGCGACGATCGCAGGGCCGCGCCGGCGGCCAGGCTGCCGGCCAGGAATGATCGGCGATTCATAATCACGTCTGACATGTCTATTACCTCTATACCATCCGCATGGTCATGCCACCGTCGACCGGGATCTCCGCGCCCGTTATAAAGTCATTCTCGACCAGGCTCATGAGTGCCGACGCCACTTCCTCGGGCCGTCCTTCACGATGGAGAGGTATGCGGTCCCGCGTGTTGTTCTCGATTTCCTCGGGCGTGAGGTGATCCTGAAATCGAGTCCGAATGATTCCTGGAGAAACACAGTTCACGCGGATGTTGTAATCCGCCAACTCGCGCGCCAGCGCACGTGTGAATTGCGGTATAGCTCCCTTGGCGACCCCGTAGGCGATCGCACCGGCACAGCCGCGCACTCCGGCCGCCGAGGCAATCAGCAGAATCAAGCCGCCGCCGCCCTCGATCATCGCCGGCACGGCCGCCCGGGTGAGATGGTACACGGCGTGAACATGAATATCGAAGGCTCGGTACCACGTGCAATCGTCTACTTCGAGCAAGCTTCCCTGGGCCGAGCCGCCTGCGCAATGCACGAGCACGTCCAGCCGCCCAAACTCGGCAATAGTCTCCTTCACGCACCGGACCGCTTCGGCGGGCACCGAAACATCGGCCGTGATTGTCAGCGCCCGGTGGTTCAGGCCCTCTATATCCGCCTTGACGCCTTGAGCGAGCGGTTCGTCGGCCGGAAGCCCACACACCGCGATGTCCGCCCCGCGAAAAGCGAACTCGCGGGCAGTAGCTGCTCCTATGCCGCTGCTCCCTCCCGTAATCAGGCAAACCTTTCCGTCTAGTCTCATCTTGTCCTCACTGCACCACAGCACTGATTACTAGCGGGCCGAGCCAGGCATTCACCGTCCAAACGTCCATTTCCGGCTCACATCCGGGACGGGGACGCCCAGCGCAACGTGTCATGCTGCTCAGCAGAACTCCCAGCCGCGCGCTTTATCGACCTCGCAGCGGCTCCGGTTCAAATAGTGCCTCCGCTCCTCTAAACCATATTGCCGCGCCAGTTCGCGTGCGCTGACTCCAGGACGCTTCGCCTTCAGCACGAACCATCCTTCCATTGGGAGCCATTTCTCCCGCTCCACGTCGTCGCCGTGCTCCTTGAGCAAGCGCGCAAGCTTGCCGGGCAGATTAATGTCCTGATGAAAGACGCAGCGATCCAGGTCGAATGTGAAATGGGTCACGTTAAAGTCCCCCGCATTAGCCTTCTCATACGCGAGTTGCTCGCCGTCGATATCGTATACGTGGCAGTCGGGGACCTGAGTCGCGCTCATCACACAGTAGTTGAAGTCGGTTGCCCGGGCCTGAAGCGATCTCCCGGCCGAATACCCGCTCGGCCAGACCACGATTTCCGCTCCAAAGTCGGAGAGGCGCTGCCATAGAGGAGCCCAGTTCACGTCGTAGCAGATCGCGAGTCCCAGGCGTCCGAAATCGGTCGAAATCACCGTGACCGTCTGCCCCGGCTGGGCGGGTGGATGCCGAGTGAACTCTTCCACCCAGTACGGGTACAGCTTATCGTAGAGCCCGGCGACCCGCCCGTGCCGGTCGAGGACTACCGCGGAGTTCATGCGCCGGCCGCTGTCGTTTCGGTCGATCGGAACCACGATATACGTCCTGTGCTTCTCGGCTAGCGGAGCCAGCGCTGATATCGAAGGGCCGTCGATGGCTTCAAAGCTTTTTTCATCCTGCCCCCGGAACGTTTCCGGCAGGCTGATCAGATCCGTCCCCCGCGCCGCCTCCCTATCAACCAGGCTGACGATCTCTTCCAAAGTGTGCCGCTTCGGCGCGAACCCAATGCTCACTGCCCGCACCGGCCGACCGATTTGTCCCTCATCGGCCTTTCGTACCGGAGCTGGGGCTGCATCCTGCGCCCCNNGGTCCGCCCAAGCGCTATTATGCACTCAGCCGCTTGGGAAGTCTCCGGCAGACGAGCCGCCTCTCCGAGTCGATCCGTGGGATCTTATTCATAAGGCCGGACCGGACTCCCGTTATAGGTCTGCCCGGAGGTTCGGGCAGGCCACCGTTTCTCGAGTAGCTGTANNACATTCTGAAATTGCAGTTATGGTACTCCGAATCGCGGGAACTGTCAATAGTCGCGCTCTTGGATCTCTTGGATCGATCACGCTAAGGCACAAGTAGAGCGCGGATCCAGCGAAAATGCCGGAGAATCGGCTCCGGGCGCCGGGCACAAAGCACCTCTTGACACAAACCGCACCCGGCGTTATTCTCAGTGCAATATCAGATTGATTCTGCTCACGGCAAGGATTCCGCGACATCCGGATGCCGGGCTGAGCAAATAGCGGCGCTGCTCCGCTCCGGCACGACCTTTCGTCCGGGAGCCCGGAAAAGTGGCCAGAGTACAAGTTAGGGAGGAAAAGACAATGTTTATTGAGGATATGCCTTCTTGCCGCGCGCAAGCTCAACGAAGCGTGAGCCGGGGGTAATAGGGCCGAAGCCACCCCCGGGCGGACCCCGGCGCCCCGGGCAAGGCGCCGTCGAATGCCATTGTTTTGGGGGCCCGCTGGTGAACGCCAGCCGGTGGCCAGGTCGCGCCGCCTGGATAGTGGTAGACCTACGACGTCGTTTTCCACGGCATGGCAGAGCTGATATAGGAGTCTGGAGCAAGTGTTATGCAACGCCGAACATTTTTAGAATCCGCTTCGCTCGCGGGCCTTTCCGCGGCCGCTCCAGCGGCTGACCAGGAGGGCGAAACGCACATTTGCTCCAAATATCTACTCAGCCTCGCAGCCTTGGAAGTTCGACCCCGTGAAACAGCCGAGCGGGTTCTACAGCGCGGATTATCGTGATGACTTTATGCTGGGAGACAATCCTTACCGGTACTCCAACTGGTGCGCGGCGCCGCGGAGGCTGCGGCGGGACGAACCCCGGCAGCAGCCGCAAACGGGAGAGCACGAATAAGACTTCGGGAACGACAAATATGAATACCATACGCCACTGGCACATTCTGGCCGTTGGCCTAATTCTTTGCGGGGCCCTCCATGCAGCGAATTACACTTACCCGCTCAAGATCAGCAGCACGAATCGGCGCATTCTGGTGGATCAGAAGAGTGTTCCATTCCTGATGGTGGGTGATTCTCCCCACAGCGTGTTTTCGAGCCTTACGTCGGCTGATGCCGCCGCCTATCTGGCCGACCGGGCGGCTCGCGGGATCAACTGCCTGTGGGTCAACATGATTTGCATCAGAGGCGTGGAGGGGCGCGCGGATGGCAGTCTGCTGGACGGCGCCAAGCCCTTCACAGCGACGATACCGGGAACGACTTATTACGACCTGACCACGCCGAACGAAGCTTACTTCGACCACGTCGCCGAGGTGATCCAAATGGCGTCGAAGGACGGGATTGTGATGATGAGCGATCCGCTCGAAACTGCAGGCTGGCTGCCAACGGCGCTGGCCAATGGTCCCTCCCGGTGCCGGGCCTACGGGCGCTATCTGGGGAAGCGCTACAAAGACTTTCCCAACATCATCTGGCTCCACGGCAACGATTTTCAGAAATGGAGCGTGCCGGCCAACGACGTGGTCATCACTGCGGTCGCAATGGGCATCAGGGAAGAAGACCCGGCACATCTTCATACAGTGGAATTGAACTACCAGGCGAGCTCTTCCCTGGACGATCCGAACTGGGCGCCGATTGTCGGTCTGAACCTGGCCTATACGTATTACGCCACCTACGCCGAAGTGCTTCATGGCTACAATCAATCGGCGAAGATCCCGGTGTTCATGGGCGAGGCCAACTTCGAATACGAACGGAACGGCGACGAAGATGGCGGCTCGCCTCACGTCCTGCGCATGCAGGAATACTGGACGATGCTCTGCGGGGCAGCCGGCCAACTTTACGGCAATAAGTATATTTGGCGATTCCTGCCCGGCTGGAAGGACTATCTCGAATCGCCTGGGATCGTGCAGTTTGGCTACATGGCGAAGCTGTTTCGGGCTCGGAAGTGGTTTAACCTCGTGCCGGACCAGAGGCACGCGTTTGTCATCGCCGGCTACGGAAATTTCATTTCCACCGGCCCGCCTGCCACGGCGACTATAGCGCGATTCGCCGATAACGATTATGTAACGGCCGCACTGATGCCGGATGGCACGCTCGGGATGGCCTACCTGCCGCAGGGCGGGACGATCACTGTGGCAATGCGCAAGCTTCGGAAGAGAATCACCGCTCGCTGGTTCGACCCTACCGATAATACTTTCCGGGCTATTGCCGGCTCACCGTTTTCGAATCGGGGCACACAGCAATTTACCTCGCCGGGCAAGAACAGCGCGGGCGACCCCGATTGGGTGTTGATGCTGGAAGCAGGCGCCGGCCATCCTTAACGAATAGCGGTGCAGCTTCGATAACCTCGAGCACGAGGTGCAATCGGAGAGGGACGGCTAAGCCATCAGCGCGGCGGCGTGGCCGTTCCAGACGACGTCCTCGACCCCGGCGGGATTGCCGCCGCAGACTGCAAGATTGCAGATTTCGATGGCACCGGACACCCCGCTGTAGCCTGATCGGCGCGTCAACGGCAAATATTAAGATCTATAGCCCGCGCTAAGACCCTTGCCGGCCGCCGGTTTTTCGCAGCTTTGCCGGGCGCCAGAGCTACTTCTCAAAAGTATTCGTCTTAGCGGGAAATCGGACCGTCTGATCCCGGGGTCGCCTTCGTCAGGTCTTCGCTCGAGATCGATGGACACCAGTTCGCCTCAATGTGCTCGACGACCAGCTCAGTGCCACGCGTATGGCTGACGAAGGGTCGTTTCCGTGGATCGTACATGGCATCTGTCAAGTCCCGTGCGACAACTACATTGAACCCGAGCTTCTTCATTTCACGAACTCCGAAGGCGCGGTTCAAGATGCAGATATTGGTGTGGACGCCCATCAGGGCGATATTGGTGATGCCTTCCTGCTTACAGAAATTGTAGATCTCCTGGCCGCTGTCGCTGATGCCGTCATAACCGGCGATCTCGATGGCCGGATGTTCCCGCTCCCAGGGATACAACCCTCTGGTGGTGGGCGGTGCGGGGCCCTTGAAGGTCTGGAAAACCGGGTCGTCGCAGGCGGCATCCGGAAGCTTGCGTGACTCGTCGCGATCCGGCTCGGTGGCCCGAACCGGAAACGGTGACGCAGCCGTCGCCGCTTGCTGCATCCTCAGGCGTTCCGGCCTTCCCGCGTAGAACTTCATAGTGTCACTGGGAGCGTGAATGATCATCACACCCAGACTTCTGGCGGCACTCACAACCTGATTCATTCGCGGCGCCATTGCCGCCACCCGCTGCGCCGAAAGATGACAGGTGTGAGCGTCCCACATATCGATAATAATGATGGCTGTCTGAGCCACCTCCCAGCGCAGCGGTTCTTCAGTGACCCGGATGCTGCCGCTGCCGGGCGGCTGTTCCACGCGCAACCGCGCGCGCAGGAGCATTGTCCCCGGGACTTTGGGGCGATTCGGCAGCGGTGTGCTTTCCGGCTGCGCCCCCCGGGCGATCGCCAGGGCTCCGGAGAAGATGGTTAGAAAAGACCGGCGGCAAATGATTTTCGTTTTAACGGGATTTTCGATTGGCACAGCGCCCTCGCATCATTCCATCAGACGTTTCTGAAACGTCTCTGTAAGTCCGACGCCTTTCAGATCGATTTGTTTGATTCCCATCTTGAGAGCCGGTGACTCCGGCTTCAGCCGGAAGTCTCTATGATTCAAGGCCACAAACATGGGGTCCGCATACACATCTGACTTGGCAACTCCTTGTTGCCGGAGAATCTGGAGAAACTTCGGCGCCGGATCATCCCCCACATTTCCGCAGTAATACAGGTTGCCTTCGATTCGCGATTTGGCCACCTGCTCGGGACCAACCGCGAACGTGTAAAATACCGCGGCCCCATTCGAGCTGTAAAAGATGTTCCGCTCGATTACGGTTCCGTCAATCTTCTCGCCCGGGCCGTTCCGGTATATTCGGAAGTAGCCTCTTGGAAGGAGGTCGATGGCGTAATTATTAATCGCGTTGTTGGCGCCCTTGTACTCCCAGGCGCCGGCGTTAGAGCGATAAATGACGTTCTCTTCCCAAGTGGTCCCACGCTGCCAGTCGTCTGTTCGTAAACAGCCGCTCACCCACTCACTGGCGAAGATGTCGTGTACATAATTTCGGCGGATCAGGTTGCCTTCGCCGGCGCCAGTGACGTTGATCCCCGCACCATCGCCCAGCCTCTGCAACACGCGCTCAATTTCGTTCTGTTCGACGAGATTGTTTTTCGTGTGCAGAAACGGCATGATCTCGTCCCATGTTTTCTTTTCCCCAATTTCCGGCCAGCGTAAACTCTTGCAGATTTCCCGGCTGTCGCAGGGTTGCTCAAAATAAGGGACGCGCACGCCGCTGAGGGAAATTGCATGGCGCGGCATGTCATGAATATAGTTATGAGCGACGTGGTTCTCCCCACTCTGCCACATCATCATCCCGACAGAATGCCAGTAGATCAGACCGCAATGGTGGATATGATTGTTGAGGATTTCGTTTTGCCGGTTGACGTCCTTAACGCCGGGTCCGTATCCGATCAGCATGATACCGCCCTGGCCCATGCAGCGTATTTCATTACCCTCGATGCGGTTCCCGCGCGCGTAGAGATCCAGCCGGAGTGCATTGCCACCGCTATCGCGAAACTTGCAGCTTTCCACTTTGCAGGTTTCAGCGCCCCGCAGGCGCAACAAGGCGTCCGGCTTGTCGAACATCTCCCAGTCGTGCTGGATGCCAATGTCATCGGCCGACCAGATGTCGCGGTCGGCATGTGCAAACGTCAGCCCCCGGAAGACGAGGTTCCTTACCGGGACGTCGCCGGCGCCACTGGCGTCGTTTTTGCCTTCGACCCGGATCAGTTCAGACAACCGCGGCGCCAGAATCCCTTTTGGCTCCCCGGTTCGCGGCCATAGATAGAGCTTCCGAGTGTGGCTATTGAGCACCCATGCGCCGGGGTGATCCAGAACTTCCAGGACATTTTCCACCCAGGCTGACGGGTTCCGCTGCTGTCTCTGGAGCTTGCGCAGGGCATAGGTGCCGGGGAGGCTGGTGCGGGCCACCCCCGCGGCTTCGTCTACAGACTCCAGTCCCAGGATGTTCATGGTCGAGGAATACCGGATGACGATCTCTACATCATCCAGGTTGCTCCAGTTGCGTAGCGCGCCAGGTGGGAAATAGAGATCGCGCAATCGACTCATGCGATCGGTCCCATCGGCACTGGCAGGAGGGTCACCTGGAACGAAGCCGTTGGCGCGGGCCCGTTCCAAATGTCCTTTCTCGTCATACAACGTCCGGAAACGGCCCAGCGATTCCGGGACATCAGCCACCCACACGTTTCCTTCGGCTGGCACCGGCAGATCGCCGAGCATGGTCTCGGGCTTCCTCCAATTAACAATTTCAACGCCGGAGCTGATGACGGGCTCCTCACCAGGAACCGCCTGGTAAGTTATAGAGTACTGGTCAGTGCCGGAATCTTCGGGCCCGAAGACGATCACATCTGGCAGCGTATAGGTGCCGCCGCGAATCCAGACATTGACGTTTGCTTTTAGCCCCTTCGCGACGACCTTGCGCGTTTCGTCTCGTGCACGCTGGATCGTGGCAAACGGCTTGATTTTAGTTCCCGGATTCTCGTCACGGCCGGTGGGGGCGACATAGTACTCGGTGGCCCGAGCACCGGAGTCAGGCCAAGCCAACTTAGCAGTAGCAGTAGCTGCGGCCAAGCTGCCAGTTAAGAACGATCGACGGTCCATATTATGGCTCTCATTTCGGCGCTGGGTTTCCTCTATTACCATGTCAACCGCAAAGTGAGTTGCTGGGAACCAGCGACCTTCCTCGAGAATATATACGGCCTAATCTACGCGGCAATCTCGCAAGCGCCAGCCAATTTCCCGCTCTCACTGTCGCTTCTGTACACTCCACGGCCGTTCCAGGGCACGCGCACTCGTCGCCCACAACATGTCCCAAACCAATCTGCCCCATTCGGGCGGCCAAATCATTGGAGAGCACGTGATCTGATATTGCAGCAAGTTTAATCGGATTCCGGTACGGTGTCAAGGCCCGTTTCACGTCTTTTGCCGCTGTTCAGCGGCACAGAACGGTTTGACTCCGGCATGGAGGATGCTCCTGTGGTTCGATTCGCGCGGGGCGGCTCTCGAACCCGAGGAATGACGGCGGCGAGGATGTCCACGAAAGAAGAAGCGGAAGTCCCTATGCCCAAGGCATTGGCAATAGCAACGGCGGTCAACAACCATGGGCCTGGCAGCAGCACACGTAAATAGCCAATGCCGGCCCGCTTGTGGCTAAGGATCAGAGACGACGCGCGCGCCATCAGGGACGGGCCAATAGCCCGGACGCCCGTCCCTGGAAGCAGAAACCGCGAGGCTGAGTTTGCCTCCGGACCGGACCGGGCAATGACACGGTCCGGGCTCTCCACCGATGGGCACAGCGAGAATCGCTGTGATATAACAGCAGAATGCGTGCTCCGTGGCGGGCAGCGGATCGGCGAGAACGGCGCTCACGTGGCGCCGAAACTGAACTCCGCCGACACGCCGGAATCGCGCCTTGTCGGGGAGTAAGCTGCAACGGATCCAAGAGCGTCGCCATCCGCTTGGATCAAGACGGCAGGACCGCGGGTCGAACGGTTATAGCGGCTGTTCTACCTTCACTCCGCGCCCGCGGATTTTCCGGGGCATCCTCCATCCATTTTCGGTGGTGGACGGGTCCATAATCCCCATAACCCGCTCCATGCCATGTCGGATATGCGCGCGCATCGTGCGGTCCGCGCCCTCCACCGTCCCGGTCACTGCCG
Organism: Bryobacterales bacterium; assembly: GCA_003164075.1. The sequence continues at coordinate 33,325 of PLRZ01000218.1, read as the reverse complement.
CCGCAAGTTCGCTGTGAAACCGCGGTGGAAGGCTCCGCTGCCGCGCGGCCGTATCGAAGAGCCAGTTGAAAACCAATACCTGTTCGCGTTCGATCGCTCCTCGTAGGAGCGAATTGCCGGCAAGTTCGGCGATACGCAGGTGGAAACGCATGTGGTAAGTGTGGACGGAATAAAGGAACTCCTCGTCACCGTCCGTCCCGGACCCATACAACTGGTCCAGGTGAAACCCCATTTTCAGAAGGTCCCGGCGGCCGTTCTCGTCCGCATGTTCGGCGCACAACCGCGCGGCCTGTGTTTCCAGAGCCTCCCGTAGCGCATACCGCTCGAGAACGTCCTGCCGCGTCGGTATCCGAACCCGGGTACCCACGCGCGGCTTGCTCTCGAGCAGGCCATCTATCTCGAGGCGCTGAACCGCCTCTGATACAGGCAGGAAGCTCATACGGAGTTCCTTCGCCAGTTGTCTCCTCGACAACGGGGCGCCAAGGGCATAACGGCCACGCAGGATGTTATCGCGGATCGACTCGTAGGCTCGTTCCGACAAGCTCTCCATCGCCTGGGATCGGCGCCCCAAAATCAACCGTTCCGACATGATTCTGCTCCAAACAGACCTGCTGCCGAAGCCTCGGGAGAGGCGAAGAACTGGGCAGCCGGTTTCATCGAAACTATCATATCAATCGATTAAGTATACCTGAATTGGTGCGGATTTCGGAAGGTGAAAAGTACAACAGTATTAGTCGGTATCAAATTTCGCGCGGCTGCGCATTATCTGGAGCGCCACCGGGCGAAGCGCCGCAGAGCGCGGCGGGTCACAACAGGCTTACAGCGGGCTGCAAGCCTCGATCCGCTGGTGGCCCGCACCGCGTTGCGGCCGGACTCGAATACTGCATGGCGCGCGAGTACCACGAATGTTGCGACGGTTCCGGAAAAGCGGTTTTTAATGCGCCACAGTACGCGCCGATCGTCTACGCGAACGCCGCAATCAAAGCGGGACACCGTCTCTCCCGGGAATTCAGTCCTCGGACCATACGGGGCCGCCGTCGTGGGCTGAGGGATTCGGCAAGGCACGACGCCAGATTTCAGGCGTGCGCCACCGGGGGCTGATGCTCGAGTATCCACTGTGTCGCGAGCACAACAAAGATGTAACTGGCGGCGCCGCGATTGACATACTCTGTCTGATACCAGGCATACGGAAAGTTCTTAAGTTCCATAAAATCGGGTTTCACCAAGGAAATGCCTGAGATCACTCCACCCGGAATGTATGTCCAAGCGTCCCGATTGAAGCCATAGGCTATCAACTGTGAGTTCGTCCCCACCCCGGAGACGCAACTGGTATTGGTGGCCGGATGGCAGCCCAGTACGAAGTTCACCGCCGAGAACAAGCTGTTCGCATCAAAGATGTCCGGCAGATGCTTGTGATAGAAGTAATGGTGCATGCCAGCGGTCTGCAAATCCCATGCAGAGATCTTTCCCGTGTCGCCTCTTGCCTGCGCGGGCGAGTCGAGTTTCCAGTCGGACCTCAAGAGCCTGGATGGGAAGCGAATCCCATACGGATTAGTGGCCTCCATGGCCTCCGTGGCGGCCTTCCACTTCTTAGCCTGTTCTAGAACCAGATTGTGGAATTCCGCATCCGGAGCCTTGGACAGCAACCGTGCCAGGACCCAGCCCGGCCCGCTCCCAAACTGCTCGGGCGATGCGGAGGCGACCTGCGGCAGCAGAGCATAGAGGCGCTGCTGGTAACGCGCATCATCCGTAGTGAGCCATAGCTCCGCCGTGGTTGAGATCTCGTCCGCCGGGAAGCTCCCGCCGCGTCCCGGCGCATAGGAGCCCGGGGCATAGACAGGCGCGTTCGTCTGCTCGTACTCCCAGAGTTTGGCCGCCGCGGCCAGACACTCTTCACTGAGAGCGGGTTTCTTCGCGCGCAGCACCCGGCTCGCCGCGGCAAGGGTCTGAGCCACCCGATATTGCAGTCCCGTGTTCCGGTTGGTGAACGCCCATCGATCGTCGCGCTTGCCGGAACGTCCAACTGCTACCTGATCGGGCTTTAGGCTGCTGTCGTATACGAGGTTATCCGTGATGTTCACCGGATCGCCCGTGTGGTCGTATTGATCGCGCGTGCTTTCGATAATCCCGGCAAAAATGTGCCCCGCCGCGCGGTAGGAAGCCAGCAAACCTTCCACGCCGCACTCAATCTGCTGGAGAAGGTCCTCTTCGCCATCCGGAACGTGCAGCAGCACTTCGCGGTCGGCACGGCGAACCGTTGTGAGGTCCAAACCCGGGTGAAACTCCTCCTGGGCCAATGCTAAGGCCAAGGTTGTACCGGCCATGCTGCCGGCCGGCAGATCATGGTCTCCGGCGTCATGCCATCCGCCCCAGTTCAGACCTGGTATGTGCTCGTAATCGGCAAATCGCGTCTCGTGCTTGCCTTGCTGATAGCCATCGAGGCCCATCGTGTTTTCGGGCGCCTGCGACGCATCGTCCAAGTGGCAGGCGCCGTGCCATGTGCGATTGCCCTCGCGCACCGATACGTGGCACATCTGAACCGGCAGAAATACCTCCAGGGTCGGCCGCCAGGCCTGGTCGTAAACCCGCCGGTCGATACGGACAGGCCCCGCTGTCAGGCCCCGAAACTCCAGCACGTACACGCCCGGGTCCACTACTTCACTAAAGTCGAAGACGCCGTATTTATAGTAGAAAAATCCTCCCCAGGGTTTGGGGTTCGCAGCCTTGATCAGCTCCTTATTGCCATGGGGCGACATCTTGAAGAGGCTCATCTTTTCCCCAAAATCCTCGCGCGGGTCTAACTCGACCACAGCCCGCTTCGGCTGGCGGGGATGGTAACCCACTTGCGATACGCCGATCATGGGCGCCCCCCGCCACTGCGGGTCGATAGACGGCGTGATGGCGACCTCGACTTCGGTCGCGGTCGATCCAGGCTCGATGGGCGCCACCACCGAAAACCATGCTGTACGTTCGCGACGTCCGTCTTCGAGCCGCAGTTCGCCGTCGGGCCGTTCGAAGGTCATGCTCACCATGGGATCTTCTTCGGCGATCCGTAAGATATTCCGCGAGCGCGCAAGAACCGGTTCGCCGGTAAATTGGCGGGGAAAGACGCCCGTTATCGAATCGCCTTGAAAAGACTTCTCGAAGTATGCCGGCGTGTAAAGATACATATGGAAGCCGGCTTCCTGGATCTTGCTCCAGTCGAGCGCCTGATCGAACTTCAGCGTGACAAACATGCGCCGGCCATCGGTACGGCATATGATCTGGTAGCCCAGATTCAGTCCGCTCACTTCGCCGAAGACCGTCGCCGTGGATCGTTCCCGATCTACTACCCGGCGCAGTACGGTACCGGATGAGCCACGGCGAGCAGCGCCGCTCTTGAGTGTAAGTAGCAGGCTTCCGCTGTCGAGCAATCGTTCGCCCTTTTGTATAATCTGGATCCCGCCCTGCATCTGATTATGATTATGGAAAACAAGGAAAACGAATCCTGGTCCCTCGAAGTACTCTTTCTCGGTGAGTTTGATAGTCCCTGCCCCCCCCGGCTGAGAAGGCGAGCCGGCGCTTTGGCCGTCCTGCTGAGCAGCCACAGCCGGCGCAGCCAGTGCGGCCCCGGATACTGATTGAAGAAAAATTCGTCGTCGCATAGATTTCATCTCCAGCTACATAAGTTCTTCTACCGAAATGTCGCGCCTCCTCCCGGGTGCAGCAGGCGACCAGGAGGAAAATCGCCCGCTAAGCACTACTCTTCGCGTGTGTCGAAGTCCGAACATTTCGCACCCACGAGGACTGTCAAAAAGGTTTCAGCGGCCCTTCCGGCCCGCGCTTCCAACTCTGTAGCATCATCCAGCCCCCGTGATCTGCCGCGTCAGAAACTGACGGCCACGCGGCGCCGGCTCATGACCTTTTCCGGCGTGCCATTCTTTGACTGTTTCTCCGCCACCGCTTGCAGCAGGAAATCTCCTTTCACCCGCGGAACCGGGAAAGCCAGAGAGCACGTCTCCTGGCCGAGCGCACCCACCGAGAAGTGCACGGACTTCGATGCCGCTTGCAACCCGTCCGCACCTTCCAACACCACTGAGAGCGTTCCTTCCGTCGGCTGCGGGTCGTCATTCACCATCATCACCGTGAGCTTTTGCGTTTCGCCACCCTTTAAGGTTGGCTGCCAAAAGCTCAGGTATACGCCGAGCGGCGCGAACGCGTTGCTCATATAGTCGCGGAAGTGCGGGTCGAGTTCCAGATTCACGACGTCGCGGAAATTGTCCGACGTGAAGCCCCGTGGGCCGCTGCTGGTCAGGTAGACGAAATACAGCACGCCCGAATACCAGCGGTACGCACGCCAGTACTCGGTGAGGCCTGCCAGCAGGTATGCGTTCAGCGCGAGCCGGTCCTCGGCCGTCGCGTTCGCCCCCAGCAGGCGCGGATAGAGCTTCTTCGTCAGTTCGGTCGGGCTGCCGTCGCGGTTTAGCCAAAACCACCCGTACTCGTTGAGGATCCACCACCGTCGGCTGCGGCCCTTCCGATGTCTGGGCCCCCGCAGCCCCTGCGAAAAGCAGCCAGACCAGAATCTCCGGTATTCGATTCATTCTCCGCACCTCGACCCTGCCGATCCTGCCGCGAAGCCGCGCTATCGAGAAGCCCCGATCGCACCCCGATTTCGGGTCTGACATATCATTTCGGCTACCATACTAGGGTCGGTGGCGGCAAATTGTCAAGAGAGAAATCGGTATTCCAGGCCTGTTATACCGTAGCGATGGATGGAATGCGCGGAGCGCTGCGTCAGGCGGGAGCCGGAAAACGCGCGGGCCCGATTGACGGCTGGAGTGAATCGGATTCATATCACTGCCATATCATATAGACGGAAATCGTGTCCGCCGGGCCGCCGCGATTGCAGTTCGACCTTGAAAGGAGGGCATGTGCCCAAGCTATCCAGAACCGCCTGCATCCTATCGTTTGCCATAACGTGCATGGCGGCCGGGGCGCCGGGTGCGATCACCCTGAACGACAGGGAATATTTCGAAGCGCCCGGATTCGCCTTTTAGCCGGGGGGGGGCGATAACGGAATGGACCTGGAGATCCGGCCTTCGATCGATCCGCAATGGCGGCGGCAGCCGGTCATCGGCATCTCGCAGGTGGGATATCGTCCGGCGCAACCGAAACGCGCTGTTTTGGAACTCGACCCGCACGACGACGCCTTGGGAAACCTCAACCTGTACCGGTTGACTCTCACCGGGGAGAAGAGGCTCAGGCTGAGCCATTCCTTTCGATGGCGAGAGTTTCGCAGGCGGGGCAGGCGGTGCTCGCCTGCCCCACCTGCGGGCTCACTGCAAATTCCACGACATCAGGAGTTCTGAGGCTGGTCAAGTCCGGGGCGGCAAAGCCCGGGGGGAGTGTTTCTGAACTACCGGTACGCCATCTTCGATTTCACCGATGTGACGCGCGTGGCGCCACTGTGGGGACTCGCCGCGAGCCGCCGGCGCTCCCCGGAGGAGTAGCAGCGGAAGGATCGAAAATGCCGGCGCGATTCGGTTGCGCGAAACCGCTCGATTCGAAAGCATAACTCCCCGGATCTCCCCTGATATTGCAGCGGCATACGGAGACCCCACCGTCCGAGTCAAGCACGGGCCGCCCGCGAAGTTTTTTGAAGTTGCCGCGCGACGGCCTTCGACGGCTAATGGTACGCTTCCCGGCGCTCCGGACCGGACGGCTGGAGAGGGAAACAAAAACTGTTGACTGCCGGGAAAAAGCAGATTATGATTAACTGCGATATCAGATGTATTGCTCAGGGTTGGCTCTCCGCCGCCGTGGCGAGCGCCACACGGCGATGGAAAATCGCCGGGTTTCATAGAGGAGAAGACTATGCTTTTGTATCGAGTGAACCGGTTCGCGCTTTTGATTATTATGTCCGCTTTGATGTTGCCGGCCCAGACCGGAAGCGGCACCGTGCAAGGAGTAGTTCGGGACGCCACGTCAGCGGTGATCGTCGGCGCGAACGTTTCCATCGTGAACACCGCCACCGGCATCAAAACTTCCACCACCAGCAACAACGTCGGCTTCTTCACGTTCCCGCCGATGGTGACCGGCACATATGAAATCAAGGTGGAGGTTTCCGGGATGGAGACCTGGGAAGGCAGACTCCTGTTGCAGGTCGGCCAGACCGCGGAAGTCAGCCCGGTCCTGCGAGTGGGATCGCTCTCCACACAGGTCACCGTGGCCGGGGAGGCCGCGCCCCTGGTTGCGACGACGGATGCGACCATCTCGGAAAACCTGGAACGTGCCCGCATCGAGCAGTTGCCAACGGACGGGCGCAACATCGCGAATATCATCATGATGGCCACGCCGGGTCTCTACGGGGGCCAGGACGGCAATAACAACCCAATCAATATGGGGTTGCGCGACGGCGTGGAATTATACCAGGATGGCGCGATCATCAAGAACCGCGACACGGGCGATTGGAGCGGGCGGCTGCCGGGCGTGGACAGCGTGCAGGAATTACGGGTCGAGACCAGCATGTCCGGGGCCCAGTTCGACCGTCCCGCCTCCGTCATGCTTTCGACGAAGAGCGGCGCCAACAGCATCCATGGAAGCGCGTTCGAAACCAACCGCAACAGCGGGGTCGGCGTCGCGCGCCGCCGCCAGGATTACTACACCAAGCCTCCCCACTACGTCCGGAATGAGTTCGGCGCGTCGTTGGGCGGTCCTGTCTATATTCCGAAGATATACAACGGAAAGAACAAGACGTTTTTCTTCGCCTCTTATGAGGCGCTGCGCCAAGTCAGCGACTCCACTGTCAGCACCACCGTGCAGACGGACGCCATGCGCCAGGGCGATTACAGCGGCCTGCTGGATAGCCTGGGACGGCTCTACACCATCTACGATCCGTTGAGCACCGGTCCGGGGCCGAACTACAGCCGCACGCCATTCCCCAACAACATCATCCCGCTGAACCGCGAAAGCCCGGACGCCAAGTACCTGTTCAGCATCATGCCGCAGCCCACCTTCGCCAACGTCAACCCGATGGTGGCGAACAACTATTACGGACTGGCTCCCAGCTCAACGATGGACTATATGGTGACGAGCCGCATCGATCAGCGCATCGGCGACCGCGACCAGCTTTTCGTCCGGGTTTCCGACAACTTCGACAATGCCCCGTACGTCGGGGCAGGATCCGGCATTCCGGCGCTGAGCGGCCCGCTCAACTGGGTCCTCGGCACTTACCATGATGTGAGCGCGGCGGGGTCATGGTCGCACACGATCTCCCCCACCTTCCTGAGCTCGACCCGGGTCTCCTACTCGCAGGAGTATAAGTTCGTGGGCTCCCCTAACGATTCTGGTATCGGCAACGTGTCCCAGTACCTGGGCGTGCCGGATCTGGGAAACGATCCGAATAACTCCTATGCGACCAGCGGCATGGGTTTCGGGGCCAGTTATTCCACGCAGCAGGTGCGCTATAACACCACCAGAATTCTCATTGGGGATCAGGATTTCACGCGCGTGATCGGCAAGCACCAACTGCTGTTCGGCGGGCAGGTCCACATGGAATTCGACGACGCGTTGACCGACCACAACGGCACGACCGTCACGTACGATAGCCAGTACACCGCCCTTTTCGATCCGACCAGCGGATCGTCCTACAGTGCCGTTCCGTTCACCGGCTTTTCCGGCGCGAGCTTCTTCCTGGGCGACGCAGGCACTTTTAAGGACACCTCGAAGCGCCCGCAGTGGAACCTGCAGGATAAGGAGTTCACCGGCTACTTCCAGGACAACTGGAGAGCCACCTCCAGGCTCACCGTGAATCTTGGGCTCCGCTACGAGAACCTGCCCGCGGAGAGCGTCGGCGGCAATTTTGTGGTGGGCTTCGATACAGCCAAGGACTCGATGGTGCTCGGCCGCTCGGTCGCGGATATGTACGCGGCCAGCATGACCACCACGACGATGATCAACGGGTTGCAAAACATTGGCGCCAAATTCGAGACCGCGCAGCAGGCGGGTCTTCCCTCCGGCCTGGTATACGGCAACTCATGGATCTTCTCGCCACGCGCGGGCTTCGCCTACCGGCTCGGCGATTCCACAAAACCTCTGGTGCTGCGCGGCGGATTCGGAGTCTTCGACTCGCAGGCGGCATTGCGCACCTGGGATAATCTCACCGGCAGCGGCATCCCCTACGGGTACCCGATTCAATACTCCGTAAACAACCAGGCGCTGGTGGGAGTAAACGGAATCGACGGCCTTCCCAACTATGAATTGCGCTCTCAGCCCCAGTTCGTGGCCGGTGTGAATACCACTAATGTTCTCAATAATCCGGCCTACGTCAGCATCACGCCGGGCTGTTGCGCGCTGCAGTACAACAACCCCCATCAACCGCCCACACGCGACATGCAGTGGAACTTTTCTCTGTCGCGGGAAATCTCGTCAGGCATCATAGCTAAAGCCACTTACCTGGGCAACCACGGCTGGAACCTGCCGCAGAACGTCAATTTCAATGCCGCGCCGCCCGATTACGTCTGGTACACGGTGACCGGCCAGCCGAAGCCTACCGGCACCTACGCTTCGACGGGAGAAAATGCCTACGACACCACGACCTACGGCAGCATTACCGAATACACGAAGCAAGGCATTTCCAACGCCAACGGCATCGATCTCGAATTGGAGCGGCGCTATAACCACGGCTTCGGATGGCAGTTTGCCTATACGATGACCGACGCCTTCACCGAGTCCACCCTGGTCGGAAACGGCGGCGGGTCGAGCGTGTTGCCGGTTTCTGCCTTCCTGCCGGGCGCGGTCCCCACGGATTTCGATGCGAGAAATCACTTCCTCAATTACCAACGGGACTCTGCCATCCCGCACCACCAACTGAAGTGGAACTGGGTCGTGGATCTCCCCTTCGGGCGGGACCACCTGCTGGCCCATAATGCGGGGAAATTCCTGAACGGCATCATCGGCGGCTGGCAGCTTGCCGGCTTCGGGACCTACCAGAGCCGCTACATCGCGTTGCCGACCACCAACTATGGGCCGACCGGCCCCGTCCAGAGTTACGGCACCAAGTACCCGATCGAGGACTGCTCCAGCGGCCAATGCATACCTGGCTACTTAGACTGGAACGGCTATATTTCGCCGCCGCTGATCAATCGCACCAACGCGACCGGACAGTGCAGCGGAATCTGCGGCCTACCTGCGAATTACCAGCCGTCCAACCTGCCGCTGATTCCGTACGGCACGACGACTCTGCCTGCCAACGCCCCCGCCGGCACCAACATGTCGCAATACTGGGAGACCCAAACCGCTTGGCTCCCGCTGAAAAACGGCAGCGTGGTCCGGACCACGATGAGCACCAACCTCCCCTACTGGATGAATCAGTATCTTGCAGTCCCGTGGGATTTCAACCTGAGTGCATCGTTGTTCAAGGCCTTCAACCTGGGCGAACGCGCGAAGCTTCGCTTCAATGCCGACTTCTTCCAGGTATTGAACAACCCGGGGCTCCCCACGCCGGGCGCCAACGGCATAATGTACACCAACACTTCCGCCAACTCGCCGCGCGATCTGCAACTGACGCTGCGGCTGACGTGGTAACCGGAGAACCCAGAGAGGCGCCGGCACACGAATGCATCATAAGGCGCGCGGCTTCAATCGCCGCGCGCCTGCCGGCCGCGGCGATCGGGCCCTCGCCCGGTTGGTCCACTTCCGGCGCAGCAATGCGCCGGCCGCGGTTGGGTCGAACGGCGTTCGCGTCTGCGGCGACGAGGAGAACATGGAACTAGACGGAAAGGTTTGCCTGATCACGGGCGGAAGCAGCGGAATCGGCGCGGCGACGGCGCGAGAGTTCGCTCTTCGCGGCGCGGATATTGCCATCTGCGGTCTTCCTGAGGACGATCTGCTCGCCCAGGGCGTGAAACAGGAAATCGAAGCACTGGGCCGCAAGGCCTTGACCCTTACGGCCGATGTGTCGGACCCCAGGGAAACCGTTCGTTGCGTACGCCAGACGGTAGTGGCCCTCGGGCGCTTGGATGTGCTGGTCCATTGCGCCGGAGGCCCGGCAAATGGAGGCCTCCTCGATGTAGATCCCTGCACCTGGTACCGGGCCTTCGATATTCACGTACATGCTGTATTCCATCTCGCCCGGGCAGCGGTCCCCTCCATGGTCGAGCGCGGCGGCGGCGCCATCCTGCTAATTTCTTCGGCTGCGGGCTCGCGCGGTTGCGCGGGCGCGATCGCTTATGGCGTCGCCAAAGGCGCCATTCCGCAGTTCACGCGGGCGCTAGCGCGCGAGTTGGCCGATTTCAACATCCGCGTCAATTGCGTCTCACCGGGAATCATTCGCACCCGCTTCCAGGATTACCTCACCTCCGAACAGGTGGAGAACAACACGCGCAATCGCATTCCGCTGCATCGCGAAGGCCGGCCGGAGGACGTGGCGGCAGCCTTGGCCGCGCTGGTCGAAAATGATTTTATTACCGGCGCGGAAATCCCGGTGGATGGTGGGATGACTATGCGCATGGTTTAACCCCGGGCCGGTCCGCCGTGCCTGGCGGCACTGACGGACACTGCGAGCCCCGGAACCTGGAGTCTGATGAGTGCAGTTGCACTAGCCGGAATACCGGAGTACACGACGATGAGAGCAATCCGACTTTTCTCGTCCATCACGGCCCCTTATATCTTATACGCAGCGGTATGGGCGGCCGAGCTGCAATCCGTCGGACGCCCCGTGCGAATCTTAAGCCGCAGCTTCAATCCCCGATCGCTTGCTTTGACGGGGCCGCTCACGCCGACGATCATTGCGCCGGTTCGGCCTTGGGCCGGGAAACTGGCGCCCGACCCTTGAGGACGCGTATTTTTCGGAGTGTCACGCCTCGATACCTTGGTGGCGAGAACCTCCGGGTCGCCGTTCTCACGCGAGCCGACTGGAAAGGAACGGAATGAAGATCTCACGACGGGATTTGGGAAAGATGGCGCTGGCGTCCTTGCCGCTGAGCAAGGCGTTCGGCGCTCGGATGATCAATTCGAAAATCGATGGCGTCCAGATCGGCGCCATCACTTATAGCTTCAACCGAATTGCCAGCCCGGATCCGGAAGCGATCATCCGGGCGTACGTCGACGTTGGCCTGGGCGAGGCCGAGCTCACGTCCGAGCATTGCGAGGCGCTGGCGGGCGCGCCCGAGGCGCCGGCGCTCGTTCGCCGTCCCCAGTCCACCCCCGAACAGCAGGCCGAGCGGCAGGCGGGCATGGAGAAACTTGCGCACTGGCGCGCTTCCGCCACTGCGGAAACGTGGAAAAGCGTGCGCAAAAAGTTCAACGATGCCGGCATCGAAGTCGCGCTTCTCTGCTACAACATGCAGGACCGCATGAAGGACGAGGATATTGAGTACGGCTTCGCGATGGCCAAAGGCCTCGGCGTGAAAGCTATCACCACCAGCACGACCCTGACGGTGGCGAAGCGCATCGCCCCAATCGCGGACGAGCACAAGATGATGGTCGGGTATCACGGCCACGACGCGACCAACGATCCCAACCAGACGGCCACGCTCGAAAGCTACGATACCCTGATGGCGTACGGCAAATACAATGCCATCAATTTGGATATCGGCCATTTCACGGCGGCGGGCTACGATGCGGTGGCCTTCATCAAACAGCACCACGACAAGATCACCAACTTGCACGTGAAGGATCGCAAGAAGAACCACGGCCCCAACGTCGCGGTGTGGGGAACGGGCGATACGCCCATCAAGGAAGTCATGCAGTTGATGAAAAGTGAGAAGTACCGCTTCCCGGCCAACCTGGAGTTGGAATACCCTATTCCGGAAGGCTCCGATATTATCGCCGAAGCCAAGAAGTGCTTCGCGTACGTGAAGAGTTGTTTAGCTTAGCGATCCCGCGCGCCGGGCAAGGAGCTTTGAGAAAAATGGCAATGACGAGACGTTACTTTTTCTCTAACGGTGGGAGATTGCGTCGTCTACCTGCTGGTTATTTTCGCCAGCGTTTGGCTGGGGTTGTACCTGGCCGTACGCAAGAAGGTGAGTGAGACCAGCGCCAGTTTCTTCTTGGCCGGGCGTGGCCTCACGTGGCCCGTTGCCGGCGCATCGTTGTTCGCCACTAACATCGGCGCGGAACACTTGGTCGGGCTGTCCGGCGACGCCTACCGCTATGCTCTGTGCGCGGGCACCGTTGAGTTGACTACGTTCATATGCCTCGGTTTCGCCGCCACCGACACCTCTGTGCTTTTCCCCTATCACATAAGGAATTAAGGAATAAAGTCTTCACAATCCCCGAATTCTTGGAAATGCGCTACAGCGGAATCGGCTGGCGGTCAGTGTGGCCAGTTCAGATATCGTTTCAGGAACTCGAAAGTACCCTTGCCGTTGATCGTGTGCGGCCCGTCGAAGAACTCGATCGCGACGCGATCTTCAATCTTCATGTGCGAATAGAAGAGGCGGGTCTTGGCAAACTCATAGGCCACCCACTCGTCCGGCGCCACGGTGTCGCGATGCCCTCTTTCCACCATGAAGGGACGGGGAGCCATCAGATTCGAGAGGTCCGAATAGTTTACCTTGTTCGCAAAGTCGAACTCCAGCATGTCATACTCCTGCAGCGGCATGTACGAGTACGACGACTCGATGCTGGTGGTCTTCCAAACCCATTCGTTGTAGTCGCCCGAGCAGATCGAGAGCGCATAATCGCCGAGCAGGGGCGGGACCCGCACAGCGGCTTTCCCGCCGTAAGAAAGGCCATAGAACCCGATACGTTGCGGGTCGACGAACGGCTGCGACTTGAGCCATTCCAAGGTGCGTTGGTTCTGACCCAGGATAAAGGAGAATAGCGACAACTTGAGGGGATGGCCCTTGCGCTGCAACAGCCGAAACCGGTCCTGGCCGATGTACGGATTCTGCGGCGCGTACACGACGAATCCCTCGTTCGCCAGGTTTGCCGCGAAGTGGTGGTAATAGGGGTTGTCGATGTTGGGATCCGCGACGTCCTGTGGGCGCCCTTCGAGGCCATGTTGGCAGACAACGACGGGGCGGCGCTCGCCGGGTTTAAGATCCTTGGGCAGAAGCAGAATGCCATACGCGAACACGTCGGGCCAGACATCCAGTACCACCTCGTAGCCGCGGAATTTCGGAGTGTCGTAGATGAGGCGCGCCCGCGGATTCATCGGTAGAGTGGGCGCGGGCAGTCGTCCGATGATTTCGTCCCATATGTGATCGCGGGAAGAGTCCGAAGTCTGCTTCCAGTGTTCCGGGCTCGAGGTGTCGAACTGCGCCCAGAACTCCTGGCGGCGCATCGGGGACTCCCGAATCAGCCGCTGTGTGTAGTTCACCCACGCATCGAATTGCCGGTGCATGCGGTCTTCAATATTCGGGGCGGAATGCTCGCGCTCCGGGAGGGCGCCGGCCGTGCGCAGGGGCCTCTTTGCACCTACTGCGCGCAGCAGGGCGGCCAAGGCCTTATCCGAGCCCGGCTGCGCTTCGTCGCTGCCTTCCACCAGCGTCAGGTGGTCCGCTGCGCCGAGCCGCTCGAAATGAAGGCGCGCCTTCTCGACCTCTCCCCTCACTGCGCCAGCGGGCGGCGTTGTGATGGTCCCGTTCGGTGTCGCACCCCGGCGCTCGTTGGTGTGCGGCGGCGGGCCGGTCACAACGGGAAAGCGGCAATGTTCCACTACCAGCGCGCGCGGCGCGATCAGGCTGGCGATGTCCGCCTCGCCGAACTCGCGCACCAGCGACCAGATCTCGCGGTAAATCGGTTCTTTCCAGAGTTCCTCGCGAGGCTGAAAGTAGCCGCTCACCAGCGCGGCATCAATGCGGGGGTCGATAGCGGCGCTGTAGAAGGCGCTGAGGCCGCCTTCTCCATATCCAGCAACGGCGATGGGGGCGCGTGTCTTGGCATTCTCCCGGTCGAACCAGTCCACCGCGGCCAAGATCGCCTGCACCTCGTATCCGACGATCTGGCGGCCGGCCTCGAAAGCCATGCGGTAGATCCACTCGCGGTGCGGCTGGTTGGTCATGCGAATCCCGGGAATTCCTGACCAGGTGTCCTTGCGGTTGATGACGGTGGGGATCAGGACCAGGCAGCCGTTTTCGGCCAGCCTCCGCGCGAACTGTGCGCCGGGCGGGATGCCGGGTGCGAGACCGGCAAGCATTTCGGGCGACCAGTCGGCGTCCGGAACGGCCACCAGGCGAGCTACGGGAGTGCCTTGCGGTTCGAGCATGAGGCCCTCCATGGTCACGCCGTCAAAGACCGGCCAGCGAACGGCATGGATGCGATAGCCCGGACCTTTGGCAATCACCGAGTCGGCATTGGTGTCGGTCAACAGGCTGACGGCCTGGAAGGGGGCACGCGCATCCACCGCGCCAATGATGATTCGCAACCGTTCGCGATTGGCGTCGACCGATTTCGCGTACGCTGCCGGCGAAGTGTAATCGCGGCGCCAGAAGCGCGCGCGATTCTGTGGCGCGGCCGCCGTTTCGCCGTCCAGAAAATGGTGAATGCCGTTCACCATAGCGGCTGCCAGGTCGCCCGTCATCGTCAGTGGCGCCGTGCCCGGCAGATTTTCCTGGGCAAGCAGAGGGATGCCCAAAAGAAATAACGCGATTGCTCGAATTCTCATACAGTCCTCAGTTCCGCGATCCCGTTTCGCATCGCAGTAAGGTAGCTACTGAACCGCTTGTGGTAATGCGCTTCCATATCGGGCGGGCCCGCGTTTATTACGGATCTCCTCGCGCGCAGTCTACCACGCCGACCGCTGCATCTACTTCAAGTAAACTCACAAATCCTGGGTCGATATACCTTCCTATGCTCGCCTTGCAGTCACGAACCCGGCGTGAAAACCACCTTATAGGCCTGCTTGGGACTGCTGAGCAGCAGATCGAACGCCTGCCTGTACTCGGTCAGCGGCAGACAATGCGAAATCATGGGGCCGGCGTGCACCTGCCGGGAAAAGATCAGGTCGTACGCTTCACGCACGTCGTCATAGTACGCGTTCGAAGAGGTCGTGATCGTTTTTTCGGATCCCAACAGGGTGGCGTTGAACGAAAGGGAGGCAGAGTGTACCGCGAGGTTCACGTAGGTCCCCGAGGCCCCGAGCAGGGGAATCGCTTCTGTGAAGGTCTCCGTAATCCCGACCGAATCGTAGATAACCCCAACTTCCGGAAGACCGAGGTGGGCCGACAGCTCTTCCCGAATCGATCGTGGATCGATCACTGTAAGATCAAATTGCGCCAGGATACGTCGCGCGACGGGTGAGGTTTCTGCGACGAATACCTTTCGGGCGCCACGCGCCATCGCTACTTGCGCAATGCTCAGTCCTACCGGGCCGCCTCCAATGCACAACACGGCGGCGTCCTTCTGAATCTTCGTGCGCCCGGCGGCATGGACGGCCACTCCGAAAATATCTGCCATAGCAGCTTCCTGGAACGAAATGCCATTGGGAATCGGGTACACCAAATCCCCCCATGCGAGGCAGTATTCCGCGTAAGCACCCGGATAGAACTCCATTTCGCCCCAGCCCTGTGCATGGCCGGTATGAATCGTCGCCTTGCATAGGTTATGACGGCCGGAACGGCAATACGCGCATTGGCCGCAAACACGGTACGGCTGGACGCCGACGCGGGCGCCTAGTAGATGCTCGTAAATTGAGGAGTTCACCTGCACGACCGTTCCCGCGCATTCATGGCCCATGATGATGTTCGGTGGATTATCCACGTGATGCCCGAGCGTGTGCAGCGCCCACGGGTTCTCGCCTTCCCAGTAGCGGAGATCGCTGCCGCAGATCCCGCAAGCCTGCACGCGGATCAGTACGTCTTCCGCCTGCTTCAGCTTCGGCGTGGGTACCTCCATGTATTCCAGGACTCTCGGACTCCTCAGCACTACAGCCTTCACATTGCCCCCGGCGTAGTGGCGTCCCCGCCCAACGCTGAAGCCGGCACAATGAGGGGCGCGCCCAGAAGCCCCGTCAGAGTTCCGGCGCCGTGGCGCAGGAAGTCTCTGCGGCTTTCCTCTACACGTTTCTTCATGTGATACCGGCCTCCGCTTCGCGATTTTGCGGCTTTCCTACTGTCATGTCATTGATACTATACTGCGGCAGTAGGTCGAAAGCAAGAACTTCGAAGCGCCTCCGCGAAGGGTTGCGCGGCGGCCGCCGCGGCGTCCATGTGATAGAACAAGGCCTTTTTTATGGGCCACGGGACCCCCACGAGGATTCCCGCGGGCTGCCCGGGCGCAAGCGCGATTTTCCCGATTGACTTCTCTCCATGATTGCCGTATTCTCCATTTGTCATATCAGAATGGTGGCCGGATTTCCCGGCTGCCAGATGGAGAGAGTCAATGAGACTGCGGATATGCTTGAGCCTCGCCCTTCCTCTGTTTGTGGAAGGGTTGTTCGGGCAGGAGTACCGGGGCTCCTTGGTCTGGCCGAGTGCTCGACCCGTCCGGCGCGGCCGTTCCGGGTGCGCACCTGACTCCGACTAACACGGCCACCACCGTTCGCCTTACGACGCACACGAACGCGGAGCGAGTTGTACATGTTGTATCCCTGCCGGGTGTTGTAGGCGATGCCGGTGAATAGCGGGCAGGGGGCAAGCAGTCTGCGACCGGGAAATGGTCGAGTTTGTATACAGGCTGGTTCCTGCTGGCGCTAAGCCCTGGAACGGGTGGGCGCCGTCTAACCAGCCGTTGCTGCGTGAATGGGAGCAATCATGAAAAAGGAAACGGCGTGGGCGATATGCCTGGCCACCTTAGGGATGGCGTATGCGTACCAGCGGGTAATTGGACCGCAACCTCCCGTGGTCGATCCGGGCGGTCCGGAAAAACCGCCGTCGGATGCGATCGTGTTGTTCAACGGGCGGGATAACACTGGTTGGACAAGGCTGGACGGGACGCCATCGCACTGCACGGCCGCCGGCGGCGTGATGACCTGTAAGACCGGCGCCCTCGACACCAGCAGCACCGAGACGTTCCGCAACGCGCAGATTCATGTGGAGTTCCTGGCGCCAAACGAGCCCGGCCAGAAGGGCTACGCGCGGGCGAACAGCGGGATCATCCTCCAGAACGCTTACGAGATTCAGATTCTGGACAGTTATAAGAACGATACGGCTCCCGATAGTTCCTGCGCCGCGCTCTACAGGCAATCCGCGCCGCTGGTGAACGCCTGCCGGCCTCCCGGCCAATGGCAGACCTACGACGGCATTTATCACGCTCCGAAATGCAATTCGGACGGAACGATGCAGGCGCCCGGCAGCCTAACGCTACTGCACAATGGCGTACTGGTCCAGGATCATGTCCCGGTGAACGTGCCGCAAGGCGCGCGCCGCTGCGTGTCGGAAGGCCCCCTGGTGCTCCAGGACCACAGCCGCTACATCGGCCGGAAAATCGAAATCGAGGAGGGGCCGATCAACGGACCGGCCCCGGAAACGGACATGCAGTTCCGCAACATCTGGATGCGCCGGCTGGCGGACTAGCGCGCTTTTTGTCGAGAAGAAGGATTCTCCCGATGATCAACCCACAATCGTTCCTGAGCCGAGCGCTCGGCGTGGCCCCGGCCGCAAGCTCTTCGGCTCCGGCCGCTTCCGACCAGCTCGTGTTGGAACTACGATATCGGACAGATCGGTACCGATTTGACGAGGGGTGGGCGATGCGCGGAGAAGCAGTGGATCTCATGGAGCTGAAATCGTTAGTTGAAGCGACATATACGCGGGAGACGATCAAATGAAAAGACGCACGTTTCTGACTAGCTCGGCGATCGGTGTCGGGTCGCTTGCCGGAATTTACAAGAATCTGAAGGCGGCGGCTGCCAGTCCTCAATCCGCCTGGGGAACCAACGCGGTGGTTCTGAAGTCGCCTTGGAGCAGTCCGCCATCCATCGACGCTTTTCTCGCGGACCGCGAGCACACCATCGCGCTGGACCGCTTTTATCGCGTGGGCGGTTTGGTCCGTCCCATCACCCCGACCGAATGCCGCATTGCCTATACCGAGGACGCGCTTCTCGTGGCGTTTCGTTGCACGGAACCCGACATGTCTTTCCCCGTCGGGCTCCTCAAGGAGGATTGGTATGCGCTGGCCGGTCTGCCCTGCGGATCGGATTCCTGGCCTCCTCTTCCCGATGAAGTGGATATCCTGCTTCAGCCCGACGCGGCTAAGCCGGCCTATTACCAATTCGCGGTGACGCCCGAAGAAGTGAAATACGGCTGCCAGCGCGTACTGCGCAATCCGGAAAGGCCCCCCGATAGCAGTTCCAGGAACTCGATGGAAGTCAACCGGATTGAGACCTTCGACGTGACCGTCGCCCGGAAAGCGAACGAGTGGATCGCTCTGTTCCAGATCCCCTGGGCGACCTTGGGAGGTAAGCCGCAATCTCATTTTGGATTCCTCCCGATGAGAACCCGCTGGCGCGATACCGAGTTCATCAGCCCGGTGGCGATGGATTTTCACGAGTGCCTTCCGGTTGACCTTTTGATCGAAACCCACTTTTCCGGCGAAGCGCAGGCCCAGGATCCGCCGGCCAGCTTGTGCCGGTTGCCTTCCGGCGCGGCCCGCTGGCAGCGGCCGTCGATGTTGAGTTATCCCGATCTCGCGGCCGCCGAGCGGGTGTGGCGCATGCAGTCTTCCTTATCTACGCCCACCGATATGAAGAATCTGGGCGAGCGGCTCTCGCTCACGCAGAGTTGGATCGACCTGATGACGCTCGAAGGGTTCCTCTTCGTCCCCGCTACCGGCTCGATTATTCCCGAAGACATGACCCCTGCGAACTTCCGGCAGATGGTCAACGCCGCCCTGCGCAGTTCCGACCCGTCGAGCGCGTGTCAGTTGCTGGATGCCTACCTTCACAAGCTCGATCTCACCTCCCGGGACTGGTTCGCCGATGGCTCGGCCGGCAACGTTCGCAGGGATGAGTGGAAGCCGGTTACCAGCCTGGACAGTCTGGAAGTGAAGGACGACGTCCTCCGAATGCGTGGCGTGGCCGGCGGTCACTCCGTGGCCTTGAGCCTCTCCATGCCCAAAACGGGCGGTGTGCGCATCTATACCGCCGAGGAAGGCCATCACAAGCCGGATGGCCTGTCCCCGCTGAAAGTCTCCCAGTCGCCGGACTCTTGCGCCCTCCAAACCCCCGACGGCAAGGTGGTGATCCGGAAGAAGCCGTTCTCGGTTTCGTTCTATAACGCCGCCGGAACCGCGGTTATCACGGAAATCGGCGCCGGAAATCTGGCCCTCCGCTTTGATTCGGATGGCAGGATACTCGCGACCGATTTCAAAAATCGTCTTGGCTCGTCCGAATCCATCTACGGCTTCGGCGAAAAGTACGATCACTTCAATAAGCGCGGAGTGGTGCTCACGCTTTGGGGCATGGACGACTGGCTCGGCAACGGCATGGGCCTCCGCAATACCACGTACAAGGGCCTGGCGATCTTTCACAGCTCCAAGGGTTACATGGCCTTCGGCAATTCGTCCTACCGTTTAAGGGCCGACGTTGGGAAGACGAATCCCAGCCAGTACCGCATCTCGCAGCACGGCCCGATTTTCGACTATTACTTCTGGATCGGCGCTCCTGAAAAGGCGATCCAATCGTATACCGATCTCACCGGCAAGCCCATGCTGCCGCCGAAGTGGGCTTTTCAAGAATGGATGGGCAGGGGCGGCTCGGCTTGGGCCAGCGGACCTTTGCACAATGCGGTGGCGGAAGAGGAGAGCGTCACCAGGCGTTTCGCGGAATTGGACATCCCGCACTCCGCGATTTACGCCGAAGGCGCCTCCGCCTTCAACGCGTCCTTGAATGAATTCATGGCGCCCCGCAACATCGAGGTTTTGGGCTACTTCATGTGCGCGACCATACGCGAGGCACAGCAGCGCACGCTCTTGCCGGATGTGCCCCCCGATCAGCTTCCGGTCATGCACACCGGCAACGAAAGCGAGGCCCGCTCGCTCAACTACATCGACTTCACCAACCCGCACGCATTGGAGCTTTGCAAGCGATGGTGGAAGCCGCACCTCGACCTCGGCGTGGCCGGCAGCATGGTGGATTTCGGCGATCGCACGCCAGAAGACGCCATCTTCTATAACGGCCAGCGCGGCGCCGAGATGCACAATTATTACTACTACGATTATCAGAAGACCATCAGCGAGGTGTTCCACGATAAGCGTGGGGACGACTTCATCCTGTACGGCAGAGGGGCCGCACCCGGCACGCAGAAATGGGTCGGCCAGTTCGCCGGCGACCACGGTTCAAACTTCGACGGGTTGCGGGCCGTCATGACCGGAATTCTCAACTTGTCCTCCTGCGGCTATTCCAATTGGGGCAGCGATCTCGGCGGATACTTCGGCGTTCCCGAGCCCGCCGTGTACATCCGCTGGACCCAATTCGGCTTGTTCAGCCCCCTGATGCGCTGGCACGGCAAGGCCGCGCGCGAGCCCTGGGATTACGGCGATGCCGCCGTGGAGAACTATAAGTTCTGCGCCTGGGCTCGGGAAAATCTCGTGGATTACATTTATGGCGCGGCCATCTCCGCCCACCAGACCGGCGTTTCCATCATTCGCGCCATGCCTGTGGCCTTCCCCCGCGAGGAGGCGCTGGCCCCGGTCAACGATCAGTTTATGTTCGGCGAGGATTTGCTCGTTGCGCCCGTGGTCGACGAACATAATTCGCGGACGATCCTCTTTCCTCCCGGCCAGTGGACGGGCTTGTGGGATGGCAAGACGGTTTCCGGACCGGCCCGCGTCGAGAAAAGCGTGCCCCTGAATGCAATTCCGGCTTACCTGCGGTCCGGGGCCGTCGTGCCCGTGCAACTTAGCCAGGATTTGCAATTCGGCAAGAGCATGACTCCCGGCCGGGTCAACGCCCTGGTGGTAACCCGTCCGCGCGCCAACGCGGTTCGGTCCCGCATCAACGCGCGCAGCGAAGCCGCCAAGGTAACGGTCCAGGCCACGGCGCGCGGTTCCTCCTGGAAGCTGGAGAACCTCCCGGAAACGAGTTACCTGCTGGTGTATGGCTCGACCGCTGCGGCCGCCGTCCGGGTGGATGGCCAGAATCTGCCGAAGCTCGCCGACGCCCAAACGAATTCGGCTGCCGGTTGGAACGCCGATCGCGCCGGTAGTCGCCTGGTAATTCACCTTCCGGCGGCCCCGGCGGGCGCGTCAAGAAAGATTGAAGTGGACTTCGTCCCGGACGAAGCCTCAGCCAGGAAGTAGCCCGGCTCTCAAATGGGCGAGGACGCGGTCGCCGTGTCCTCGCCCGCGACGTCGATACGGCTGCTTACGCTTGCCGGTGCGCATGGTCCGAGAACCCGATTTGATTGGACGGTTCTCCGCTATGGAGTTCTCATAGGCCGCCCGCGAGGAGTAGTCCCGTTTCCAGCGGCTGCGTCCCTGGTATCCTGTCAGATCCGGCCGCGGACCTGGGCAGAGGCGTCTGAAACCGAAGAGGCTCCCGCCGCCGTTAGGAATGACCGGCGATTCTCCATCTGACTGCACACATCCAGCAAGGACTTGGCATGGCTTTTGGAGGCCCGCGCAGATCCTATCTGGCAAGACCGCTCCCTTGCGGTCGCGGCTCAGTAACAAGTCCCGTGGAATCAGGCGCGACTGTTACCGAGCCGCGACCGCAAGGGAGCGGTTTCTTGAGGCCCGCGCAGATCCTATCTAACATGCGAATGGCGTACTTCACGCCCCGTTTCTCCAGCACCTTATAGATCTCCGGGTTAGCGAAGGCAGCGTCGGCACGAAAGACCACTTCCTCACGGAGGCCGCTCAGCAGGTCTTTTTCAACAAGTTCTCAGGAAAATTGCCATCCGCGCCGCCTATCCAGCTCGCAACGGCTCCGGTTGATATAGGGTCTTCGCTCTTCCAGCCCGCCTTGCCGGGCCAACTCGCGCGCGCTGACGCCGGGACGCTTCGCCTTCAGAACGAACCATCCTTCCTTCGGCTCCCATTTCTCTCGCACGACATCGTCTCCGTGCTCTTTGAGCAGCTTAGCGAGCTTCGTAGGCAGGTTGAAGTCCTGGTGAAAGACGCAGCGGTCCAAGTCGAACGTGAACCGCGTAACATTAGTATTATCGGCCACGTTGTTATGTTCGTAGACAAGCTCTTCCCCGTCGATGTCATACACCAGACAATCGGGAACCTGAGTCGAGCTCATGATGTAGTAGTTGAAGTCCGTCGCCCGCGCTTGAAGCGACCGGCCCGCCGAGTAGGCGCTCGGCCAGATTACCA
>PLRZ01000218.1:0-11127 GCA_003164075.1 Bryobacterales bacterium | reverse complement strand
ATGCCAAGGATCTGGCCGCGTCGGTCGAGCAAAACCGCGGAGTTGAGACGCCCGTCACCGTCCGCCCGGCTGATGGGACAGACGACGTAGGTTCGATGTTTAGCGGCCAAGCCACCTACAGCCACCATGAGAGCGCCGTCCAAATCGCGTCCGGCGCCTTCGGGCAGTGCGATAATGTCCGTCCCGCGCGCCCCCTCTTTGTCCACCAGGCCGGCGATCTGTTCCACCGAGAGGCCTCGTGAAAAGCTGATGCTGACTGCCCGAACCGGCCGGCCGAGTGCCGAACTCGCTTCGCCTTTTCGGGCCGCCGCCGGCCCTTGCGCGGGATCCTGCCCGGCGGCTCCCAGCGAAGCGATGGAACCGAGCGCCGCCGTCGACCTTCCAATAAATTGCCTTCTATCCATGTTCATGATCTCCGTTCCCAGGCTCCGTCGAGCCCATGTCTAGCGCCCTACTCAGAATACGAACTTTGCGACCAGTTGTATCACCCGCGCAGCGCGTACGCCGCTGACCGTGCCGAATCCGTTGATGTTGGTGAGCGCACCGCCGGAGTTGTACGGCAGGTTCGTGGGCACGGTGCCGGTGATGCTGGAGTAAGTCAAACTATGGTTGATACCGCTGAATTGCGTGTGATTGAAGACGTTGAAGGCTTCTCCACGAAGCGTTAACCGGACTTTCTCCCCGAACGGCACCGTCTTCTGCAAGGACATATCCCAGTCGTTTACTCCGGGCCCTCGCAGAATGTCGCGGGAACACCCAAGGCCGATACTACCCACCGCGGGAAGGGCAAACGCGGAGGAATTCAGCCGGGCGTAGGGGCTGTCGCTCGTGCCGGCCATGGGATTGCCGACGCACAGCGGAATCGCGCCCCAACTCGGGGTACCCGTAAAGTTGACCCCGGAAGCTCCCGACACGCTGAAACTCGGACTAAAAGGCGTGCCCGATTGAAACGTCGTTTGGCCGGAGATCTGCCAGTCATTAAGGACTTCCTTTGCCACCCCGTTCTTCCCAACCCCCAGCCAGGAAGCGAATTTAGGGAGAGTATAAACGTAATTCGCCACGAAATTATTCGGAATATCGTAACCGCAGGGACCGTATTCGGCCATGTGGGTGTACTGATCGAAGCGGATTGCGGCGAAACTGTCGTTGGTATCCATGCACCTGCTCCTGGTGTAAGCGACGCCCAGCATCAGGCCGCTAGCGAACCGCCGATTGAGAGATACCTGTAGCGAGTTATAGTTCGAGTTGCCCACGAACAGGTATTCGGTGATATCGTTGAAGCCGACGTACGGTCTCATGAACTGGGACAGCAAGGCGTTGGAACCGGCCAGAGCATTCGGCGAAGCCTTCTGAAGCGTCGGGTCCTGGTTCTGCGGTAGAAACGCGGCGCCGAACGGCACCGGATTGAGATTCAACGTGTCGAGCAGATGGTTTGCGACGGAACCGACGTAGAATACGCCCAGCAAGAGGCTGGACGGCAATTTGTCTTCGATGCCCAGGCTGTAGTTGTATGTCACGGGGACTTTGGGGCTGTTGCTGAACGTGGACAGCGTCGGGGGATTCAGTACGGCCCCGCTGGAGGCCAGGGTGGATGCTTGTCCGTTCAATACCGTCGGCTGAATCGTCACCGGCGGGTCGGCCAGTAGATACGAATAGGGGTCGGTCATCGTCCGGTTGTAAAAGATGCCCCCTCCGCCGCGAAGCACGAGCGTGTGCCGGCCGGTGAGGTCGTAAGCAAAGCCGATGCGCGGCATCGGAAGAGAGCCGGGGTTCCGGGTAACGCCTCGGTCGACGCCGTTCTGACCCAGAACCATCATGCCGTTCTGAATATTGCCCGTGCCGGGCGCATAGGCTCCGATGAAATTGGATGGATACGTCTGGCCGGTAACAGTATCGACCGCGATGCGAGTGCCGCCTGCGTTGAACGCCGGATACAAGAGGCGAGGCTCCTGCGCCGCGCTCCACGATTGGGGAAAGAAGTTCGGCAGAACACCGGTGCCGTCGTAAACCGGGCCCATATAGTAAAACCGAATGCCATAGTCCAGCGTCAGGCGACTCGTCGCTCTCCAGGTATCCTGGGCATAGACTTCGAACTGATTATAGTCCGGGTCGCCCTGCGCGTATTGGGAGGCTTGGGTGAATGAGCTGAAAACGCCAAGCGCCGCGTTGGCGAAGCCGAAGCCGGTATCCAGAGGGTTGACGGAACTGTCGCCGAAGTTATAGGTCCCGGGATAATTCGCGCCGGAGGGTTGGACTTTAAAGTTGTGCCCATAGGACACCCCGAATTTCAGCGTGTGGGCGTGCCGCGTGATGCTCAAATTATCGAAGACCTCGGTGACCTTGTCATGGTTGATAAACGGCTCCTGGCTGCTCGAATACGTCGGGCTGTTGGCGATTCGCGTGCCGTTAAACGTGAATCCGGGAAGCAGGTCTTGGTACGCCGGGTACAGCGTGGGCAACGTCACGCCGGATGCTGTGGATGTCCAGCCGTTCGATCCGATCACCGGTCCGGTATGTTGGTAGTCGTAGCTCTGGTCGAACTGGATCTCGTTTACGGCAGTCGGGCTGATGATTTGCGTGGCGTTCAGTGTAAAGTTTTGGGCGTGAATCGGAAGTCCGAAGTTATAGAGGGGGAAATTGGCCGACCCGCCGTACGTGCCGTACGGACCAACAGTGACGGTCTGCGAATGCGAGAAGCTTCCATACACGCGCCACTTGGAGGTGACATCGTAATCCAACCTCACAACGTCTTCACGGTGAGGGTTCGCTGTAGCGCCCTGGGAAATGTAGTTGTAAGTGGGATGGCCTGGGCCGACTGCATTCGGCAGCGGAAGCAGATTGAGCAATGCGATGCCCGGCTTGTATAACCGGCTTGCCGGAATCTGGTTGTTGGGGAATGGCGCCCCCGAAGAAGCATCCATGATGACCACCGCTTTTCCGCTCTGATCCACGGAGCTCGAAAAGTCGCCGGTCCGCTCCGCCTGCGTGGGCATGGTTACGTCGTTGACCGTCGCCGTCGTATGGTGCTCCCACAATTCGTCCCAAAAGAAGAACAACTTATTCCGGGCCGTGTTGAATTTGTGCGGCCAATAAATTGGGCCTCCAATATTGAAGCCGGCGTCGTTGTAATGGTAGGCGGCTTTGGGCGTACCCACACGGTCGTTAGTCCAGGTATTGGCGTTCATGCCCTTATCGCGGAAGTACTCGAAGCCGGTTCCGTGAAACTGCGATGCACCGTTTTTGGTCACAATGTTGATCTGCGCGCCGGCGGACCGGCCGTACTGTGCCTGGTAGTTGCTGGTCAGGACGGTCACTTCCTGCACGGCGTCCAGGCTGACCTGAGCCATCCAACCATTGTCATAACCAGTATCCATATTGGTGGCTCCGTTGAGCATGACGTGCGCGGAATCGAAGCGATTCCCGTTGATGTTGGCCGCGCCCACCCCCGAACCAGTCTCATAAACTCCAGGCAAGAGGTTCAGCAAGGCCAGCGGGGATTGCCCATTCACCTCGATATGTTCAATCTGGGTACCGATCAGGGTGTCTCCTTGCTGGGCGGTGTCGGTCTGCACCTCCTGCCCCTGGGCGACCACCTCCACCGTCTCCACCTGGGTTCCGACCTGGAGTTGGAGGCCCCCAAGCGCGACTGTGGCGTTGGCGTTCAAAACCACATCCACTTTTCTCAGCGTCTTAAAGTTCTTCGCCCCGACGGTGATGGTGTACCGGCCGGGCAGAAGATTCGGGAACACAAATTGCCCCGCCATATCCGTATTCGTGTGCACGGTTGTCTTCTGGTCCTGGTTGAGCGCGATAACCGAAGCCTCCGGCACTGCAGCGCTTTGGGGATCGGTGACCGTCCCGGAGATCAACCCGGCAGTGCTCTGCGCATATGCCATGCGCGACGGAATCGCCAGTAAAGCCATAGCCAGTAAAACGACCGGAGCGGCTGGCCGCAAACAGCATAACAGATTGGAAATCCAGCTCGACCCGGCGGCTCCCCTTCTGTGCGCACTCCAAACGGACCCACACGTCTGCAAATCGTCTAAGAAATACATCGGAACCTCCTTATGGTGAACTCTTGTCGTTAAACGAGGACGCCTCCTCGATGCCACGCCGATGTCACGCCGCGCATCGCGGAGGTTTGCAAGAAACGGCACTGCCTTCCAGGTCCGCGCCCTGTCAACCAGGAGCTTCAGACCCCGACTTCTGATATATCACTTGGGATAGTACAGCCGGCCAATTTCAATGTCAAGTGGAAAAAACGCGCGAACGCGCGGACGCCCCATCCGTCGCCCCCCGCTTGCTCCCCGGAAGGCTGATTGATTTCGTTGTCGGGCGGCGCGCGCACTGGCGGTCGCAGCCTGCGGGCGGCCGGCCGCAAGCAGCCTGCGGATCCGCGGCCGGGACGCCTCGCACTACTCCCCACCACTCCCCGTAGGCCTGTCGTTTTTTGGCATTGACACTCGACCAGCGCCGCCGTATACTCAACTGTCATGGCAGTCTTTGGCCGATTGTTTACACAAACGTAAGGAGTCCTGTATGGACAGGAGCAGGGATGGAAACAGAGGTCAGTTCTTGCGAACTTCCGTAGCCGCGATGGCTGCTTCCAGGAGCGTCCTCGGGGCCGCACGGGTCCGCCGGCTGCGGCGGCGCCATGGAAATGTTTGTCGAATCTGCTCGAACGCGTTTCTGAGGGTATTATGAATCGTCGATCGTTCCTTACAACCGGCTTAGCCGCGGCTGCGGCGCTGCCATCATCGCGCGCCGCCGACCGCGTGAATCATCGTCTTCCCGCGCGCGATACTCATTATCGAAACACGCGGTCGTACGTTGAGGACATTCCCGTCCCGGAGTACCGCTGGGCCTCCGACGCAGCGTACGAACGCTTCCGCGACATTAAGTACGGAGTGCGATTGCACTGGGGACTCTACTCCATTCTCGGCCAGCCGAATGAGTCCTGGCCGTTCCTGCAAATGTCTCTTGCGGACCGGCAGCGCTATCAATCGATGTACAAAACATGGAATCCGCGCGGTTTCAACGCTGATGAGTGGATGGATCTGTTCGCCGCTTGCGGTATGAAGATGTTCGCTTTTACTACGAAACATCACGAGGGCTTTTCCATGTTCGACACGCGTACCCGAGTCCGCAGCCGTGCGAACTGGATGGCTCCCGGCGGCCCGAAGATCGAGGACTGCAACCTTGCTTACAGTATCATGGAGTCCCCGTTCCGCCGCGATGTGGTGAAGGAACTCTGCGGGGCTGCCCACAAACGGAATATCAAGATTAACCTCTATTTTTCGCATTCCGACTGGTACGACGCAGACTTTCGCCCCTATGCCGCCCATCCTCTACAGGTGCCTTCCTCGGAGGTCTTGACCACCGATTATCAGGGTACGAAGAAGAGGCTCGGTGACAACATCGTGATTGTCCCGGATGCCGGCCCGGCTGAAGTCAGCCGTATGATGGCCCGCCATCGCGCCCAATTGACCGAACTGTTGACTCACTATGGCGCCGTCGACATGCTTGACTTTGATATGTACCTGGGCCCGAAAGTGTGGCCCCAGCTTCGTGAGACCATTCTCTATCTGCGAAAACTGCGGCCTGACGTGATGTATCGAGCTCGCGGCATCGGTAATTATGGCGATTACTACACTCCTGAGGGGTTTGTGCCGGGCGATCAGAGCAATACGGATACGCCCTGGTTCGTCATTTATCCACTCGGCAGATCCTTCTCGTATGAGGCAGAGGCGGCGAATTACAAAGGAGCCCTTTGGATCGTGCGGAACCTGGTAGATTCGGTCGCGAAGGGGGGTAACTTCATGGTGGCGGTTGGCCCCGACGGCGACGGTCGATTTCATTCCACGGCGGTCAGCCAGTTGAAGGAAGTCGGCGAATGGTTAAAGGTCAATGGCGAGGGCATTTATTCCACCCGCGGCCGCGACGGGGACCTTTGGTCCGAAGGCGCCGATATCCGGTTCACCCGAACCAAAGACAACCGGACAGTCTATGCCTTTGTAACGAAATGGCCCGGCGAGAAACTACTCCTCCGTTCGGTGCAGCCGGCCAAAGGGTCGGTCATTCAGATGCTCGGAACGAGCGTACCTCTGCAATGGAGCGTGTCCAGCGCCGGCCTGGAAGTGCAGATTCCTCCCGGGATGCAGGATGAATCGGGGCGTCCGTGTCGATTTGCCTGGGGCTTCCAAATTCGCACGGAGACCGTTTGAAGGCGGAGCCGCAGGTTATGCCCGAACATCGCCTCAGTAGCGCACGAATTCGTTCGCCCGAGAGCTTATCGGAACGGGCTTACCAGTTGATTCGCGACAAAATCCTGCGCGGCCAGTATCCTCTTGGCGCCGCTCTTTCGAGACGACACCTCGCCAAGGAACTCCGCATGAGTTTTTTGCCGATTTCCGAAGCGCTCCAGCACCTTGAGTTAGATGGGCTGGTGGAGAGCAAACCCCGGGTTGGTAGCCGGGTCCGTGTACCGACACGGGAGGACATCATCGAGCGGTACGGTCTGCGGGAGGCCCTCGAAACACAAGCGGGGCGATTGTGCGTCGAGAAGGTTGACGATGGCGGCAGGGCGGAGATCCGGAAAATCGGCAATCAGTTGGATCAGCTCTATGCTTCCAGTGAGGGGGCAGACGAGGAGTTCTTGTATTCGGTCCATACCTATCACATGAGGTTCCACCTGCGTATCGCGGAAATCGGTGGGAGCATGTTATTGCGCGATGCCATCGAGCGCCAACAGGTCCTGGTTTTTAATTGGCTGTTTGACACGGCCGCGCACCAACGCAGTCTTCCGCCACATTTCCACTCCGAACTGGCAGCGGTTCTGACTGGGTGCTCCATCGAAGCTGCCGATAGGGCCATGCGCACCCACATCCGGTACGGATTGGAGAGTGTGCTGGATGTCCTGCGTCCATCCGACACTGAGAATGGGTGGCGGGTGCATCGCGAAGGCGGCGTTCGTGACGCAGTCGCAGGTAAGTAGCACTCCCTGTGGACCTCATTCAGGGGATCTTAATCGTGTCTAGAACAACTGACGCCAGCCTACGGACGGAGAATACCCTCATGACCACAGCCTCCAAACGTCGATGGGTCATGATCAGTCTGGTCTTCCTCGCCACAGTCATAAACTATTTGAACCGTCAGACTCTTTCGGTAGTAGCTCCCGTTATTACCGAGCAGTTTCACATGAGCAATGTGGACTACTCACGCGTAGTCTTTGCTTTTATGCTGGCATACACCGTCATGAACGGGGTCTCCGGTCCGATGGTAGATCGACTTGGCACAAAGCTCGGCTATGCCGTCTGCATGGCCTGGTGGAGTATTGCCACCATGCTGCATTCATTGGCTCACGGGGTATTCAGTCTCGGTGTATATCGTTTCCTGTTGGGCATGGGCGAGGCGGGTAACTGGCCAGCCGGCGTCAAAGTCGTTGCCGAGTGGTTTCCTCCGAAGGAGCGCGCACTCGCGTCGGGTATTTTCAACAGCGGATCTTCCATTGGGGCCGTCGCTGCGCCGCCGCTCGTGGCCTGGGTCATTTTTCGGTCGGGATGGCGAAGTGCGTTCCTGGTGGTTGGCGGGATCGGTCTGATATGGCTGTTGGTTTGGCTGTTGGTCTACTATACTCCAGGAAATACCAGCACAGAGGTCGCCGATCCGCCCATCCCAATTTGGAAGCTTCTCCGGATGCGCTGGGTCTGCACGTTTACGGTCTCCAAAATCTTCAGCGACCCGGCTTGGTACTTTTATATTTTTTGGTTTCCACAATACCTGAAAAGCGCCCGCGGATTCGACATTGCATCGATTGGTAAGTTCGCCTGGATTCCGTTCCTCACGGCTGATGCGGGCAATCTGATTGGAGGCGCCTTTGCCGCCGCCTTGCTGAACCGTGGAGTTCCCGTGATTTGGGCGCGCAAGGTATCGGTGATGGTGTTCGCGGCGTTAATGGCCTCATCGATTCCGGCGGTGCTTGTGTCAAACGTGTTTATCTCCATTGCGCTGATCTCCACCGCGACCCTCGGATACACAGGAGCGCTTTCCAATATGCTGGCAATGCCGGCTGACAGGTTCCCTAAGAACACAGTGGGTTCAGTTTGGGGCATTGCGAGCATGGGTGCGGGCTTCGGTGGAATGGTGTTCAGTTTGGTGACGGGTTGGGTTGTGGACCATTACTCCTACGTGCCGGTATTTGTTGGATTCGGGATTCTGCCGTTAATTGCGGCGGGCATCATCTGGTTCCTGCCTGACGTCAAGGAAGGACAAGCGGGGTAACTTGGGCCGCCGTTAACAGAGATTCAAGCTTAGTTCAGACTGTCAACTATTATGCGAACACTCTTACTGAAGGAATATAAACTATTTGAGATCGCCGACATGCCGGAACCGGCGGTCGGGCCTGACGACGTGCTGGTGCGCGTCAAGGCTTGCGGTATCTGCGGAAGCGACGTTCACGGGTACGACGGGAGCACCGGACGGCGGATTCCTCCACTCGTTATGGGGCATGAAGCTGCCGGAGTCGTGGTCAAGACCGGCGACAGCGTAAAGCGTGTCCGGGTTGGAGATCGCGTCACGTTCGATTCCACCGTCTACTGCGGAGAATGTTATTTCTGCCAACGCGGGGACGTCAACCTTTGTGACGATCGCCAGGTCCTCGGCGTCTCGGCGGGTGAGTATCGGCGGAACGGCGCATTTGCGGAGTTCGTAGCCGTTCCGGAACGCATCGTCTATGCGCTTCCCGACGCACTCACGTTTGAGCAGGCGGCGATGATCGAAGCCGTCTCCGTGGCGGTCCATGCGGTTCAATTGACGCCCGTTAGACTGGGTGACACCGCCGTCGTGGTCGGCGCGGGGATGATCGGCTTGTTGGCGATTCAAGCGCTCCGGTTGGCCGGCTGCAGCCGAATCGTCGCGGTCGATCTGAACGAAGCAAGGCTGAAACTCGCCGCAGAGTATGGCGCGGACCTCTGCCTGAACGCCGCCGCCTGCGACGTCCCGGCCGAGGTGCGGACGTACGCCTCCGGTCGAGGCGCCGACGTCGCACTCGAGGCCGTCGGGACCACGGAGACCGTGCAGTCCGCGGTGGCCAGCCTTCGCAAGGGCGGCGCTCTGACGCTGGTCGGCAATTATTCGCCGAAAATAGAGCTTCCGCTGCAGTCGGTCGTGACGCGACAAATCCGCATCATGGGATCGTGCGCCTCGGCGGGCGAATACCCGGTCTGCATTGATCTCGTTGCGCGCAAGGCCATTCGCGTCGACCGCCTAATCAGTGTAACTGCGCCTCTGGACGAGGGGCAGGTCTGGTTCGACCGCTTGTTTAATCGAGAGCCAAATCTGATGAAAGTGATTTTACAGCCGTAGGTGATGGAGATGGATGACAACCTATTCGACCTGTCGGGAAGAATTGCCGTCGTTACGGGAGCGAGCCGTGGATTGTGGATCTCGCCTATTCTGTAACTGACATGTCAGTATTGTGAAGCGTGAGGATGGCAGGAAAGAAGCCTCTGAAAAATGAGAATCGCAATAGGAAAGCGGACAGCAGTTTTTGCGAACTTCCGCCGGCATGATGGCGGCCTCGCAGAGAGCGTCCTCGGGCGCCCCCAAGAGATTACAAGCATCGGCGATCGGCGCGGGCACGCACGGCATCTCTATTGTGACGCCCCGAGCCGGATCGCGCCATCGTCGCTGTGTGCGGCTTCGCGAAGAACCGGCTTGCATTGGTTGCGGCGAAGATTGGGGCAACGTGGTCACCGGGTGATTATTGCGCATGAGTGAAGCGAGTTTGCCGCAATCGCCGCTCATCGGGCCCGCGTCCCGAGTCGCCCTCTTTGATTTCGACGGGACTCTGTCGTTGATCCGGACGGGATGGCAGTCCATCATGATTCCGATGATGGTAGAGGTCCTGTTCGAATGCGGCACTGGCGAGGACATCGAGCAGGTCCGGTCCGCGGTGCGGGAAAAGGTCTTTCAACTGACCGGCAAAGACACTATTTATCAAATGGAGGAACTCCACCAGCAGGTTCTGGCGAGGGGTGGAGAGCCGCTTCCGCCGCTGACCTACAAGAGCGAGTACCTGCGCCGCTTAAGGCACGCCATTGCGGATCGCGTGGAGGGCCTCCGGCGAGGAACGATCGATCCGGATGCGCTGTTGGTTCCCGGAGCGCGCGCGTTTCTCGAAGCGCTCCAAAAGCAGGAATTGCGGCTCTATCTGGCCAGTGGTACGGACCATGCCGACGTGCTCGAAGAAGCCCGTTTGCTTCGGATTGACGGCTTTTTTGGCGACTCGATCTTCGGCGCCCGGGACGATTATAGTTTTTCAAAGGCCTTGCTGGTGCGGCGGATACTGGCCTCGTCGGAACGCGCACCGGCCAAACTCATAGGCTTCGGCGATGGTTTTGTGGAGATAGAGGAAGTAAAGAAGGCTGGCGGAGTGGCGGTGGGGATTGCCACGTTCGAACCGGAATGCATCGAGATCGACGCCTGGAAGCAACGGCGTCTGACCCTCGCCGGCGCCGATTACATCTTGCCCAATTTTCTCTGTCAACCGCTCCTGTTGTCGATTGTTTCGGAATCTCGCGCATGAAAAGCAAATACACTGTATTCG
Source organism: Bryobacterales bacterium (assembly GCA_003164075.1). Next base: position 521 of record PLRZ01000218.1, on the reverse strand, counting down.
ACCGTAGCCGCCTGCTCCTGCGGCCCCTTGCGGAACGCACTCACGATCTCCATCTGGACAACTGGCTGAACCCGGACGATGCTCCGGTCCCTTGTTCCCTTCCCGGCCTGGCGGTGCTGGCAGACCGTGTGAGATCGGCGCGCGACGCCCAGGCCGCGCGTATTTTCATGATGGGGGGCCATGTGATCCGCGCCGGGGTCAATCGCATTCTGATCGACCTCATGGAGCGCGGTTTCATCAACCACGTGGCGATGAATGGCGCCGGACTCATCCACGATTACGAACTGGCGAGGATTGGCGCCACGACCGAGAGCGTGGCCCGCTATGTACGGTCCGGCTGCTTCGGCTTGTGGCGCGAGACGGGCGAATTGAACGACTGGATTTCGGAGGCCGCGGATTTGCAGTTGGGCCTGGGCGAAAACGCCGGCCGGCGGCTCCTGGACTCTCCCTTTCCGCACGTCGCCCAAAGCATACTGGCCGCCGCTTACCGGCTTTCCGTGCCGGTCACGGTCCATGTAGGG
>PLRZ01000493.1 GCA_003164075.1 Bryobacterales bacterium | reverse complement strand
TCGACAACACCAACTTCGCCGGCGGTGGGGGCGGTGGATCCCGCTACGACCTGGAGAATTTTCCGCTGGATAACGCCTATCCGGTTCTCCGCCGCTATCTCTGGCTGGAAACCGACTCGGTGTACAAAGGCGCGGTGGAAGCGATTTCGCGCAAGCGCGCCGCCATGCGGAATATCAATCAGAGCGACCAGCTCAACGATTTCGCGCACGCCGAACCGGTACACCTCATCCAGCCGTTCCAAAAGCTGGCGCTCGACGAAAAAACCTGGCTGGGCCGCACCCGTACGCTTTCCGCCGTGTTCACGCAGTATCCCGACGTGAAGACTTCCGAGGTGGAGTTGCACGCCGACAACGGCGGATATTATGTGGTGAATTCCGAAGGCACCGAAGTGCAGGTGCAAGAAAACGTCGCCTTCCTGCGGGCCAGCGTTACGGCGCAATCGGCCGATGGAATGACGCTGCACGATGCCGTGACTTTCCATGCCCTGGATGTGGGGCACCTGCCGTCCGAAGAGGAGATGACCCGCGGACTTACTAAGATGGCGGACAATCTGGTCGCCCTGGCGCGGGCGCCCAAGGGCGAGGATTACAACGGTCCGGTATTGTTTGAAGGCGATGCCAGCCCACAGATTTTCGCCGAACTCCTGGCCCGGAATCTGGCGCTCTCGCGGACGCCCGCCGGCGCGCGCGGCGGGGCGGGGCAGTCGAGCGAATTCGAAGGCCGCATGGGTTCGCGGATCCTGCCCGATACCTTCGACGTAGTGGACGATCCCACGCAGAAAGAGTGGCGCGGCAAAGCGCTCTTCGGCTCCTACCAGGTGGACCGCGAAGGCGTGATCCCCAAGCCGCTGCACCTGGTGGAGAAGGGCGCATTGAAGGGATACCTGCTCACCCGGCAGCCGGTGCGCGGGTTTGAAGGGTCCAACGGCCGCGCGCGCCTTCCGGGCTTCCAGGCCAACACCGCGGACATCAGCAATCTCTTCATCGGTTCGAGCGAGACCCTCCCCGCCGCGGACATGAAAAAGAAGCTGATCGAGCTGATTCAGGCGCGCAATAAACCGTACGGGATCATCGTGCGCAAAATGGATTTCCCCTCCACCGCGACGCGCGGCGAGCTGGTGCGGATGCTGCAAGCCGAACAGGGTACGGTCCACCCGGTGAGCAGCCCGCTGCTGGTGTACAAGGTGTTTCCCGACGGCCGTGAGGAACTGGTGCGCGGACTGCGCTTCCGCGGCTTCACCGCACGCTCCCTGAAGGACATTCTGACGGCGGGAGACGATGCCACGGTGTTCGACTTCCTGGACAGCACGGTGCCCTTCGCGGCCCTGGCCGGCGGGGCCAGTTACACCACCGAAGCCTGCATCGTGGCGCCGTCGATTATCATCGACGATCTGGAGCTGCATCCGGTGGAGGATGAGCTGCCCAAGCTGCCGGTGGTACCGGCGCCGGAGCTGGTGAAGTAAGGACAGGCCGTGCGCCTACTCGGCCGTTACGTTTTTCGCGAGATTCTGACCAGCTCCCTGCTGGGCACGCTGCTGGCGACGTTCATCATCTTCCTGCATGGCGCCGACGCGCTTTTCAAAGTGCTGGTGGGGAGCAGTCCGCCGGCGGCCACCGTCGCCAAACTGTTGGCCCTGGCCATGCCGCCGGTGCTGCCGTTTACCATCCCGTTCGGCGTGCTGATCGGCATCCTGATCGGCCTTGGCCGTATGTCGTCTGACGGCGAAATTGTGGCCATGCGCGCCGCCGGCGTTTCCAGCCGCAAGGTAATCGCCCCGGTGCTTTTGTTTGCGGCGCTGGGCATGGGACTTTCCGCCTGGGCATCGCTGCGGCTCACACCTTACTCCTATCGCGAAACCGCGCGCATCCTGAACCAGTTGATGGCCAACCGCCTGTCCGCGGAGATCCAGCCGCACGTGTTCATTGAGGATTTCGAACACACCATCCTGTATGTGGATAATGTGCGCCCCAGTCCGCCGGGCTCTCCGGTGCCGTGGGAGAGAGTCTTTATTGCCGATAACACCCCGCCCGAAGATCGCAAGAAAGGCCTCGCCGCGAAGGCCGATGGCCCGCTGATCAGCACCGCGCACGACGCCATCGCGACGTCCGATCCGAAGCACAACCGCATTCAGCTCGACCTGCACAATTATTTCAGTCACGAGATGGGCAAGGACCTGGTATCGCAGGACTTCGTAGCTCCGTTCGGGAACCAGGCCCTGCAGGTGAAGCCGGCCGAGCAGGCCAGCCAGAAACCCAAGGAGATGAGCACCCGGCAGTTGCTGCACTATACCGGCGCCGACGTCCTGGAAGCGGCCATCGAACTGCACCAGCGGTTCACGTTTCCGGTGGGCTGCGTGATGTTGGCGCTGGTGGGAATTCCGCTGGGAATCGCCACGCGGAAGGGCGGCAAGTCGGCGGCCTATCTGATCGCGCTGTTCCTGGGTTTCTTTTGCTATTACCTGGCTTCCATGACGCTGGAGAACGTGGCCAAGCAGAAAACGCTGTCCGTGCCGGTGGCTACCTGGCTGCCCAACGTGGTTTTCGGCCTGGCCGGTGTATTGTTCCTTGCGCGCATGGAAAAGCCGGGCGATCGCGATATTCTGTCGGTATTGCAGAGTGTGGCGGCGGTTCCCTTGGGATGGTTCAAGCCCAAGGCCGCGGCCGCCAAGCCGAAGCCGTCTTCCGGACTGCCCCATTGGCGCTTCCCCCTGCTGCCGCAGCTTGTCGATACTTATGTCCTGTCGAACTTCCTGTTTTACTTAGTCGTGATCCTGGCGACCTTCGTCTCCATCTTCCTGATCTTCAATTTCTTCGACCTGACGGGCGACATGATCAAGCACGACATCCGTCTGCAGACGATGTTCACGTACTTGCTCTTCCTGACCCCGATGAGTATCTATGAGTTTACGCCGATCTGCGTGCTGGTGGCGGCGCTGGCGAATCTCGGGACTCTGAGCAAACAGAACGAAGTGACGGCGTTCCGCGCCTGCGGCGTAAGCCTGTTCCGCCTGGCCATGCCCATCCTGCTGGCCAGCACCCTGATCAGCGGGGCGCTGTTTGCCTTCGACTATTACTACCTGCCGGCAGCCAACCGGAGGCAGGATAAGTTGCGCGATCAAATCAAGGCACGGCCCACCCAGACTTACTACCGGGCCGACCGGAAGTGGACCATGGGGAATGGCTTCCGGATCTATTACTACGCCTTTTTCGACCCCGCGAAAAACGAGATGGCGGACGCCAACGTATACGAACTCCAGCCGAGCACGTTCCAGGTGGTGAAGCAGATCCGCGCCGGCCGCGCTCATTGGAACCCCTCCATCAATACGTGGGTCTTCGAAAACGGATGGTTCAGCGATTTTCGCAACAATACCGCCACCGCCGTCCGTACGGACTTTCAAGCCAGGACATTCCCGGAACTGAATGAAACGCCGGACTACTTTCTGCAGGAGTATCACCTGTACACGCAGATGAACTTCCGGGAACTCGACAAATACGTCCGGGATCTCAAGCAGAGCGGCTATGGTTACGACACGGTGGATTTCGAGATACAGCTCTATCGTAAGTTCGCCCTTCCTCTTTTCGCGCTGATCATGGCGATGATCGGAGTGCCCTTCGGATTCCTGGTGGGCAACCGGGGCGCCATGACCGGTATCGGCGTAGGTATCGCGATCGCCCTGGCGTACCTGGCGACGTCCACACTGTTCGAGAAGGTGGGGGAGATTAACGAATTGACGCCGGCCATTGCCGCGTGGGGGCCGGACGTGATTTTCTCGCTCGCGGGTTTGTATTTCTTAATGCGGATGAAAAGCTGATGACTAAGATTGCACGGACACTGATTCTGTCGGCCATGCTGGCGCTGCCCATGGCCGCCCAGGTTCCTGCGGGAAAACCCGAGGAAGCCGGTATGTCGAGCGAACGGTTGCAGAGAATTCATGAGGCGATGGCGCGGCATATCGACGCGGGTGAAATCTCCGGCGCGGTGACGCTGGTGGCCCGCAACGGCAAGGTGGTGCACTTTGAGGCGCACGGCCTGATGGATATCGAGTCGAAGAAACCCATGACGACGGACGCCATCTTCCGCATCGCTTCGATGACCAAGCCGATTACCGGCGTGGCCGTCATGATGATGGTGGAGGAAGGGAAGATTCGCCTCACCGATCCGGTGTCGAAATTCATTCCCGAGTTCAAGAACAGCAAGGTGGCGGTGGCCCGCTTTCCGAATCGCCCCGTGGGCCAGCCGGGCGGAGAGCCGGACTTCTATCTGATGCCGGCCGCGCGCGAGATCACCGTTCGCGACCTGCTGACTCACACTTCCGGACTGATGAGCGGCGGCATCGGAGCGCGCGAGGGGGCTAAGTCGACGCCGAAATTGCCCACCGATACGCTGGCCACATACGTCCCGCGATTGGGCTCGGTCGCGCTCGATTTCCAGCCCGGCACGGATTGGGCGTACAGCGGTTCGGCCGGTCCCGAGGTGCTCGGGCGAATCGTGGAGATCGTCTCCGGCCAGCCCTACGATGAATACCTGCGGACGCGCATTTTCGAGCCGCTGGGGATGAAAGACACGTTCTTCTACCCGCCGGACGACCGCCGGCCGCGCATGGTGACGTTGTACGACAAGAGCCCCAACGGATTGCGGAAAAGCGCCAATCAGGACGGCTTTTCGAGCAAGATCTACTTCGGCGCCGGTGGCGGTCTGATGTGCACCGCCCAGGATTATCTGCAACTCGCGCAAATGCTATTGAACGGCGGCAAGCTGAACGGGCACATCCTGCTGAGCCCGCGAACGGTGCAATTGATGTCGTCCAATCACGTGGGGGACATGTTCAACGGGAAGCTCGGCCGGCCGGCTCACGGCATGGGCTACGGACTTTTGATGGGCATTGTGGAGGATTCCGTGGCGGCGGGACTGCGCGTTACCACGGGCAGTTTTGGCTGGGATGGCGCCTACGGAACACAAACGTGGATCGACCCCAAGGAAAAGATGGTGACCATCGTGATGATTCAGACGCAGGTGGTCCCGGTGCAGCGCGATTTTGAGAACGCCGTGATGCAGGCGATTCTCGAATAAGTCAGGGCAGCGGCGTTTCGCGATGCAACAGGTGCAGGATGTTGCCGTCGCAATCGGTGAAAAAGGCCAATGAGTTGCCGTGTACTGTTTCCGGAGCGGTCAGAAACCTGACGCCGGCAGCTTCCAGGCGGCGGCAGACTGCGTCGAAATCGCTGACCGCGATCGCCAGGTGGCGCAGGCCGGGGTCGCGCATCCCGGGCGCGGCGGCCAGCGGAGCAGCGGCCTCGATGATCTCCAGCAGATGGCCGCCGGGGGCCTTGACGAAGACGGTGGAGGTATTGGGTGGCTGCCAGTTAATGGTGAAATCCAGGTGATCGACGTACCAGCGGGCGAGTCTCATGGGGTCGGGCGATGCGATGGCTGTGTGTTCGATGCCGGTGACCATGGAATACATTATAGCTGTCAGTGATCGCTATCCATGGACTTCCGTGTGGGGCAAGGCTTCAGCCTGCGGCGGACTTCAGTCCGCCTGCCGCAGGTCTCACATCGTTCGCAGGAGGGCGGGCTGAAGCCCGCCGCAGACTAAAGAGGAACTTGCAAAATTCGAAGAAACCGCTTGCTTGCGCGCGCGGCTCGGAAAAGCCACGTTGAAAGGCAAGCACTTACCGAGCCGCGACCGTGAGGGAGCGGGTTCAATACCGAATTTTGCAAGCGCCTCTAAAGTCTGCCCCACAATTCTCCAAGCAGAATCCTTAATCCTAAAAACGGCGGTTGCCTGCCGGCGTTGCCGGCAAGTCCGAGACCTGTATGGGTCTCCAACTGCCGCGCAGTTCACCCGTTGGGTGACAACTGCCGTTTCTGCAAGCACTTGGGGCTAAAGAGGAAGCCTGCGTGGCGGCCTGTCAACCGCCGTTTTTAGGTTAATCCAACCACGCTTCCTGCCGGCGTGCCAGCGGCGGCGGGATAGCGCCGAAACGGCGATCGCGTCCGCGGAATTCGCGGACCGCGGCGGCCAGGTCGACAGCGCTGAAATCGGGCCACATCCGGGGCGAGAAAACCAGCTCCGCATAGGCGCATTCCCAGAGCAGAAAATCGCTGAGACGGCGTTCGCCGCCGGTGCGGATCAGCAGATCGACAGGCGGCCCGAGGGCGTGCTCCAGAGACTCGCGGGAAAGACGGGCCACACCGCGCGCGGCGGCCAGAATGGCATCCCGGCCCGAGTAATCGAAGGCGATGCGCAGCCACAGTCGGGCGCCGGCGGCGGTGGCCTGCTCGGCCTTCGCGATCGCTTGCCGCAGCGAGGCGTTCAGACGGTCGCGGCGCCCGATCACCTCCAGCCGGACTCCACTTTGCAGGCAGCGGTCCGCCTCCTTTTCCAGATACCGGGCCAGCAGGCGCATCAGGGCGTCCACCTCCAGGCGCGGGCGGCGCCAGTTGTCGGACGAGAAGGCGAACAGGGACAGGATGCCGATCCCGGCATCGGGAGCCGCTTCCACAATGCGGCTAACGGTCTCTACTCCGGCGCGATGGCCGGCCTCGCGCGGCAAGCCGCGAGCCAGGGCCCACCGGCCGTTGCCATCCATGATGATCCCCGCGTGTAGAGTACTTTTCGTTATAAAGTTAGAGGGCATAAAAAAAGACCGCTCAGCGATCGCGCATAGCCTGGATCAGGGCTTCCATGTGGTCCAGGTAACGCTCCAGCGCCTTCCGCCCCGATGCGGTAAGGCGATATTCGGTTCGGGGCACGCGGCCTTTGAAGGATTTGGCGCAGGCAACGTAGGCGGCTTCCTCCAGCTTGCGGGCGTGCACGCTGAGGTTACCGTCGGTGGTGTCGAGCAGTTTCTTCAGTTCCGGGAAGGTGAGCGACTGGTTGACGGAGAGCGCGCTCAGGATGCCCAGCCGCAGGCGTTCATGAATCAGGCGGTCGAGTTTAGGCGCGCTGAGCGCGGCCGGCACGCCGACCGGCGCGGGCTGGAGCTTCTTGTCTCGTTCGCGTCTGGCCGTGTTCTGTTTACCCGCCATATTTCACCGCAATGATGGTACCGAACAGGATGTGCAAGCCGCCAAATCCAGCGGCCAGAAGCAGGTCGCCCGAGGTGGCCGGCAGGAAGAGCGCCACGGCTCCCGCCAGCATGAAGCAGGCGCCCATGGCCGGCACCACCCGTACCGACGATGCGCCCCCGGATACTACTCCGGCGCCATAAAGCAGCAGCCAGATGCCCGGCAGAACTCCCGGCACTCCCAGGCGGAACAAGACCAGCGTGAGGACCGCGCCGGCGAGCATGGCCGGGGCAAGACCGGCCACAAACTTTCGCCCGGGACCGGACAGCAGAGGGATACGCACGCGTTTCGATTTGTGCGCCGCGGCGGCGATGCCGATCGACAATGCCACCACGGCTTCCAGCAGCCAGACCGCCAGCCAGCGGGGAGCCGCAGTGCGCGGACCGGCGATCCACGCCGCCACCAGGGCAGTGGACCCCATCAGCATGCCGCCGATTCCCGGTACCGCGGTAAACTCGCCGGCACGCTCCAACGTGCGGCGGATGTACCGCAGGTTGTCCATGGCGTGCTCGTGCAGTTGCACGGGTTCGGGACGTAGGGTCGCCATGAGTTCCAGCATATACCTGCCGCCGATGGATTTCAAGTACTTTTTGCGGCAAAGGCTAACGCTCCATGGAGGTACAATCGAGGGACCACCATGACCACCGAGGAGCAGCTTCGCGAGAGATTGCGCAAGATCCAGGCGTTGTTCGAAGGCGCGACCACCGTGGGAGAACGGGACGCCGCCGCGGCGGCCATCGAGCGCATCAGGAAGGTCCTCGGCAGTACGGTGAGGACCGAGCCGCCGGTGGAGTTCCAGTTCAGCATACCCGATCCCTGGCAGAGACGACTTTTCACGGCGTTGTGCCGCCGCTATGGCCTGAAGCCTTTCCGCTACAAGCGCCAGCGCATGACCACCATAGTCGTCAACGCGCCCCGGTCCTTCGTCCAGCAGACGCTGTGGCCGGAGTATCAGGAACTGCGGGCGGCGCTGAACAGTTATTTGAACGAGGCTACCGAGAAAATCATCCGCGAAGAAGTGTATGGCGATGCCGAAGAGGCGTCGGAACGCGCGGGGTAGCGGGCATTTCTACCATTGTCGCCGTGGAGTTTGTGCCTGCCCCACCTCCGAAACGCTCGCCAGCGAGCGGCCGTTGATCTCGAAAATCACCGTGATTGCCCGCACCACGAAGGATCTCGGAGAGTCGTACCGGCTCGCCGGTCAGCGTTTCGCGAACTTGGCGTCCATCAGCATCCAGGTATTGGGATCCAGTTCCACCGACGCGGGCTCCTGGTCCGCCGCGATTTCGAAGCTTTGCCGCTTGCCCGTCATCTCGATTTTCTCGATCCGCGCCTGCGCGCCCCTCACCGCTACTTCGAGCGGCAGACGGAACGCCTCGCCGGCCTGCGTCTGCGTCAGCTCCACCTCGATCTTCTTCGTGGCCGCGTTATACTTCCATCCGCCCTCCACCGCCGGAGATCCCGCGCGATAGAGCCACTGCTCGAAGAACCATCCGAGGTCCGCGCCCGACACCTCTTCCATCACCCGGCGGAATTCCCCGGTCGACGCATTCCCGTCGCGATAGCGCCGGTAATACTCGCGAATGCCGGCCCAGAACTTGTCCGTGTCGATCTGCCCGCGTAACACGTGCAACACCCAGCCGCCCTTCTGGTAGACAATCTGGTTCGGAATGCCCTGCCATGGCTTGTCCTGCACCACGGCCACGCCGGGCAGCCGTTTCTCGGTATTGAAGACGCTGCGGCGATTTCTTTGGAGCCCGGCCACGAAGGCATCGCGGCCCTCGTAGTGCTCGGTGGTGAGCTGCTGGAAGTAGGTGGCGAAGCCCTCGCTCAACCACACGTCGTCCCAATCTTTTTCCGTCACCGAATCGCCGAACCACTGATGCGCGGTCTCGTGCGCGACCAGGCTCAAATTCGGCCGGCCGCTCACGGAGCCCTGTCCGAAGAAAATCTCGCTGGCGTGCTCCATCCCTCCGCCCATGCCGGCGGCCTCCACATCGGCCAGCTTTTCGTAAGGATACGGGCCAATGTGCTCGCTATAGAACGCCATGGCCTGGCGCGTGGGCTCCTCGAAAGTGGTCATGCCGGGGTCGCGGTCCTGATGGAACAGCCACGTCTCGAGCGGCACACCCGCGCCCGTGCCATAGTGCCGCACGGCGAATTGCGCCACCCCGATATTATTCAGCCACGTGGCGATGGGCACCGATTGTTTCCAGTGCGTCAGCCGCCGGCCGTCGCCCAGATCGATGGTCTCCTGGAGCAGTCCGTTGGCCACCACCTGATATTTCACGGGTGCGGTGACTACGAACTCGCTGGTCGCCTTGTCGGACGGGTGGTCGATGGTCGGTAGCCACTGGTGCGCCATGTCGGGCCAGTTGACGCTAAAAAAACAGCGTTCGCCGAATTTGTTCCGCACCGTTTTGAGCCCGTTGGCCGCCGTGCCGCGATACTTCACGGTAAACTCTCGCAGTTCCCCGGCCTTCGACGGAGGGGCCAGCGCCAGCGTCAGCCGGTCCGCCTGGTGGGTGTAGCGCACGGCCGCTCCCGCCGAGGTCACTTCCGAAACGGTCATGCCCTTGCCGTCTGAGGCCGACGCCAGGTCCAGCCAGAACTCCGTCAGTCCGTCTCTTACGAAGCGCAAGGTCACGGTGGTTTCGCCGGTCACCTCATCGCTGTCGTCGCTCAGCGTCACGCGAAAGACATAGTGCTGGACATCCACGCCGGGCTGGCGCCGATAGGTGTCGGCGAAGACCAGGGACACGAACAGGGCCAGGCTCGCCGCGAGTCTCTTCATGGAAACCTACTATACTGCATCGCGGCCCGGCCGGCAGCCTCGTTCCGTAATACGTCGGCGAACTTTTGAAGCGGTATACTTAGCAGGCGGCCTGCACGCGCACTTGGCACGCACGCCTGCGTTCCAGCGCGCCACGCAATTGGGCCATCTTGAAAGCCAGGCGGCGCCGCTCCAGTGGCGTCGGCCCGGTGAGCAGCGGCATCCACGCATTGGCTTCCGTCAACGCCTTCTCGGCATTTACCACGAAGTGCTCCATCGACGCCCAATTGGTGCGGCCTTCGCTTTCCAGTACGCGCGCAAACGCCAACCCGCGGTCCAGTTTGTGACTAATCAATGACGCGAGCTGCCGATTCGTCTTGCTCCGCAACTCATGCAGTTTGGCTTCCGCGCTCTGGTCTTCCATAATGAATTCCCGTCTACTTGCTTAGACGTATCGGGACGCCGAATCGATCATTAATTCCGTAATAATTTGTAATTACAGACACCGCCTATATATACCGCCGCCGCCGGATCGCGCCCGAAGAAGTAGGGGAGTTCCCTGAAGTCGTCGCAATCGTGGATCGCAAAATCGGCCCATTTCCCCGCTTCCAATGAGCCAATATTTTCCCCGCGCCGCAAACTATACGCCGCGTTGATGGTGGCCGCGACGATCGATTCGGCCGCCCTCATCTTCAATTGTGTCGCCGCCAGCGACAGCACCATCGGCATCGACGCGGTGGGTGACGACCCCGGATTGAAATCCGTCGCCAGCACCACCGGCAGCCCCGACTCGATCATTTTCCGCGCCGCGGGATAGTGCGCCGACCCCAGCGCGTAAACCGACGCCGGCAGCAGCACCGGCATCACGCCCGCCGCTCCCAGCGCCTCCATGCCGCGTGGACCGGTGGACTCCAGATGGTCCGCCGTGTCCGCGCCCAGTTCCGCGGCCAGCAGCGATCCGTAATCCGCGCTGAACTGGTCGGCATGCAGCCGCAGCCGCAGCCCCGCGCGCCGCGCCGCCTGCAGCACCACGCGNNTCGATGTAATCGTCCATCCGCCCGCGATATTCATCCGGCACTTCGTGCGCGCCCAGAAACGTGGGCACGTAGCGCACGCTTCCCTCGGCCGCCAGCCGCGCCACCACGCGCAGCATCTTGCACTCCGCGTCGAGCGACAGCCCATAGCCCGATTTCGCTTCGACGGTGGTAGTGCCGCCGCGCAGGAACCATCCGCGGTAACGGCGGGCGGCCGCCAGTAGGTCTTCTTCGCTGGCCGCGCGCGTGTTTCGCACCGTCGATCGAATGCCTCCGCCGCGCGCGGCAATCTCGGCATACGTGGTTCCCTGCATGCGCTCTTCGAACTCATCGGCGCGCGTGCCGGCGAACACCGGATGNNTCCTGGCGGCTGCCCACGCGCTCGATGCGCCCATCGCGCACCAGCATGGCGCCGTCGCGGACCACCGCAAGTTCGCGCATCTCCGCGCCGCGGCGTGCGCGCGCAGGCCCTGCGAGGGTGACAAGCTGGCTGCAATTCCAGACTACTAGTTGTTGAGAAGTCATAAGGCCCTCCCGAGCGGCGCGCGCAAAGCCGCCTGAAAGGCGGTCGCAGGCAGGATTGCCTGCCCCACCAGTGCAAATACCGGGCTTTTCTTCCAGCTTCCACGCCGCTCTTCATCAAGACTCCGAACTCCCGATGTCACCGGCATTCTGGAACTGCCGAGGATTCAGACTGAGCCACCGCGCCGCACAAAACAAATTTAGTCGCGGATGAACACGGATGAACACAGATAAGAACAACCCTTCTTTTTTGGTCTTTTTATCCGTGTTCATCCGTGTTCATCCGTGGCCAATAATGTCTTTGCCCGGACCCGAAGAACTCACTCTTATTCCACGACTTCAGGAGTTCGAAGACTCCATGGGACGCCGGATGCCGTGTTCGCGTGCGAACCGCACGGCCTCTTCGTATCCCGCGTCGGCGTGGCGGATCACGCCCATTTGCGGATCGCTGGTGAGCACTCGCTCGATGCGCCGTTCCGATTCTTCCGTGCCGTCGGCCACCACCACCATGCCGGCATGTTGGGAATAGCCGATCCCCACGCCGCCGCCGTTGTGGATGGAGATCCACGAGGCCCCCGCCGCGGTATTCACCAGCGCGTTGAGCAGCGGCCAATCGGCGATAGCGTCGGAACCGTCGAGCATCGCCTCCGTCTCGCGATAGGGCGATGCCACCGACCCCGCGTCCAGATGATCGCGCCCGATGACGATGGGCGCCTGCAGTTCGCCCGACCGCACCAGCCGGTTGATGGCCACTCCGAATTCCGCCCGCTCGCCGTACCCCAGCCAGCAGATGCGCGCCGGCAAGCCTTGAAACCGGATGCGCTCGCGCGCCATGGGGATCCATCGCGCCAGGGTTTCGTTGTGCGGGAAAAGCTCCAGCGCCAGCCGGTCGGTGCGATAGATGTCCTCCGGCTCGCCGGAGAGCGCTGCCCAGCGGAACGGCCCGCGCCCTTCGCAAAACAGCGGCCGTATATATTCCGGCACGAAGCCGGGGATGTCATACGCGTTCTTCACGCCCGCCTTGGTGGCTTGCGTGCGGATGTTGTTGCCATAATCAAACGTCACCGCGCCGCGCTTTTGCAGCGCCAGCATGGCCTCCACGTGCACGCCCATGCTATGGAAGGAGCGCGCCAGGTAGTCGTCCGGATCGCTCGCGCGCAGGTGGCGGGCTTCCTCCAGCGACATCCCATTGGGCACGTATCCATTCAGCGGATCGTGCGCGCTGGTCTGGTCGGTAAGCACGTCGGGGACGAACCCGCGCCGCAGCAGTTCCGGCAGCACGTCGGCGCAATTCCCCACCAACCCCACGGAGAGCGCCCGCCCGGCGATCTGCGCTTCGCGGAGAATGCGCAGCGCGTCGTCCAGATTGCGCGCCAGGCGGTCGCAGTAGCCCGTGGCGAGGCGGCGTTCGATGCGCTGCGGGTCGATGTCGATGCCCAGGAAACAGGCGCCGTTCATGGTGGCGGCCAGCGGTTGCGCGCCGCCCATCCCGCCCATCCCGCCCGACACCACTACCTTGCCGGCGAGCGTTCCGCCGAAATGTTTTCGCCCCAGCGCGGCGAATGTTTCGTAGGTGCCCTGCACGATTCCCTGGCTGCCGATATAGATCCACGAGCCCGCGGTCATCTGCCCGTACATGGTGAGGCCGAGCCGTTCCAGGCGCGTGAACTCGTCGAAATTCGACCAGTGTCCCACCAGGTTGGAATTGGCGATGAGCACGCGCGGCGCTTCCGGATGGGTGCGGAAGATCCCCTGCGGCCGTCCCGATTGCACGATCAGCGTTTCGTCGTTTTCGAGCGACTGGAGCGCCCGCACAATGGCATGGAACGAAGGCCAGTCCCGTGCCGCGCGCCCCC
>PLRZ01000175.1 GCA_003164075.1 Bryobacterales bacterium | reverse complement strand
AGCGGGGTCAACCCGGCCGCCTGGATTTCGCCGATCAAGGGGAGGGCGATCTTGCCATCGGGACGAATGACGTAGGATCCGTTAAACTTTGGCTCGTCCCACATCCCCACGCTGATCTGGTCTTCCGCGCCCAATACGAATGAGGCGAGATCCACGGGAGCTCCGGCGGCTGGTTTGGTTCCGGCGGGTTCGGCCAGCTTGGCCGGATCGGGGGTGTTCGGCGCCACCGGCATAGCCGGCGAGAGTTGCACAGGCGGCTGCTGTGTTTGCGCGGGCGGCACGCTCTGCGCCATGGCGGCACAAGCCGCGGCAAACATCACGGATGCAAGCAATAAAGACCATCTCATCTTGGTAACCTCGGTGAACGCTGGCAAGCCCCGCAAGCCTCCTCCGCGTCTCTCACGGCTGAGCCCGCGACACACGCCTCTGGCTAAATCATATATAGTGTACAGCATTTGTGGTCGAATTCGGCCAGTCCCAGGACTACCAGGGTGCTTAAACAGTTTCGGGNNCGCGAGGGAGCGGTCGTTCAGAGACGTGCCTCCCGAAACCGTTTAAGCACCCGGACTACCAGGGCGGCTACCGGCCAGCGCTCTGCCTGGGACAATGGCGAGAGATCCAGAGGTGGGGCAGGCGGTGCTCGCCTGCCGGCCGGCCCAAACAGAATAAAGGGCAGGCGAGCACCGCCTGCCCCACCTCCGGAGTCATCCCAGGTCAGACCAGGAATCAAGAACTTACGAGCAGTTTCCGGAGGACTTTATTTCTCCGCACGGCTGCACGCTGAAAGCTCGCGGCCCCGCCGCGATACACTTCCACGTAGTGTGAATCTCCCGAAATGCGGAGCCGTGTCGGTGCCGTACTTGTAAGCTGCTGAAAAACATAACACTCTGAATACGGAACTCATGAATCTCAGACGGCATTAAACGTGCTTGGGCTGACGCGGACCATTGTCTCGCTAGACGGTACCGGCCGCGCTTATGCTCCAGGAACTCAAGTTCCAGTTGTCCACAGCGATCCTTACGATCCTGACCCTTGCCGCCAGTGTCGCTGCCGTCGCTAACTTCTGGCAATACGAGCATTTCCGTCTGCCCGACGATCATGTGGTGTGGGTCGATCGCACCGGCGGCGTAGAAGCGCTCTACGTGGAGCCGGACGGGCCCGGAGCCAAGGCCGGCATCCATGTGGGGGACCACCTGGAGCGCATCGAAGGCGTGCAGATCCACCGCGAGTTGGATGTTCCCCAAATGCTGGTGCGGATCGGCTCCTGGAGGATGGCTACCTATACCGTGAATCATGGCGGTGTGCCGGTGGATGCCCGTGTGGTGGTGGGTGAGGCTCCCAGAAATCCGGCGGTGCTGTACCAGTACCCTCTGGGTGCTGCCTACCTTCTGATCGGGCTTTTCGTGTATTTCCGCAGAGGGAGCGCCCAGAAAGCCCAGCACTTTTATTTGCTGTGCCTGGTCTCGTTCGTGGCTTTCTGTTTCCATTACACGGGGAACCTGGATACGTTCGACACGTTGATCTATTTCGGCAATATCACCGCCGGACTCTTTGCGCCCACCATTTTTCTGCACTTCTGCCTGACGTTCCCGGAACGGCGGAAGTGGTTTCAAAAACCGGCGCAAGTGGTGTTGCTGTATCTTCCCGCGCTGCTGCTGAGTTCGCTCTACCTGGCGGTAGCCACGGGTACATTGAAGACCGGAATCCCGAATGTGGATTTGCGCTGGCTGTTGGATCGGCCCTGGACCCTGCTGCCGATCGTGCTGTACCTGCTGAGCGCCTACACCCTCAATATCGAATACCGCAAAGCCGAAGACGCCATCGTGCGGCAGCAGCTCAAATGGCTGCGCAACGGCGCCATTTGCGGGATCCTGCCGTATGGCGGGTTGTACGCGCTGCCCTATGCGCTGGGCGCCATCCCGGGCTATTATCAGGCGCTGTCGGTGCTGTCGATGGTTCTGATTCCGCTCACCCTGGCCTACGCCATCGTGCGCTACCGGCTGATGGATGTCGACATCCTGTTCCGCCGCGGATATGCTTATACCCTGGCTACGCTCTGCGTGCTGGCCAGCTTTTACGGAGTCATCTTCTCGCTGGGCACGCTGGTTTCGAAGAAATTCACCGCACCGGGCAACATGTCGTCGCTGATCGTCATGCTGACGGCAGCCTTCCTCTTCCAACCCATCCGCAACTGGATTCAGGAGTGGCTCGACAAGTACTTCTACAGCGACCGGTACGACTACCGCCGCACGCTGGTGGAGTTCGCCCGCGAACTTGGTTCGCAGATGGATCTGGACACCATGCTGGCGTCGGTGGGGGAGCGGCTGCTGAAAACTCTCTCCATCCAGCACCTGGGCTTTTTCCTGGCGGAAGAGGGACCGGCGGGACCGGTGTTCCGGCTCAAGAGCCGCATGGGAAACAATCCACGGATGTCCGCCGCCGCCGAAGAGGACCTGGACTTGAGTTTCCTCGACTGGAAACTGCCCGAGTCGTACCTGTTCTTCGAGCGCACGCGCCATCAATTGGATGCCGTTTCAAGATCGTGGCCGGCCTCGGTGCGCCGCACCATCGCGGAACTGGATTTTACCTACTACCTGCCGTGCAAGGTGCATGGAAGGACTATCGCCTACATCGGAGCCAGCCGTACCGTGGACGGCGAGTATCTCTCCAGCGTGGATGTGGAACTGCTGCTCACGCAGACCGGTTACATCGCCATCGCTATTGAGAATGCCTCGCTCTACCGCTCCCTGCAGCGCAAGGTGGACGAATACGAACGGCTGAAAGAATTCAGCGAAAATATCGTGGAATCCATCAACGTCGGCATCCTGGCGGCGGACCTGGAAGACCGCGTGGAGAGCTGGAATTCGCAGATTGAGCAACTCAGCGGAGTCACCCGGGAGAACGCTCTGGGGCGCAAGCTGGCGGAGCTGTTCCCGGCGGAGCTTACCGGCCAGTTCGACCGTGTGCGCGGCGAAACCGGCATCCACCATATCTACAAGTTTGTGCTCCAGCCGGTGGGGAGCGCCGCCGCCGGCGCCAACGGGAATGGCAATGGCAATGGAAGCGCCCATCCTTTGCCGGCGAAGTTCCGCGAGGCCACGCTGAATATCGCCATCGCGCCGCTGGTATCGAAAGACCAGGAGCGGATCGGGCGCCTGATCATTTTCGACGATGTCACCGACCGCGCCGAACTGGAGCAGCGCCTGGTGCAGGCCGACAAGCTCAGCAGCATCGGGCTGCTGGCCGCGGGCGTGGCGCACGAAGTGAATACTCCGCTGGCGGTGATCTCCACCTACGCCCAGATGCTGGCCAAGCAGATGGCCGAGGACTCGCCGCAGAAGACCGTAATCCTGGATAAGATCGCCAAGCAGACCTTCCGCGCCAGTGAAATCGTCAATTCGCTGCTGAATTTCTCGCGCACCTCGAGCACTTCGTTCGGCGACGTCAATCTGAATAAAGTCATCCAGGAGACGCTCTCGCTGCTGGAGCACCAGTTGCAGAAGACCGGAGTCCAGATCAAGAGCGAGCTGGATGCCGGCCTGCCGCCGATCCACGGCAACACCGGCAAACTGCAGCAGGTATTCCTGAATCTCTTCCTGAATGCCCGCGACGCCATGTCGAGTGGAGGCACGCTGGAAGTACACACCTGGCGGGATGGCGCCAACGTGAAGGTGGAAGTGGCCGATTCGGGCCACGGGATCGCGCCGGAACATCTGCGCCGCATCTACGATCCGTTTTTCACTACCAAGGGCGCGCACAAAGGAACCGGGCTCGGCCTGTCGGTGACCTACGGTATTATTCAAGAGCATGGCGGCTCGATTGAAGTTACCAACCGGCCGGACGGCGGCGCCCGCTTCCGTCTGGAACTGCCGGTATCCCGGGCTGCCGCAAGGACCCCGGTAAATGCCGTTTGAAATGACGAGTCCCACAACTACCGCCAGCGGAACCAGAGGCAACGTTTTGGTGATCGACGACGAGGTCGACATCTGCGAAGGCCTGGAAATGCTTCTCACTACCGAAGGCTACGCCGTCGACCTGGCGCAGAACGGTACCGAAGGCCTGCACCGGATGGAGGACCGCGGGTACGACCTGGTGCTGCTGGATCTCATGATGCCGGACATGTCGGGCATGGACGTGCTGACCGAGGTCCGCAAGCGCGACCGGGAGACGCCCATCTTTCTGATTACGGCGTACGGCTCGGTGGAAGCGGCGGTGAGCGCGCTGAAGCTGGGGGCCAACGATTACTTCTCCAAGCCCTGGGACAACGACAAGCTGATTATCGAGATCGACCGCATGATTGCGCGGCGGCGGCTCGAGTACGAAAACACGCACCTCAAGCGGGCCTTCAAGCAGCGCTACGCTTTCCCGAATATCATCGGCAAGAGCGATCGCGTGGTGCGCATGCTGGACCTGGTGGCGCAGGTGGCGCCCAGCCGGTCCACCATTCTGGTGACGGGCGAAACCGGCACCGGCAAGGAACTGGTAGCCAAGGCCATCCACGCCAATTCACCGCGCGCGGACCGCATGTTCGTGGCGGTGAACAGCGGGTCGCTGCCGCCGGACCTGCTGGAATCCACGCTTTTCGGACACGTGAAGGGCGCGTTTACCAGCGCGGTGCAATCGAAGAAGGGCTATTTCGAAGTCGCCGATGGCGGAACTATTTTCTTCGATGAGATCGGCACCATCGGCGCGGAAACGCAGATCAAGCTGCTGCGCGTCTTCGAGGAGCGGGAATTCACGCCGCTCGGTTCCACCGAGCCCATCAAGGTGGACGTGCGCATACTGGCGGCGACCAATGCCGACCTTCGCGAACTGGTGAAGCAGGGCAAGTTTCGCGAAGACCTGTTCTACCGGCTGAACGTGATCCAGATCGGGCTGCCCGCGCTGCGCGAGCGCCGCGAGGACATCCCGCTGCTGGTGGAACACTTCTTCACGCAATATTGTCTGGACAACAAAAAGTTTCTGGACAGCACCGGCCATTCCGTTTTGCGCTTCCAACCGGAGGCCATGCAGGTGCTGATGGAACACAACTGGCCGGGCAACGTCCGCGAGTTGGAGAACGTCATCGAGCGCGCGGTGGTGCTGGCATCGTCCGCCGAAGTGCCGCTCGACGTGCTGCCCGATTCCCTGCTGCAGGCCAATGGCGTGCGCCTGCATCGCGGCGAGGGCGCCCCGCTGCCGGTGGATGCGTCGCTGTTTGAGATTGTCAACGATTATGAACGGCGCGTGATTATGGAGCGCCTGGAGCAGTGCGGTTGGAGCCAGACGGACGCCGCCGAAAGCCTGCGAGTCCCGCTGTCCACCTTGAATCAGAAGATCAAGCGGCTGGATATCAAGATTCGAAAAAAATCGGAAAACTAAACGGCTGCCGGGTGAAAAGCAGGCAGGTTGCGATTGCGGCCCAGCCGGCTTTTGGCTGTTGGCTCCCCTGGCGCGCCTTCTCCAACCCGTCCGCCGCGCTAAAGAATTCCGTCGATCACACCGATAAAGCTAATGAGCGCCTGGAAGGTGCGTCACTGCTCGACTACGTCATCCCTTCATTTCAGCGCTAGGAGCGACCATTCCGATGGCTGGGAATATCAAACGTATGATTGATGCGATTACCGAGAAGCGATCCAAGGGCAATCCGACGGTTGCGTTGACTACCAAGACTAAGTTCATTCTCAAAGGCCTGAACCCCGACCGTTTCGATGCGAATTCGCCGGACGACCCCGTTGTGATCGCCAGAGTCAGAGCGATTGGCGCGGAGATGGGCGTCAGCGTCTAGTGTTACCCGGAGGAAAAATTAAGATGCCGATGACAACAGCCTATTCCGGAAAATGTCTTCCGGATGCGGTAATGGATCTGAGGGCGCAGTCTGCCGCCTGCGAGCCGCGAGCCGTAATCTTCTTCGCCTCATCCAAATACGACCCGGCTGAGCTGAGCCTGCAGATGCGGGCGGCTTTTCCGGATGCCTGCGTGGCAGGCTGCTCGACCGCCGGTGAGATCGCGGGCGGCAGGATGACCGGCGAATCGATCGCCGCAGTATTCCTGGATAGGGAAATCGTCGGACAGACCGCTTTCGCCGTGGTGGAGAACCTCCGCGACGGCGTGCGCGTGTCCGATGCGTTCTCCGGATTAGAGCGGCAGTTGCATGCTTCGATTTCGTCCCTGGACACAGAGAAGTACGCGGGTCTCGTCCTGATAGATGGCATGAGCGGTGCGGAAGAAGCCCTGATGGAGAAGATTGGGGACCTGACCGACCTATCCTTCGTAGGCGGGTCTGCCGGCGACGACCTGAAATTCCAGAGCACGCACGTGATGGTCGCGGGCGAGGCCTACACCAACGCCGCGGTTCTGCTGATTCTGGAACTGAAACAAGGCTTCGATGTCCTCAAGACCCAGAGTTTCCAGGGTGCCGGCAAAACTTTGGTGGCGACCCGCGTGGAGGAACCTCTTCGCCTGGTGGCGGAGTTCGACCATAAGCCAGCCCTGGAGGCTTACGCGCAAGCTCTCGGCGTCTCGCCGGAAGAAGCCCCCTCTCTGTTTATGAAGCACCCGCTGGGGTTGATGGTGGATGGAGATCCTTTCGTGCGCAGCCCCCAACGAGTCGACGATCGCGGCATTCTGTTCTATTGCCAAATCAAGGAGGGGATGGAGCTTGAGGTTCTGGATGCCACTGACATCGTGGCCCATACCCGGCAGGCCATTGAGGCTCGAAAAGCTGCCGGCGAGCCTATCTCCGGCATCATCGATTTCCAGTGCATCCTGCGCACGCTGCAGCTTCGCGAGGAGAACCGGTGTGAGC
>PLRZ01000329.1 GCA_003164075.1 Bryobacterales bacterium | reverse complement strand
TGAAGCGGAAGATATTATCGACCAGGAACAAGACATCGCGATGCTCGTCGTCCCGGAAATACTCCGCCATCGTCAGCGCCGCATGGCCCACTCGGAAGCGACTGCCGGGCGGTTCGTTCATCTGTCCGAACACCATCACCATGTTCGGCAGCACGCCTGCCGCCTTCATGTCCCGGTAGAGTTCCTCGCCTTCCCGGCATCGTTCGCCAATCCCGCAGAAGATACTGACGCCCTTCTGGTGCTCGATCANNTGTTGTGAATCATTTCGGTGAGCAACACCGTCTTGCCCACACCTGCCCCACCGAACAGGCCGCCTTTGCCGCCGCGCTCGAGCGGCACCAGCACATCGATGGCCTTGATCCCCGTTTCGAAGATTTCAGACTTGGTGGAACGCTGGGTTAGCGNNCCGGCGCCGGCAGGCGGTCGATGGCATTCCCGAAAACGTCGAACATTCGCGACAGAATCTCTTTGCCGACCGGCGCCTTCAATTCCCCGCCGGTGTCTTCCACGGAGTTGCCGCGGGCGAGCCCTTCGGTTGGGGTCAGCGCGATTCCCCGAGCGGTGTGGGCATCGAGTTGTGCCAAAACCTCGATGGCAATATTCCCCTCTTTCGCGTGCAGCAGCGAGTAGNNGAATGTCGACGACACTGCCGCGCACCGCAACCACCACGCCAAGGTTCGAGGAATCGGTTTTGTTCTGCATGAGTGCGCTACACCTTTCCTTCCGGCGGATCGGCGCCTCCTTGCGGCGGCAGGAGGTCCGGCAGGTCCAGGCGTGCCACCCCAATGCGATTGTCGGCCATGCCGTAGTAGACGTCGAAACGATTCGGCGACCCAAGATCGTCGCGCCGGTCGATGCCGGTTGGGAACACGACGTTGGCGACGGTCCCGTGGCGTTCTTGCGGCAATACTGGAGCCAACACCGGCTCCGCGGAACGGTAGCGGATGAGGCGCGGATGTTCATCGGAGAGGACCATCACCCCGGCGGAGTAGCACAAGTGGTGTCCGTCATGGCCGGGCTCCGGCACTTCGCTCACGCCGTGATAAACGATCAGCCAGCCATGCCGGGTCATTATGGGTGGAGTGCCACTCCCGATTTTGAGACGCTCCCATGGCGACACGGGAGCCGCCAGCCGGTGATGAGAGGCGAACGGGCCGAGACGAGACAGTGGTTCACGGTCATCCAAAAGCATACTGCAGTAGGAAATCCAGATGCTCTCCCGATCGAGATCCACGTCACGGGTCGCGGCGTGGCGGACGGTTTCCTCCGGACGCGTGCCGGGAAAAAGCGGCCGATGAAGCATGGCCAACTCCGGCCGTCCGGATGGATTGGGAATGGCGACCGGGAAGACGCTGGCATCTTTGTCATCCACGTCGCCGATTTCGACGCCGTGATATCGGCCATAAGTGGCGAGCCCCAGGCGCTGCCAGTGGAAAAGGTCGGCCGATAGCGCGAAGGCAATCCGCGGGCCTTGGACCGAGAAGGCAGTGTAAGTCATCAAGTAACGCTGTAGCGGTTCCACGAACGTGATACGTGGGTCCTCGCAGCCGCCGCCTCCGCCGGGCCTTCGCTCATAGTCAGCCTCCGGTTCGAGCGCGATGCCGAGCCGCTCCACACCTGCCGGATTGCCATCGTGATTGAAGCGCACTTTGGCGATGCCGATACGCGAGTAGTTCCCCTGCGCGACCAGCCGCGGAAAGAGATAGAGATCGCCATCGGGGCCCCGAGCGGCGGCGGGATTGAGGACGCCTTCGGTCTCCTGAGGATTACCGGGCTCCGGCTCCATTACCATCCCCAGTCGCTGCAACTTGAATTCACTCATAAGCTGCCCAAACAGGCGACGATGCCGGCGGTGACCGGTTTCGACTCCTGTGGACCTCGAACCGCGACGCATACTACACCCGCCTCTTTCGCAGGGTAGTCATTGCCACCAGGGAACAAGGCATCGCCGACGTAGATCATCTCGCGCAAGGAAATTCCCAGTATGTCCCGCAGCTTTCGGATTCCGTATGCCTTGTCGATGCCGGGCTTGGTGACATCGATGGATGTCGCGCCACCCATGCGGACTGAAAACTCGGGTATCAGAGTGTCGAGTGTGGCTTTCATCTTCTTCCGCTTGGCGAAGTCGTGGTCCCATTTGTCCTTCTCGTCCAACGGGGCCTGTTGGCCTAAAGCGGAGAAGGTAATCTGGCTGCCGCGATCTTCAATTACCTCTCCCCAAACCTTTTCAGGCTTGAAGCCACCGGCTGCGACCGCCTGGTTCAGAGAACTGGTGATTTTTTCTTTCTCACTTGCGGTGAGATCTTCCGAATAGAGCAGTTTCCAGCTCCCGTTGTATTGAAAGAACTTCGTTCCGCATGTGGGAAGAAGCGATAAGTTCAACAGGT
This sequence comes from Bryobacterales bacterium, assembly GCA_003164075.1. Next base: position 11,533 of record PLRZ01000329.1, on the reverse strand, counting down.
GTTGGTCGTGTGGCAGATGGGAGAGCAGTTGCTTTTCAAACTGGGGCCAGCCGCCTCCCGAAATGACGGCGACTTTGGCTACGCCGAGAAGGTCGTGCAGCAGCGCCGCCATTTCGGCGTCGAGAGACGATTTACTCTCGGCAAGTGTGCCGTCGAGATCGTACACAATCAGCTTCTTCATTGGCCTGCCACCGGAAGCGCAATTTCCAGCAAGCTCACTGCGCCGTGCGGCTGAAAGGGACACGCTCCCGCCACTGCCGGCAGGAGCCACACATCGCCTTTTGCCACGGGATAAGTGGAACCGTCGTGCTCCACATTCCCCTCGCCCTCGATCGAGACCAGCACGCGCGGCGCATCTGCGACTCCCACCGTAAACGGTGCCAGAGCGCTCAGTCGCCACAACGTGAAGTGCTCACATTGAAACAGCCTCTCGCGCTTTACAGGCGTAGTCGCCTCCAAAACGGGTGCGACCGGACCGGCCGCGTGCGCCGCAAAATCGATGCAGGCAAGCGCTTGCTGAACTTGGAGTGGCCGTAGCTGGCCTGTTTGCGCGTCAATGTGGCCCCAGTCGTACAGACGGAAGGTAACGTCGCTGTTCTGCTGAATTTCAAACACTACGACGCCGCCTCCCAAGGTGTGGACCGTTCCAGCCGGCAGGAAAACGCCGTCACCGGGCTTGGGAGTGAAGTACGCGAGGTCGTCCGCCACGGTCCCGTTGGCGAGCGCCCGGCGCAATTCTTCCGCCGTAGTTTTGGGCTTCAGGCCGGCATAGATGCGGCTCTCTGTCTCCGCCTCCAGCACCACCCAGGCTTCCGTCTTGCCGCTCTCACCCTTCGGCAGCAGGTCCCTGTGCGTGTCCGAGGGATGCACTTGGACGGAGAGCATTTCGCGCGCATCCAGGAACTTCAACAGCAGCGGAAACCGGTGGAACCGTTGAATCAGTCCGCCCAGCATTTCCACCGGATGCTCAGCCATCAATTGAGCGATGGTCGAACCCTTCAGCGGTCCATTCGCAACGCGGCTGGGATGGTCCTCGCGGTCGCTCAGTACCCACGCTTCCCCTATAGGGCCATCGCCTGGCAGAGGCGCCGTGAGCAGGTCTGCCAGACGCCGGCCGCCCCAGAGGCGGTACTGATAGATCGGTTCGAATCGCAGGGGATACAGAGATGTTTGACTCATGGGTCCCGCTATTTGCTGTTGGCTTCTGAACGCGATTGCCGGGTTTGTCCCCAGGGAAAGAACGACAGGTTATCGCTCATGACATAGATCGTGATGGCGGCGAACATAAAGACGAGCCCGACCCAGACACGCCAATCGCGGTGAGCACGTTTCCAGTAGGGGTCCGGTTCATGATGAATGCTCTCGCGAGCCGGTGTTCCGTGCTGGTGGGAACTATGCTGCTCCTCACTCATTGGCAGAGGACTCCAACTTGCTTGGCGTGCAGATAGTCTTCCATGCCGGCACTGTATTCGCCGCGGCGGGCGGCCCGGTTGCACTGCGCTCGATGATGCAAAGCGCGCTGTGCCGGTAAGGCGTTGGCCGGTTGGCCTCGCCAAATCTCTAATGCCGGTTGCTGGATGGCGCGAGCAAAAGAAAAGGCCAACGCCCATGGCAATCGCGACTCGAATCGTACGTTCATGGCATTCAAACGTGCCGAGGCCAGTTCCGCGGATTGACCGCCCGACAGGAACGCAACACCCGGAACGGCAGCGGGGACCGATCGCAAGAGACAGCGCACGGTGGCGTCGGCGACCTCGTCCACCGTTTCCTGCTTGGGGCAGGTCGATCCTGGAAGGACCATGTTGGGCTTCAGAATCACACCCTCCAGCATCACTCCTTGCTTGTGTAGCTGCTTGAAAACCTCAAGCAAGACTTCCTCTGTTACCTCGCCGCATCGTTCCAGCGTGTGCCCGCCGTCCATGAGCACTTCCGGCTCGACGACGGGGACCAATCCGGCCTCCTGACACAAGGCCGCGTAGCGAGCTAACGCGTTCGCGTTGGCCTCGATGCACCCCCGGGTGGGGATGGGTTCGCCCATGGCAATTACCGCCCGCCACTTGGCAAAACGCGCTCCCATTTGCGAGTATTCAGCCAGGCGGTCGCGCAATCCGTCGAGACCTTCGGTGATTTTCTCTCCGGGACGACCCGCCAGGTTCTTCGCACCGGTATCGACTTTGATGCCGGGAATGATCTCCGAAGCAGCCAGAGAGTTCGCGAAGGGAATGCCGTCCTTCGTCCGCTGGCGGATGGTCTCGTCGTACAGGATCGCGCCACTAATTGACTCACTGAGACCAGGAGTTGTCACGATCAATTCGCGATAGGTTCGCCGCATCTCCTCCGTTTGGGGAATTCCTAACTTGGCGAAGCGTTGGTTACATGTTGGAGTACTCTCATCCATCGCTAGTAGGCCTTTGTCATCGGCGACCAACGCCTTTGCAGTGTTTATCAACCGTTGAGTATTCATTTGGAAGCGCTCCATTTCCAGTTGCGGATTTCCGGCATATCTTCGCCATGCTTATCGATATAGTGCTTGTGCTCGATGAGTTTGTCCTGCATGTTCTGCTTCAGGTAAGCCCCCTTGGACCCCAAGTGCGGTAGCCGGTCTACCACGTCCTGCACCAGGTGGAACCGGTCCAGATCGTTCTGCACTCTCATGTCGAAGGCCGTAGTGATGGTGCCCTCTTCTTTGTAGCCGCGAACGTGCAGGTTGCGGTTGGTCCGGCTATAAGTTAGACGATGGACCAGCCACGGGTATCCATGGAAGCCGAATATGATGTGCTTGTCCTTGGTGAAGAGGGAGTCGTAATCCCTCTCGCTCAGTCCGTGCGGGTGTTCGGTGTGCGGTTGCAGCTTCATGAGGTCGACGACATTGATGACGCGGATCTTCAAAGCGGGCAGATGCTCGCGCAAGATGGAAACGGCCGCCAGAATCTCCAGCGTGGGCGTATCGCCGCAACAGGCCATCACCACATCCGGCTCTCCATCCTGATCGTTGCTGGCCCACTGCCAGATGCCGATTCCTTCGGTGCAATGCACCACAGCCTGGTCCATGGTCAGCCATTGCGGCAGGGCGTGTTTGCCAGCGACCACCACGTTGACGTAATGCCGGCTCCGCAGGCAGTGATCGAAGACCGACAGCAGACAATTGGCGTCTGGCGGAAGGTAAACGCGCACGATGTCTGCCTTCTTGTTGATCACGTGATCGAGGAAGCCGGGGTCCTGGTGCGTGAACCCGTTGTGATCCTGCTGCCNNGCAGATAGTTCAGCGACGCGATCTTGCGGCGCCACGGCAATTCCAACGTTACTTTGAGCCATTTGGCATGCTGGCTGAACATGGAGTCGACGATGCGAATGAAGGCCTCATAACTGTTGAACAGCCCGTGCCGGCCGGTCAGCAGATAGCCTTCCAACCAACCTTCGCACTGGTGTTCGCTCAGCATCGAATCCAAGACGCGTCCGGCGGGCGCAAGGAATTCGTCATTCTTCACTTTCCGCGCGTCCCACTGGCGGTTGGTGACTTCAAACACTGCGCCCAGTAGATTCGAGACGGTCTCATCGGGACCGAAGACCCGGAAGTTTCGCTCCTCCTGATTCAGCCTGGTAACGTCGCGCAGGAAATTGCCCAGCACGAGCGTGTCTTGAGCGTTCACGGCGCCGGGCGAGGGCACATTTACGGCGTGGACGTGGAAGTCCGGCATGCGCAGGTCGCGCAGCAACATTCCGCCGTTGGTGTGTAGATTGGCGCCCATCCGTCGATCGCCCTTCGGCGCCAGTTCGGCCAATTCCGGTATGAGGCGCCCGTTCTTATCGAACAGTTCCTCGGCTTTGTAGCTTTTCATCCAGCTTTCGAGATCCTTGACGTGGTCGGGGTGATCGGCATCGACCAGGATCGGCACCTGGTGAGCTCGGAAGGTGCCTTCGATTTGCAAACCGTCGATTACCTTCGGTCCCGTCCAACCCTTGGGTGACCGCAGGACGATCATAGGCCAGCGCGGCCGTGTCGTATCGTTGTTCTTGCGTGCGTTGTCCTGGATTTCGTGAATGCGCTCGATGGCAGTCTCCAACGTGGCGGCCATGAGTTGATGCATCGTTTCCGGGTCGTCGCCTTCCACGAAATGAGGCTCCCAACCGCAGCCTCGGAAGAATTGCTCCAGTTCTTCATGCTCAATGCGCGCGAGGACGGTCGGATTGCTGATCTTGTAGCCATTCAGGTGCAGGATTGGCAGTACGGCTCCGTCGGTGATGGGATCGAGGAGCTTGTTGGATTGCCATGCGGTGGCCAACGGCCCGGTTTCCGCTTCGCCGTCGCCGACGACGCAGGCGACGATCAGACCGGGATTGTCGAATGCCGCCCCGAAAGCATGGCTGACCGAATACCCCAGCTCGCCGCCTTCGTGAATCGACCCGGGTGTAGTCGGAGCCACATGGCTGGAAATCCCGCCGGGGAATGAAAACTGTGTGAACAATTTCTTCATTCCAGCCTCGTCTTGGGTGATGTTGGGATAGACGTCGGTCCAGGTGCCTTCGAGATAGACGTTGCCGACAATCGCCGGGCCGCCATGGCCTGGGCCGGCTATGTAGAACATATCCAGGTCGTACTTTTTGATTACCCGGTTTAGGTGCACGTAGATGAAGTTCTGGCCAGGCGTAGTGCCCCAATGGCCCACCACTAGAGGCTTCACGTGAGACAGTTTCAACGGCTCTTTCAACAGCGGGTTGTCGTATAGATAGATCTGGCCAGCCGACAGATAGTTGGCGGCGCGCCAGTAGGCATTCATCTTATGGAGGAGGTCCGGTGTGAGCGTGTTGGTCTTTATCGATACCTCCTTCGCATCGAGTGCGCCGGGCTTCCTGGGAGGCAGTTCAGGGGTCAGGGTCTGTGTGTGTGTTTTCATATTTGTACCTAAGATCACAACTTTATGTTTCGTAGCCGCAGGGCATTGCCGATGACCGAGACGGAACTCAAGCTCATTGCGGCCCCTGCAACGATCGGACTCAGCAGCCAGCCAGCGAACGGGTAGAGTATTCCCGCCGCCAGAGGGATGCCCAGCGCGTTATAGAGAAAAGCGAAGAAGAGGTTTTGCCGGATGTTCCGCATGGTGGCCCGGCTAAGCCGGATCGCCTTGGCAATGCCGCGGAGGTCGCCCTTCACGAGCGTGATGCCCGCGCTCTGCATTGCCACGTCAGTACCGGCGCCCATGGCAATGCCGACCTCCGCCTCGCTGAGGGCAGGCGCGTCGTTGATGCCATCGCCGGCCATGGCAACATGTTTCCCTTCCGCGCGCAGCTTCTTGATATGGGCGACCTTGCCGGCGGGTTCGATCTCGGCTTCCACCCCGTCCAGCTCGAGTTCTTTGGCCACCACGGCAGCGGTGCGGCGGTTGTCGCCAGTGAGCATGACGAGTTTCAACCCAAGCTCGTGAAGTGCACGAACAGCTTCCAGAGTGGTGGATTTAATTGGATCGGCAACTGCGAGAATTCCCGCCGGCTTGCCATCGATGGCGACAAACATCGCGGTCTTGCCTTCTTCCTGGAGTTTGATAGCTGAGGCTTCCAGCGGCTCCAGACCGGCGATCTTCTCGTTTCGCAGGAACTCCGGCTTGCCGATCAGAACCGTGTGTCCACTCACAGCGCCTGCGATACCACCCCCCGTCACCGAGCGAAAGTCCTTCACGGAATCGAGAGCGATGCCGCGCTCCTTGGCTCCCCGCACCACGGCAGATGCCAGCGGGTGTTCGCTGCTCTGTTCCATCGACGCCACCAGGCGCAGGAACTCTTTCGCGTCGAAACCGGTTTGGGGAAGAACATCCACGAGCTTGGGCTTGCCCTCCGTGAGGGTGCCGGTCTTGTCCACGACAAGAGTAGTGATTTTCTCTAAGCGTTCGAGCGCCTCGGCGTTCTTTACGAGGACGCCATTCTGCGCGCCGCGTCCGATGCCAACCATGATGGACATGGGAGTTGCCAAGCCAAGTGCGCACGGGCATGCGATGATCAGGACCGCAACGGCGCAGACGATGGCGTGTGCGAGTTTTGGTTCTGGTCCCAGCCACATCCAAAGAATGAAGGTGAGCGCCGAAACAGCCAGTACCACGGGCACAAAAACTCCCGCCACCTTGTCGGCGAGACCTTGAATTGGCGCACGACTACGCTGAGCGTCGGCAACCATGTTTACGATCTGCCCGAGCAAGGTGTCGCTGCCGATTCGCTCGGCGCGCATGACGAAGGTGCCGCTGCCATTAACCGTGCCGCCGGTCACCTTGTCGCCGACGGTCTTTTCCACTGGGACCGGCTCGCCGGTGATCATGGACTCTTCTACGCTGGAGTGACCTTCGACTACCGCGCCGTCAACGGGCACCCTGTCACCTGGAACAACGCGCAGCCAATCGCCGACTTTCACTTGATCGAGGGGGACTTCGTGATCGCCTCCCGGTGCGACTTGACGCGCAGTGGCCGGAGCGAGGGTCAATAGTGCTTTGATGGCGCTGCCCGTGCGGCTGCGCGCACGGAGTTCGAGCACCTGACCGAGGAGCACCAGCACAACAATCACCGCCGCGGATTCAAAATAGATCGCGACCTTTCCCTGGTGCTGCATCATGGGAGGGAATATTCCGGGCATGACCATCGCGATGGCGCTATAGCCAAATGCCGCGCCCACGCCGATGGAGATCAGCGTAAACATATTCAATTGAAGTGTCACGATCGAGCGCCAGCCGCGATGCAAGAGCGGCCAGCCTGCCCCTACGACCACGAGTGCGGTCAGTGCAAATTGCACCCAACGTGAGAAGCTGCTCTCCACCCAGTGCTGCTTGGCCAGTGCCGGGATCAAGTGGGCCATCGCCAGGACAAACACCGGCAACGCCAACGTGGCGCCGATCCAGAAGCGCTTGGTCATGTCGCGCAGTTCGGCGTTTTCGTCTTCGTTCGTACCCGATCTCGCCGTCTTCCGCTCCAGAGTCATGCCGCATTTGGGACACTCGCCGGGATGATTCTGCTGGACCTCCGGGTGCATCGGGCACGTGTAGATTCCGTCGGAGGTGGGAGACTCAAGCTTCGCCGTGGAGCGGCTGCCCTGCTCCGTTTTACTTCCGGACTCGTCGGTGGATAATTTGACCGGCATCAGGCTTGCCTTCCTGCTGTATCGTTGCTATCTCGGGCGAATTGCAAACGCACGATCATTTGTGGGACACCTTGTTGATCGCCAGAACCAGCACGATCACCACTAGTACGACAATTACCGTCCAGGTCCACATTCCTCCGCCCGCCCATCCGCCCATCCATCCGTTTCCGTGGTTCATCATAGATTCCCCATTTCTCCGAGTACGCTGCGCACCGATCGCGCAATCATCAGATCCTCGTCTGTTCTAATGACTCGAACCGCGACCCGGCTCTCGTCCGTTGAAATCACCGCCGCACTTTCCGAATTGCGCGACTCGCTCAGGGCGATCCCGAGGAAGCCTAGGCCCTCACAGATGCGCGCGCGGACGATCGGCGCATTTTCGCCGATACCTCCAGCGAATACGAGCGTGTCCAGGCCACCGAGCGCGGCGGCGAAGGCGCCTACCCACTTCCTTGCTTGATAACAGAACAAGGCTACGGCCTCCGCGGCTCGGGCATCGTTGGCTTCGTGCGCCAACAGGTCGCGCATGTCGGAACTGGTCTCCGAGACTCCGAGCAGGCCGGACTTGTGGTTGGCCATTTCGTAAAACTGCTCGCTCGTCATCTGTTCGGTTCGCGCCAGATACGGCGCCACACCCGGATCCAGATCTCCGGTACGGGTGCTCATCACCAAGCCGGCCGTGGGAGTGAATCCCATGCTGGTGTCGATGCTCTTGCCATCGAGGACCGCAGCCATGCTGGCGCCGTTTCCCAGATGTGCGAGAATCACGCGGCCCTTCGTTGCCGCCGGATCGCCGATGCGCGCGAGTTCTTGCATCAAATAGGCGTAAGACAGGCCATGGAAACCGTAGCGCTGCACCCCCTTCGCGTCGTATCGGCGCGGGATGGGAAGCAACTTGGCAACGCGCGGCAGGGTGCGGTGAAACGCCGTATCGAAGCAGGCGACCTGGGGCAGTTTCGGATGACGCCGGCGGAATGCTTCGATCAGTTCGATCTCGCCGGGCAGATGGTCCGGGTCATAGGGACTGATGCGATGCAGTTCCTCCAATAATTCCGGCGTTACTAGCTCGGGCTCTGTGTGCTGCATCCCGTATACCACACGGTGTCCGACGGCGCGGACCGTGTCGAAGCCATTCTGCTCCGCGAGCCAATCCACCAGAAAAGCCGCGGCCGATCGGTAATCGGAGGTGTCGAGCGGGCGGCTGTCGTGGCGGCGCGTGGCCGCTTCGGTAAGGGTCAGAGTCGTCCCGCTCATGCCGATGCGATCCACCGAGCCATCAAGCGTTCGTCTGAGGGGCTCGACAGCCGGGTACATCGCGAACTTGATGCTCGATGAACCGCCGTTGACGGTCAGAATGTAAGGGTTAGCGGGTGGCACGTTGGGAACCCTCGCTCGCCAGTCCGAAAGAAGCCAATTTCTCGCGGGTAGACTTGTAGTCGGTATGAAGGATGCTGCGAATGCCCAGACCTTCGGCGATCTGGACGAACATCGGCGTGTTCTCGATATAGACTACTTGCTGGACTGGCGTCTGGGCGGTGTCCAGAGCAAGCCGAAAGATGTCCGCGTCGGGCTTGCGGATGTGGACGTAGCAGGAGGAAATGAAGGAATCGACGAAGTGGTCCAACTTGAACTTGTGAATTCGATAATCGTTCACTACGCGCGCTTCGTTGCTGACGACGACGATTTTGAGACCATGCCGGGCCTTGAGTTGCGTGATCAGCTCAATCATGTCGGGGAAAGATGTCGATAGCTGGCACATGAAATGCTGAAACTGCGCGCGCGTGAAGGTCCGTTTCCGGTAGAAGACCACAAGGCTTAAATACTCTTCGAAAGTAAGCTTGCCCTCCTCGTGAGTTTCGAACGCCATGCGATGCAGCGTATCCATCTCGGCCCAGTCCAGATTGAAATGCTTCGCCACCTTTCTGCGGGCAATATGATCCCACCCGTTGTTGAGGAGGACACCACCGACATCCAGAAATAACGTTGTGACTGGCATGCTTAGATCGCCCTTTGCGTACCTGGACAACCAGTGGCATCGTCCAGGCCCGGCGCACCGAGAGCTGGCGTATATGAGCGGTGGCCTGTCACGGTTTCGCCTCTATCGCAATCTCTCGTTCTGCGTTCAGCCAATCCTGAGCGGCTTGCCCGTTCTGGCGGCCGCGTCGCTCATATAGTTCATAAGCCCGAGTCCTGACCGATGACGTCGAAGGAGACGCGAGGTTCTGCCCACTCACTAGGCGCCCATACATTCCGGTCATATCTCGCAGCCTTTGAGCGAGATCCTTGGTGAGCTCGCCTTCCTTCAGGCGCCATCGCCAGTTTCCTTGCGGAGTTCCGGGAGAATTCATTCGCGCCTCCGAGCCTAGTTCGAGAAGGTCTTGGGCCGGAACGATGGCAGTGTCAGACGGAGATGCAAGCGCCTCGCGAATCATCGCCCAGACAACCTCCCTGCCGCTTGCGTTCAGTTGTTCTTGCAGGACTTCGCGCTGTGCACCTAGCAAGGTACGATACCAGCCCGCGGCCGTATTGTTATCGTGCGTGCCGGTATAGACGACTGATTTCGCGGGATGCCGCGCTGCCGGCGCCGAATTGGCTTCGGGATCTGAGCCGAGCTCAAATTGGAGCACCCGCGTACCCGGGATCTGAAGCTTATCCAGTAGAGCCGTCACTTCAGGCGCTGAGGCGCCAAGATCGTCCGCAATCAGCGGTAACACCCCGAAGGCCTTGCAGACCGCTTCGAAGAAGGAGGCGCCTCCGCCAGGCTGGTACTGCCCGTTTACCGCCGTCCTGGCTTGTGCAGGGACTTCATAACTGCGGACAAAGCCGATGAAATGATCCAGCCGATTGAGATCGAACCGTCCAAAGGCCGTCCGAAGGCGTTCGATCCACCAACTGTAATTCTGTTCCCGATTTGCCTCCCAGCAATACACCGGGACACCCCAAACCTGCCCTGTTTTCGAGAAATAATCGGGAGGCACTCCCGCGACCACCGTCGGGTTTCCATCGGCATCCAGTTTGAAAAGCTCGCGATGGCTCCAGACATCGGCGCTTTGGTGCGACACGAATAGAGGGACATCGCCGATCAACCGGACTCGCTTAGCGGTGCAGTAAGCGCGGAACTCTTGCCATTGCAAAGAGAACTGCCACTGCACGAACTCATGGAAGCGTATATCGTCTGCAAAGAACCGTTGCGCGCGAACAACGGCTGCTGGCTCACGTGTTCGCAGTTCCGGTTTCCATTGGGTCCATTTCGAATTGCCCTCGCTGCCTTGGATTGCGGAGAACAACGCATAATCCGCGAGCCAGTATGACTCCGCGCGAACAAAGGCATCGAGTTCGGATTTCCTGCCGCCGTGCCGGTCTGTTTCGAAATGTTCGAATGCCATTCTCAGGCATCGAGATTTCAGCCGTATCGCCGCTGGGTAGTCCACCTGGTCCAGGCGACCGGACGTGGCACTCTCGATGTCCTCGTGGCCAAGGATCCCCTGCTCCGCCAGCCGATCAAGACTGATCAAGAGAGGATTCCCTGCAAAGGCGGACGATGACTGGTAAGGCGAATCGTATTCCCCTGTCGGACCTAAGGGAAGCATCTGCCACCAACTCTGTCCACTCGCGACCATGAAGTCCACAAAGGCAATTGCCGCGGGTCCCAGATCGCCGATGGGATAGCGGTTGGAGAGAGAGGTGAGATGGAGAAGTATTCCGGAGGCTCGTTGATTCATACGGGACACTCTTCCAAGGCGGCTTCCTGCCTTCCTGCCAGAAGTATCGCGCTGGAGCGGGCCTCCAGGCGATACGTCGGAGAACGTTCCAAGAGCGGCTCTTCCCCTGGCGGGATGAAGTTGTCGTGTGCGGGACGGAACGTGTCAACTGCGAGGCGCCAGCTATACCCGCGGGGTGGCCGCGGCAATCGGAAATCTGTCTCTTCCGAGCCAGCATTGAACATCAGGCAGAGGCTGTCGTTCCCGTTTTCACGGATTAGGCAGGTGAGGGTTTTGCGCTGTGGGTCAGCCCAGTCGGGTATTCCCCCTTGCGATCCAAACCATTGAATCTCGGCGTCGGTATAGAATTGCTCCCTACTCAGAACCGGATGCGCCTGTCGAAAGGCGATCATGCCACGAGTGAAGTCGAAAATTTCCCTGTGCCGTTGCAGACTGGTCCAGTCAACCCAACTGGTTTCGTTGTCCTGGCAGTAAGCGTTGTTATTGCCGCCTTGCGTACGGCGAAATTCGTCGCCTCCGAGCAGCATCGGCACGCCGCGCGAGATCAGAAGGGTCAGCAGAAAGTTCTTGATCTGCCGCTTCCGCAAGGTCTCGACAGCGCGATCCGTCGATTCGCCTTCCGCGCCGCAGTTCTCGCTAAAGCTGGCGTCGGTTCCGTCGTGGTTATTCTCTCCGTTGGCTTCATTGTGCTTGT
>PLRZ01000724.1 GCA_003164075.1 Bryobacterales bacterium | reverse complement strand
CTCGAGCAGGAGCGCTGGGACGCCGAGCTCGACAGAGATGCCAGCGCCGGCAAACTGGATTTCCTGATTGCCGAAGCGCAAGGCGATCGCGAGCAGAGCCGGTTGGTCGATTGGCCGCCGGCCGAATGAGGTCGCGCGCTACTCCCCGTTTCTGGCGACTGTTCCACAATCTGCCCGCGGACATCCAACGCCTTACCATCGAGAATTTCAGGCTGTGGCAACGCGATCCGAACCACCCTTCATTGCGATACCGGCGGCTGGGGGGCGCGAGAACCTGTTAACCGTGCGGACCGGAGACCATTACCGGGTGTTGGGGCTCCTGGAGACCGGAGCTGTGCAATGGATCTGGATTGGCGCCCATGCCGAATACAATCGTCTGATTCGGGATTGAAGCGTGCCGAAGACCACCACGCTGGGCACCTGCGTTGTATTCGTCTTGGTCCACGGGCGGATTTACGCAAACGTAACCAGTTTCGAGGTTCGGATCCGGTCGTCGCGCGTCAGCAGCGGTACCTGGTAGGTCAAACTGGTGGCGGCGATCAGTTCGTCGGCGGGATCGCTCTTGAAATCCAGCATAGTGGAATTCAAGCAGACCTCTCGCGTGAGCGGCCAGACCTCAATGCGCGTCAGCGCCCTGGACAGCAACGGACTGTCGAGTGCCACCGTGATCCTACCCAACTGATGGAGCTTGGCGATCTCCCATAACACGATGGCCGAGATGCCCCAACCATAGCGCGCAAGGACTGCTTTTTCATACCGCGTCACCTTGCCCAGTAAGGCAAAGAGCAGGATGTGAGTGTCAAGATTCAGCATCCCAGACCGCTCCCGTGGAGAGAATATCTCCGCGGATTTCGAACTTTCCGGCCAATGTGCCGATGAGGTCGGCGTTCTCCTTTCGCACGGGGGTGAGGCGTGCGATCGGCTGTCCGCGCCGCGTAATCAGAATACCCTCCGGCGGAAGCCGATCCAGCAGCGCAAGGCATTGCCGCCGGAATTCAGAAGCATTGAGATTCTTCATCCTTCCTAAATTGTACAACTGATTTGTACAAGTCGGCTGCGCTTATTTCCGGCCTTGCCCTACTCCTTCATCAACATCACTTCCGTCGATTTGACGATCGCCGTCAGATGGCGTTCACCGCGAGGGTGACGTGGCTGACTCGCAGTTTGCCGAGTTCCGCGGCATGCGCGGCCACTTCACTCCGGTTACCGCGGGCGCCCAGCAGTTGAAGAGAAGTGCGAGGTGCGCTCCGAGGTGCTGGAAAGCGTAGCGGCTCGCCATGGGATCGCATCGGAGCCCGGCCCGGGGGACACCCCGCGAGGGAGCGCCCGGGCAGCAATACGTTCAGAACTCCTGATGTCGCCCCGCAATTTCTGTCTGGCGGGGAAAATGGGCTGAACCATTCCCTTCGATGGCTCACTGCAAATTCCACAACATCAGGAGTTCTGACGTTGGCGCACTTATGAAATGGACGCCTTAATTTACAGCGGCGGTCTCGTGTTGATCGAGCATACTCGATTGCAGCAGTTCGAGCGCTTCCACCACGCGCTCCACCAGATCGTCCGTCTGCGCCATGGCGGTGCGCGCCGACTCGATGGCGACACCCTGCGCCTTGAGAGACTTCTCGAAGTCGTGAAGATCGCCAGCCACGTTCGCCTGCAATGTGGCGAAGTGCTTGCGGATCTCTTCCATATTCTGCTCGGCGGCCGCCATCCGTTGATTCACGGTCGAGACGGTTGAATTCACCTGCACCGCCTGCTGTTTTGCCGCGGCGGCGATGGCTCCCTCTACGTTCGCCGCATGCTGCTCGGTAGCCGCCGCGATGGCTTCCCGGACGAGCGCGATTTGCTGCTGGTTGGCGGCCTCGATGGTCTTGTTCACATGCGCGGTCAGTTGTTGGGTCACGGCCCCGACGGCATCCTGCACGTGCGCCTGAATCTGTTGGGTTAAAGCATCGACATTGACCGCGGACTGGACCGGACGCTCCTCGACGGCCGCGAGTTTGGCGCCGAATCCGCTGAGTTGTTCGCGCAGAGCCTGCACGGCCTGACCTGTGGTCTGCTGCGTTTCCGCGACGGTTTTCTCGTGCGCCGCCAGGCGGGTAGCCAGACGCGCTTCCAGGTGCTGAATCTCGGAGCGCAACGCGGTATCGGACACGCCACGGGTGGCCGGTCCCGCATCGGCGCGGCGGGCAGCCACCGTAAGGAGCTTGAGCTCCATGATGATCTTCTGCATGCGCTGCCAACGCGCCGCCGGGGACTTGGCCACGCAGCCGGCCACCAACCGGTCTACCGCGGGACTGCCGGAAGCCGGCGGGGCGGAATTCGACAGCGCCAGCGTGAGCGCGGTCTGACCGTCGCCATCGAATGCGCGGCGTCCGGTAAGCATTTCGAACACCAGCGCGCCGAACGAGAAGATGTCGCTGCGTGCGTCGGCGGGTTGGCCCTGCAGCAGTTCCGGGGCGGTGTAAGGCGTGACCGTCGCCGGCGGCCCCAGCGAAGGAATCAAATCCAGACCGGTAGCGGTCACGGCAATACTGGACGGGGTGACCGCTCCATGGGCTTTGCCGGCGTCGTGCACCTTTCGCAGAGAGTCCGCAAGGCTCATGGCATAATGAAGCGCTTCCGGGACTGGGATTCTCCCTTCAGTCATGCGTTGCGCTAAAGTGCGTTGGGCGTTCGTTGTAGTCATCCGACTCCTCGGTTCTTATTAACCATCGGCATACGCGGGCCGTGGCGTTATACCTACCGAGTTAATCAGCAAGCTTGGCGAGCGATCAAGATCTCCATTGGCGATACGGGTTCTACCGGAGTACCAGCGGTACGTTCACTTTGGGTAAATGCCTCACAGTACCTGGCGGTGGTGTCAGAGCTTACCGCCGGGATATTTCCTGGAAAAACTGCCAGGATTTTGAAGCGCAGGCGGCCCAACGGAACTGCTCGGCGCGCGCCCGCCCCTGAGTGGACATGCGTCTACGGAGATCGGGGGACAGCAAGAGGCGGTTGAGGGCGTCGCGTAACTCCGCCAGGCTGCGCGGATCGACCAATACGGCCGCGTCACCGGCTATTTCGGGCATCGCCGAAACGTTCGACGTGATCACCGGGACACCGGTCGCCATGGCCTGCACCACCGGAAATCCGAACCCCTCGTAGAGCGATGGATAGGCGAAAACCGTGGCGGCGGCGGTGAGCGCGGCGATATCGCGCTCCGGCACATAACCCAGATAGCGGACCGCGCGAACCTGCCGCGCGGTGGCCTGATTAGCCCACCCCATGGGGCCCGCCAGAACCAGTTCGAACTCGTCCTGTACGGACGCCGGCAGAGCCTGCCAGGCACTCACCAGGCCGCTCAGATTCTTACGCGGCTCCACCGTGCCGATGGAGAGGACGAAGGGCCGCTCGAGGTGGTATCGCGCGCACACATTGGCGATAGCCTCGGAATCGACATTGAAAAACGCGTCGGCCACGCCGGAGTGAATCGTCACAATCTTCTCGGGCGGAACGCGCAACAGGCGAATGGCGTCCTGGCGGGTGGATTCCGAAACCGCAATGATGCGGCCGGCGCGGCGCAGGTGCTCGGCCAGGTGAAGATCGGCGCGCCGGTTGGCGGCGGGGTGCAACTCGGGCATGATCCAGGAGGTCAGGTCGTGCAGGGTGGTGGTGAGGAGCGGCCGGCGGGGAGGGTGACGGACCAGACTGCTGGCGTGAAAGATATCGGCGGCGCCGGCCAGGGAATCGAGGATGGGCAGGGGGGTGTAGTTGGACAACGCCAGGGTGGCGAGGCCGGCGTAGGTACGCCAAAATCCGGCCACGGAGCCTTGGTGATTGAGCCGGGCTCCCTCGCCGAGCGCGGGAAATGTGTGGATGGCGCCGGCCGGGGCGATCAGCCGGAGGGCGGCAATCCAATGATATAGATAGTTCTTGACGCCGGCGCTGCGAACCAGCAGGGGACTGGCATCGATGAGGACCCTCATTAGTTAACAGGATGCAACAATTCGGTCGTCAAAAGGGGCGGGCCGGGCTCGTATAATAGGGTGGACAAAGTAGTCCTATTCATAGGAGAAGACCTTTTATGCACGGATACGACGCCAAGAATCTGAGCCAGTCATTTCGCACGGTCCGCAAGAATACCATTCAAATCGCCGAGGAGATTCCGGAGGACAAGTACGACTTTCGTCCCGCACCGGACTCGCGGAGCGTAGCGGAGACCCTGCGGCACATGGCCGTGGCGACAAGCTTTCCGATTCACGCCCACGGGCAGCGCCTCACGGAATTCAAACCCACGTTGTTCCTTGAAGTCCATGCCCGGCAGGCGCAGGCGGAAGCCGAACTGAAGACCAAGGCCGACATTTTGAAGGCTCTGCACACCAACGGCGAGGAGTTCGCCACATTTTTGGAAGGGCTGTCGGATGAGGTTTTGGCGGAGAAGGTGAGCTTCCCGCCGCAGGCCAACACGCCCCCCAAGACGCGCTTCGAGATGCTGCTATCCGGCAAAGAGCACGAGATGCACCATCGGGCGCAGTTGATGGTGGTGGAGCGGATGGTGGGAATCGTGCCGCATCTCACCAGGGCGATGCAGGAGCGGATCGCGGCGATGACCCAACAGCAGGCCGCGCACACCGCGTAATTGCGCCGAAATCCGCGCTGCCAGATGTGGCGCGGGCACTCGTGAGGAACTTGCAGAATTCGAAGAAACCGCTTGCTTGCGCGCGCGGATGGGAAAAGCCACGTTGAGGCAAGCACTTACCGAGCCGCGACCGTGAGGGAACCGTGAGGGACCGTGAGGGAGCGGGTTCAATACCGAATTTTGCAAGTTCCTCTCTTGTCTGCNNACAAACAAGTTTAGCCACGGATGAACACAGATGAACACAGATAAGAACAATCCTTGTTTTTTGTCTTATCCGTGTTCATCTGTGTTTATCCGTGGCTAATAATGTCTTTGCCCGGACTCGAAGAGATCACTCTCATTCCATGACATCAGGAGTCCAGAGACTCTTCTCGGCGCTCCGGGGCGCTTGCTGCCGCTCGCGAAGAGGGTCGAGAAGAGACCCCGAAGTCCTGATGTCGTGGAATTTGTGATGAGCCGGCGCCCGAACGCTCCCTAACGGTCGCGGCTCCGAAAGAGGCCTCAAGCAGAGCCGGGCCCAGAGGGCGCCCCGTAAGGGAGCGTTGGGCCCGACGTCCGTGCGGCTCATGTCAATTTCCCAGACCACCCGAAATTCCGGTCGGCATCGGGAGTTCGGAGTCTGGACCCAGCAGACCCGGCACTGGAGGCATGCCATGAGGCGTGCCCCGCTCCCTGCCGATTTATTCGTAGCGTAGCGCTTTCATGGGATCCAACCGCGCCGCGCGACGGGCCGGGAGGTAGCAGGCCAGTAGCGCCACCGCCGCCAGCAGCAGCGCGGTCGCCGCAAAGATCAACGGGTCGCCCGGTTTCACTTCATGCAGCAGACTCGCCAGAATGCGGCCCGCGGCAAACGCGCCGCCAGCCCCGGCGCCCAAACCCAGCAGCGCCAATGTCATGCCATCGCGGAGCAACTCGCCGAGCACCCTGGCGCGGCTGGCGCCCAACGACATCCGAATGCCGATCTCGCGCGTCCGCTGTGTCACCAGATAGGAAAGCACGCCGTAGATCCCAATCGCCGCCAGCAGCACGGCGAGCCCCGCGAAGGAGCCCACCAGCATGCTGAGGAACTCCTGCCCCTGCGCCTGGGAGGCCACCACCTGGTCCATGGAACGGATACTGTAGAGCGGCAGGCTGGCATCCACCTGCGCCAGCGCGCGCCGCGCTTCCGGGGTGACGGCGGATGCCGGCAGGGAAGTATGCACAACCAGGAATTGGCGCGAGCGTCCGTCGAAGGGGTCGTATACCTCCGGCACGGCCTTGTGGGTGAGGCTCCATTCGCGAACGTCGCTCACCACCCCAATGACCTGCCTCCAGGGCCCGTGGTCGNNGCGTTACTCTCCCAAATCGGGTCGAGTTGCATATCGTACGCCAGAGCCTTCCGGATATCGGCGCCGGTGAAAACCCGGCCCTGGAGCAGGCTCACGCCCATGGCTCGGAAATAGTCCGGCGAGGCGGCGTGCATCTCCACCAGTTGGTTGCTCTCCTCGGAAGTTTGCCCGCGCAGTTTGACGTAATAATTGCTGCCCCCTTCAAGTGGCAGATGGTCGCTCAGCGCCACGGCATCCGCCCCGCCGATGCGGCGCGCCTGTTCCAATAGCGCTTCGGAAAAGTCGTACTTCTGGCGGCCGGTTTTGTAGCCGGCTTGGGGCAGCATGACGGCGGCGGTCCACACGCCGTCGCGGCGCACGCCGATGTCCAGACTGCGCATGCGTGCGAAATCCTTCAGCAGCAGACCGGCGGAGACCAGCAGCATCAGAGAGAGCGCGATCTCGGCCACCACCAGCACGTTGCTGGTGAAGCGGCGCCGGCGGCCGGGGCTGATGGAGCTGCCGGCGCCGCCTTTCAGTTCCTCGTGCAGGTCGGGCCGCGACATGTGCAGCGCCGGGAAAATGCCGAATACCAACCCGGTGACGATGGCCAGCGCGAAGGTGAACGCCAGCACCGTGGGGTTCACTTGCACGGCGTTGAATTGCGGCAGGCTGTAGCTCTTGGCATTCGAAAACAGAGAGACGATGCCCCATGCCAATAGCAGGCCGAACGCGCCGCCCGCCAGCGACAGCAGCAGGCTTTCGGTGAGGAGTTGACCGAGCAGCCGCGCCCTGGATGCCCCGAGCGCGCTGCGGATGGCCACTTCTTTCTGCCGGGCCATGGCCCTGGACAGCAGCAGATTGGCGACATTCGCGCAGGCGATGAGCAGCACCAGTCCGACGGCCCCGAGCATCATAAACAGGGAGTCGCGGGAGTTGCCCACCATGTCTTCCTGCAGCGATGTGACCACCGCGCCGATCTTGGAATTGGAATCGGGGTACTGCTTTTCGAGCCGCGAAGCGACCAATTTCAGATCGGCGAGCGCGGCTTTGACCGTGACGCCAGGTTTCATTCTGCCGATGGCGTTGGCCCAATGGTTTCCGCGATGCCCCAGGGCCTTCTCATCCATCACCTGAGGAATCCAGACCTGCGACTGGAACGGGAATCGGAAACTGGCCGGCATCACTCCCACGATGGTGTATTTGCGGGAATTGAGTTCGACGGACTGGCCCACGGCATGGGGGTCGCCGGCGAAGCGGCTGTTCCATAGGGCGTAGCTGAGGATCACGACGTCATCCTTGCCGCGCCGATCTTCGTCCGCGGCCCAGGTTCGGCCCAGCAGCGGCCGGACGCCCAGGAGGGTAAAGAAGTTGGCCTCCGTAGGGAGCGCCTCAATGTGCTCCGGCTGCTCCCCGGCGCTAAGGTTCATGTCGGTCGGCCAGGTAAACAGGGTCATGTCCTGAAAGGTGGAGTTTTGCGCCTTCCAGTCGACGAAATCGGGCCCGGCGAAGGGATAGCGCCCAGGGGCGGATTCGGTCTCGTTCAGGCGGACCAGTTGGCTCGGATTGACATACGGCAGCGGCCGCAGCAGGATGGTGTCGATGATGCTGAAAATGGCGGTGTTGGCGCCGATGCCGATGGCGAGCGTGGTAGCCGCCACCAGGGCGAATCCGCGAGCGTTCCGCAGGTTCCGGAAGGCGTAGCGCAGGTCCTGCAATAGGTTGGGCATCGTCTTGTTAGACGCATTTTAGCGCGGGCGGTTTGGGCAGATGTACAATTGGAGCATGCCTGTCCGCTATGAATTCGGCAGTCCTGAGTTTCACCAGGCCGTTTATCAGGCTGGTCACCAGGCCTTTGAGGAGACACTTGCGGCCGGGCTTCCTGTCTTCTATCTCGACGACGACGGTCTCAACGCCATGCTGCTGCCGGATGGCCGGAAGTTTGAGATTCGTTGGATCGAGGGCGCGCCGGGCGGAGAGAACTACGAAATTATCCGCGAAGTGACGGCGCACGTTGCCTAAAGTCGCGTGCCCACCCTCACGGTAATTGCAGGTCCCAACGGCGCTGGAAAGTCCACTATCACGCGCTTGACGGATTTTGAGGGCCGCGACCGGCTACTCGATCCCGATGCCATCGCCCGCGGCATGAATCCTTTCAATCCTTCCGACGCGGCTCTGGCTGCCGGTCGCGAGACTCTGAAGCGCACCGCGGAATATCTCGATCGGCGAGTAAGTTTCGCCGTCGAAACGACTCTCGCCGGTCACGGTAAGTTGGATCTGCTCCGCCAAGCCAAGTCTCGCGGATATGAGGTCCGCCTGATGTTTGTCGGACTGGACAGCCCGGAACGGTGCGTCGGCCGCATCCGGAATCGGGTGGCAAAAGGGGGCCATTTCGTTCCGGATGCGGACGTGCGGCGTCGGTTCGCTCGCAGCGTCGCCAATGCCGTTCAGGCGCTCCGATCAGTAGATGTTGCGGAATTCTATGACAATTCGGGAGGGGGGCATCGCCTCGTCCTGATTGCGAAGGCCGGTATCGTGGTGTGGCGCGAGGACCGCCTGCCGGAATGGGTCAGGCTGTGAAGGGGGCTGGAGGCGTGCATTGTTCGTACCCGCATCCCCGTGTGGGCGCTGGAGCAATCGCGCCGTCTGGGAATGACCGAGGATGAGCTTCTGCGCTCCTAT
>PLRZ01000299.1 GCA_003164075.1 Bryobacterales bacterium | reverse complement strand
GTGTCCAAGATGGGATTCGAACCCACAGGAACAGCCTTCTCAGGACTGCGCGTCTACCGATTGCGCCACTTGGACATAGTGGTGGGAAGTGCTGGAGTCGAACCAACCTCGGAGCGCGGAGACCGCGTGCAGGGTTACAGCCTGCTGCCTTTGCCGCTCGGCCAACTTCCCAAACTCAATAAGTTGTCAAAGATCAAATAGTTAGAAATTGGCGGAGAGCGAGCGACTCGAACGCTCGTGTCCCGAGGGAGCACTGGTTTAGCGGACCAATCGGGCTGCCTACTGCCCATGCTCTCCGAGGAGAATTACCAATAAAGTGATAGGGATGATAAGGCCGAGGAGGGACAACTACGCGTAAGGTGCAAGCGCTGAGTTGTGGTGGCCATGTAGTAACTGTAAATCAGATGTCGATGTTAGTCAATAGTGTTCGAAAACTTCTCGGTTATAAGACTGTCGCTCCCCCGTTGTGCTGCCCACGCAACTCCTGCCGCATCCGTAGCTTCGAGCCGCCGTTGCGCCCACCACCCACCGGTGCCTCGCAGTCGTCCTCCTTCGGGGCGCAGCATAGCGTACATGTTCCAGCTCCGCGGCTTGGCGCCGCAGACTGGCCGGACTTCCTCGAACATCCTTATAGCGCGAATCGCACCGGAGCGCGATGTCGACAAGCGTGACCAATCGGAGNNAGCAGGAGCCGGAACAGGAACAGGGGCGGGTGGCCTGGCTGCGGCGATACTCTTGGCCGTATAAGTCACCGACTCGGACAGAGCGGAAGTTCCACGGGTCGGATAGGAACGATAAGTCGGCCAGCATCCCACAACCGAACGTCACGGCCACTTTGACCCAAAACGCTCACCAGTGGAGGTTGCCGAGCGGCCAAGAGTCCGTGTTGGAACGTGAGCCCGTGCCGCTGGGACCACGGCCCGCAGGAACGTGCAACGCGCGCCACGTGTGCCCCGGTGCTGCCTGGTGGAGGTAAGGTACCAGTCTGCGGGCGCGGGCGGCGCGTTTCGGCGGGATAATCGAGAATCGCTACCGCAACCTACCGCGCGCCTCGGTCGACCCGTGGTAAACTCAAAGGTGCCATACAGTTGCGGAGGTGGCGGAATTGGCAGACGCACTAGCTTGAGGTGCTAGCGGGAGCAATCCCGTAGGGGTTCAAGTCCCCTCCCCCGCACCACATTTCAAAAGCCTTAAGGCCGCTCACCATGGGCGGCCTTTTGCCGTTCTTGCGACTGTAGTGGTTTTGTAACGGCCTCTCGCGTTTACCGTTTTAGCTACAGCTAAGCTAGTGCGTGGAGCAGAATCAGCGTTCGGTCATCCAGTCGACAGCAGGCAGCTACGGGCGAATTTCCAACGTACCCATGGTGAAACGGGTTGTCGGGTCATCGCGAGCGGGGAACTCCCATTCCCCTTCCTTCCAATCGTAATCGTGAAGCGCCGCGGCCCCGGCCCAGAATCTCGTGTGCCTCGCTGAGCGAGGGATTGAGTTCCAAAGCGTGTGTTGAACGGTGGGTGCCGGCACAACTCCATGTGGTCGGTCCGCGGAGGTCGACACGACTCCGGCGGCTGAACGCGTTGAACGACGTTGCGCTGGGTGTTTTCCTGAAGCATCTAATCGATGCGGCGGAGGCGAACGATCACCGCCTCGCACGCCTCTACCCTTTGCATCAACCCGGTGGACGTTTTCGGACAGGAACGCAAACCCAATCTGCAGGATTATCCGAGGATACCGTGGGAGACGCTGGATCTCGACCAGTTCAATCGCATTCCAACCGCCCAGCCCCAACCTCGACGTTACCCATCCCCCACGGATTCCGGGCGAACGCCTGACGCTACTTGGCATAAGACGCCAGGTGGGCGCGACTCACTCCTCCATGGTGCGTCGCGCCTCGCCGTCTACGCCCGCCGGCGGACCGCTATGGCCAGCAGCGCCAACCCGGCGAGCGTGCCGCCCACGGTCCCCGGCTCGGGAACGCTCGAGGGAGTAACCGGGGTAATCGACAGTGCTACGCCGCCGCCGTTGTCACCCAAAGCGTAGTCATCGACGAAGAAATCGAGCGTGGTGGTAACGCTCAGCGTGAGCGTATCGGTGAACCCGGCCGTCGAGGTCGCCGGGAGCAGCGTTCCCGGCGACTGGCCATCGTAGGTGGCTTGTCCGGTGAGATCCGACATCGCCAACTGGGTGGCTTGCACGGCGCCAATGTAGTCGTCCATCAGCACCTTATCGGTAGCATCGTTGGCGATCATGAAGCTCCAGGCCCAGTTCCCCGTGCTGGGATAACCCTGGAAATTCCAGGCGGAATAGTAATCGGTTCCCAGCGGGTCGGCGTTGGCGATGGTGTAGGTTCCGGCGCCCAAGGTAAGTTGAAGCAACCCTGTAGCCCCGCCGGTGTAGAACGGAGTGACGGCGGTACCGGGATTGACATTTTGGGGGCCGGAACATTGGTTGCAGCCCCATTTTTGAGAGTCGATATCCACTACCTGGCCCGCCTGCGCGATGGCCGCGGCCGCCAACAGCGCCAGCGAAAGTTTTCTGTGCACGTGAATTCCTCCAGCGATCCGGTCCTCTTTAGTCGTCTTTTCGACGGCGTTCTTGTCTGTCGGTGAAATCATCTGTGGTTCTTCCTCTTTAAACTCGTGAAGCTTCATAATACGCAGTCCTCGCCGAGGGGCGATAGGACGGAAGCGACATCCGGCCAGTCGGCTTTCGGGGAGGCAGAAGTATGAGACCGCTGCCCTAATGCAGGTTAGGTTTTTCGGGGCGATTCAGGGAAGTACGCCAGGGTTACATCCGCGTACGTCATTCATTCTGTTGAGTCACTGCCGCAGCGAGGGAGACGCCGGAAGTTCCACATTGTGCCACACCTCGATCCGCCACAAACCATTCGTGCGCGTCACGACCCAGCTCAAAATTCCTTTTCGCGTGCCCCACAGCTTGCCGTCAGGGGCAATTGCGCCAGTCTGCTCCCAACGAACGTCCACGGTTGCCACGTCCTTCCGGACGAAGCGAATCGTGGCGCCGAGTACGGTCAGGTGCGCGTGGGCAAAGGAGGGCCGGTTCGCTTCTGAGAACAGCGCGGCATGAAATCGCTCGATCTCAAGTCGGCCTTTCAGCGACGTACCGACTGGGTTGGTGAACTCGCCATCCTCGGCGAAGAGGGCTCCCAATGCCCGTGCATCTCTGGCGTTTACAGCCTGGTCAAATTTCGTGACCACGCCATTGATGGCATCGGTCTCAGAGGTATCGAACCCGGCCGGGCCGGCACTGACGGGCACGCCGCCCATCACGAGTAGCGCCGCCGGCAAAAAGAGGAAGATAGTGGAGCGGTTCATTGCAGGCCCAGTCTGCCATGCCGCCGCCGCGCGGTGTTCTTAAAAGAATCTTGACACGTATGTTATTCTCCGGCAAGGAGCAATGAGTGAAAGTCAGGTTCGGACCCTTTGAGGTGGATTCAGACTCAGGGAGACTTCTGAAACACGGAGTTCCTGTTCGGCTTCGCGATCAGCCCTTCCAGGTTCTGCTGATGCTGGTGCGCAACCCCGGTAACGTGGTGACGCGCGAAGCGCTGCGCACCCGGCTTTGGGGCGAGAGCACCTTCGTCGATTTCGAGAACGGCCTCAATTCGGCGATCAGCAGACTTCGGGACGCGCTCGGCGACCTTTCGGCCACGCCGACATGGATTGAAACCATTCCGAAACGTGGTTATCGGTTCATCGGTTCCTTGCCGAAGACCGCAGCGGCGACGGCTTACCTGAAGGGGCACCACGTCATTTCACCTCATACTCCGGAATCGATGCGAAAGTCGCTCGCGTTTTTCGAAGAGGCCATCGCGCTGGATCCCGACTATGCTCTGGCGTATCACGGCGCGGCGCTCGTCTATATTTTGCGTTGCCTGCTGGACGATATTCGTCCGCTTGAAGGGCTGCCTAAAGCGGACGAGTATCTCGCGCGCGGGCTGCGATGCTCCCATCAACCCGCCATGGTCTATAACACGCTCGCGATGCTGCGAACCTTTCAGCGGCGCTGGGAAGAGGCGGAAAAGGCAAGCAACTCAGCCATTCAGCTTGAAGACAGTAACCCGTTCGTGAGAATGATTCGTGCCCAATTGTTCTCCTGCCTGGGCTGGCACGACGAAGCCATTGCAGTTGCCCAGGGAGCGGTGGATCTGGATCCCGCACAGCCGCGCCCCCATATGCATCTGGTGAAGGCGCTTTACTATGCAAGGCGTTTCGAGGAGTGCGTTCGAGCCGGGGATGCCGGTCTCGAAGTCTGCCCGGACCCTTACATCGCGTTTTATTCGGGCTTCGCTCTTATCGAGCTGGGCCGAACGGA
>PLRZ01000029.1 GCA_003164075.1 Bryobacterales bacterium | reverse complement strand
AACCCCGCGGCCGAAAATATCGAACTCGCCCGCCGCCTCAGTGCCCGTCAAGAAACAACCGTACCCTTTCGCCAGGACCGCTCCCTGACGGCTAATGCCGCATAGTTTTCCCACTTGCGGGCATCTGCGTAAATGGTGGGGCGGACGCCCACGTCCGCGGCCGACCCCCTGGTCGGCCTCTTCTCGATGCCAAGCCTATGAATCCGCAGCAGGAGCGGGACGAGGGCGTCCCGCGCAGGCCGGGGGCCTGCCCCACCTCACTTCCGCAGGAATCCCACCCTTGGGAAAACTATGCGGCATTGCCCTTACGGTCGCCGCTCAGAATCGGGTTCCGAGCCGCGACCGTGAGGGAGCGGTTGGAGTGGTTATTTCGTGACAAACCCTTAGCGCCGGCCAGATCGGAGCGCTCGATCACTGGCCGTGCCTGTAGATTTCGCCACGAGGGCCAATGTCCGCAACGACGATATCGGTGCCTTTTCTAGCTTCCGCCGCAAACGGTCACGTGTCCGCGCGTCGCACCGCTTCCAGTACTTCGCCGCGGCTCCGGATAGCGAAACGCTGTAGACGTTCACTCAAGAGATCGAGTCCAGAGGAACGGTCTCGCGCCGCCGTATGCGATGCCATTGAGACCCCTCAATAGCGTTCCGCGCGCACAGAAAAAGCAGATTGTGCTTCCCGGTACGGAACTCAACTCCGGACCGCCGCCCTCCGTTGATCCATGTCGCCATGTAAACTGGGATAGTTGCCAACCGTTCTTCGAACAGGACCATATCGTCTTTTCTTTTACTCGGCGGACCGGCACGAGCCGCCCCATATGCACATCGAGCGCGAGGAAGCCAGTGCGAAGTTCTGGTTGGAACCAGTCCGGATCGAGAGGAGTCAGGGCTTCGGGCGTGCTGAGATTCAACGGATAGAGCGGCTGGTCGGCGACAAGGCCGTCGAATTGTTGAGGTCATGGAATGAGTACTTCGGGGACTGAACGGAAATGGGCACTAGCGCAAAGCGTCAATGTCAGCGATGATGCACTCATCGTGGAACTTGTGGATGGAAGAACCATTGCCGCTCCCCTCGCCTGGTTTCCGCGGCTTGCGCACGGTGTGCCCGAGGAGCGGAAGAACTGGCGTTTGATCGCTCGAGGCGAGGGAATTCATTGGCCGGACCTGGACGAAGACATTAGCATGGAAAGCCTTCTCGCCGGCCGCAGTTCTGGCGAGAGCCAGGAGTCACTTAGACGCTGGCTCCAACTACGGACCTCTTCAAGAAAGTAACGAAGCGGCGCCGAGGATTCGCTCGCTTCGTTCCCGGCTGCAAGCGCGTTTCTCGGGAGTAATCTGGCGAAACCTGCCTATGCGCCCGATTCCGCGTCGGTTCGACCTCTGATAACGAGGCAACAGCATCGGCTCCCGGCGGAGTGCCCGCCGAACGTAGTGGCGCCGACACTCCTCAAGGGGACATCTCCCAGAAGAGGACTTCGGGCCAACTACGCGGTCGAGGAGGAAGTCAGGCCCATTGTCCGGATAGCGCGTGATACGACCGGAGCTTGGGCGAGTTGAACGTTACCGGTTCCTGGAGGCGCCGTATTCGGAGGCATCGACTTTCATTTCACCGTGAGCCAGTCGCGGCCTCCGGGAGTTTTCAACTGGCGATATCGTGTGGGCCGGGGCAATACGCTAAAATGAGAATCAGCATGAAGTTCCTCGTCAGCATCTACCAGGACGAAGACGGCGCGTATATTGCGGAATGCCCGTCGATTCCGGGCTGTGTCAGCCAAGGGCAGACTGAGGCCGAAGCGGAGTCGAACGTCGCCGATGCAATCCGCGAATGCCTGGCGGTCCGGGCTGAGCTCGGCATGCCGCCGACCGTCACCACGCGCGAAGTCGAAGTGCTCGTCTGATGCCCGCTCTCCCGCTGCTTCGACCGCGAGAGGTTGTGCGCGCGTTTGAACACCTGGGTTGGCAGGTCGCGCGTCAACATGGGAGCCACATTATATTGACGAAGCCAGGCGTTTCCGTGACCCTCTCGGTTCCTGATCACCCTGAAGTCGCACGTGGTACGCTCCGAGCGTTGATCGCTAAGGCCGGCTTGACTGTTGGGGAATTTCTGGCGGCAGCCAAATAGGCATATTCCGTGCCGTTTCCGAGTAGCGCGATCCGGTCGGAGACTTAGCGCTCTATTCCGAAGAAGGCGACTGGCCACCGGGATCACCGGGGATTTCACGCTGCTCCTAAGAGGGCCTTTTCCACGGTTTCAGGGAAACGATCAATGACCGTGAGATAGGCGCGAACGGCGCTTGGCGGTTTCGCCCGGCCAAGTTCCCAATCCTGCAACGTGCGAACACTGAAACCATAACGCCGAGCGAATTGAGATTGCGATAGTCCGGATTTTGCGCGAATCGCCTTCACGTGAACCGGACCCGGAACATCGTACTCGTAGGCGCGCAGAGAGAGCTCACCGCGAACATGCGCAGCGGCTTCTTTCAATCCATGAACGACATCCTTACCTGCGCGGCTGAGCCTCTCGGGCCCAGACTTACTTACCCGCTTGCTTTTTGGCATCTTTCAAACCCGCCACGAATCTTTTCGCTGCTTTCCGATCGGCAGCAGTCATGTCCGATCGATCGCTCTTGGCATAGATCGAAAGCAAGTATCCGGACCCAATACCTGCCTCGCGGTTCCTTCGATCATTCGCCAGTAGTAATAAAATTACGCGTACAGCCCCGCTTTTGCCCTTGCTCTGCCGTGTCCAGCGGGCCTTCCGGACGCCACCCGTGCCGGGAACTATTGGATGCGCCTCAGGATCGGCGGAGATTGCGAGTTGCATGGCGGATCGCTCAGATTCGGTGAGTAGCCGCCGTACTTCCCTTTCGTATCGGCTTGTGGCGAATACCCGAACCTTCACCAATTGAATATACGGGAGTCCCGTATAGTCTGTCAACCGGCCTTTCCTGGCTGGCGGCGCTTCGAAGCTGGCGCAAACCGCCCTACCGATCCAGCAATCCGCTCCAAACTGGCCCCCAAACGGCCATATGGGAAGCGTGCAACGACCGCGGGCCGATTAGTACCTGGAACCGGGAAGTCGCCTTGGCTTCTTCGCCCGGTGTGCGTCACAATAGGACCGGGGGTATTCACAGGATGGCGAACCTCACCATTGTAGTGCCGGATGACTTGGTTCGGAGCCTCGAAGGCA
>PLRZ01000415.1:273-2524 GCA_003164075.1 Bryobacterales bacterium | reverse complement strand
GCCGCCGCTTCCGCCGGACCGTCGCCCACCGCCGCCACGCCGTCGAAATCGAGACCCTCCAAGTTTTTCAGCGTGCCCGCCATGCGGCGATCGAACTTCACCGGCAAAGCGCCGTCGCCCCAGGGGTCGTCCATGCGGCCGCAGCGGTCGGTGGCCAGCGACACGTCGATTCCCAGGCGCCGGCCGGCGTTGGCGAATTCGCGAATCTGGTATCCGGTGGTCGCCGCGAAGAGGAGAAGCCGTTTGCCCACAGCTACATTCTCGCGCACGCCGCAATTCGCTATCGTAGTATATGTGAAAGCACTGGTGAAGAGCAGGCGCGATCAGGGACTGTGGCTGGAAGATATCGAAGTTCCGAAGATCGGGATCAACGACGTTTTGATCAAGGTATTGCGGACGGGCATCTGCGGCACCGACGTCCACATTTACAAGTGGGACGCGTGGGCGCAGCAGGCCATCCGCGTGCCCATGGCCATCGGGCATGAGTTCGTCGGCACGATTGTGGAAGTGGGCTCCAACGTAGCGGACTTCTTCCCGGGCGACCTGGTGAGCGGCGAGGGCCACGTGGTCTGCGGCCGCTGCCGCAACTGTTTTGCCGGACGCCGCCATCTGTGCGCGCACTCCATGGGCGTGGGAGTGGACCGCCCCGGCGCCTTCGCGGAATATATCGCGCTGCCCATGACCAACATCTGGCGCCACCATGAAGGTGTCCCGCTGGATGTCGCCGCTATTTTCGATCCCTTCGGCAATGCGGTGCACACCGCTCTGTCGTTTCCGGTGCTGGGCGAGGACGTGCTGATCACCGGCGCCGGGCCGATCGGCATCATGGCGGCGGGAGTCGCGGTGCACGCCGGCGCGCGCTACACGGTGATTACCGACGTCAATCCGTACCGGATCGAACTGGCTCGCAAGATGGGAGTGACGCGCGCGGTCAACGTGCGCGAAACCAAGCTGGCCGACGTCCAGAAGGAACTCGGCATGAACGAGGGTTTCGACGTGGGGCTGGAGATGTCCGGCAGTCCCTCGGGATTCCGCGACATGATTGCCAACATGAGCCATGGCGCCAAGATTGCCATGCTGGGCATCCCCTCCGAGGACATGGCCATCGACTGGCGCGCTGTGATTTTCCACATGCTCACCATCAAGGGCATCTACGGCCGCGAGATGTATGAGACCTGGTACAAGATGACGGTAATGCTGCAATCCGGCCTGGACATCGGCCCGGTGATCACGCACCGCTACCATTACACCGAGTTCCGCAAGGGATTCGAAGCGATGGTCTCAGGGAACTCCGGCAAGGTGGTTCTGAGCTGGGAGGAGTAAGATTGGCCGCGGATAAACGCAGATGAACGCAGAGAAGAAAAGACCTTGTTTTTGTCTGCGTTTATCCTTGGCTACAGAGTCTCGCATTCATAAGGTGACAACTTCGCCAACCCTTCGAAAACGCTCCCTCACGGTCGCGTCTCGGTGCGAGGCAGTGTGCCCCATTCCGAGACGTGCCCTGAGGTCGCCGGAATTCTGGAACCGCCGAGAAGCGGACTGAACCACCTTCTGGACTCGAAGCCAGGATGTCTGAGTCGCAATAAGTGCCTTCACTCCGGAATTTCGTAGTGCCGCAGAATCTCGCCCCAGCGATTCTGCGCCTTGAGAAGCAGCTCCACCACTTCCCGCACCGCGCCTTCGCCACCCGATGCCTGCGTCACGTAGTGCGCCGCCTTTTTCACTTCGGCGCGCGCGTTGGCGGTCGCGATCGCCAGGCCCACGCGATTCATAATCACCACGTCGGTGAAGTCGTCGCCGATATAGGCCACCTCGCTGGCATCGATTTTCGCGTCGGCGAGAATCTCTTCCAGGATGGGGATCTTCTCGATGTGGCCCTGGTACACATACGACATCTTGACTTGGCGAGCGCGCTCCGCCGTGGCCGGCGAAAGGCGTCCGCTGATGACGCCGGTCTTAATGCCCTTCCAGTTCAGCCATTGGAGGCCGATCCCATCCTGCGAATCGAAGCCTTTGGTCTCGGCCATCTTGCCCTCGGCATCGGGCACGTTGTACAGCCTGCCGTTGGTGAGGACGCCGTCCACGTCCATGAGTAGCAATTTGGTGCGGGCGGCGGCCTCCATGATTTTGGCGTCCATCGTTATACCGTGTACGTGCTGGACGACACGTTGCCGCCCTTGCCGGTCCAATTGGTGTGAAAGAACTTGCCCCGCGGCTGGTCGATGCGTTCGTAGGTGTGCGCGCCGAAGTA
>PLRZ01000415.1:0-171 GCA_003164075.1 Bryobacterales bacterium | reverse complement strand
CGCGCAGCAGCATGAAACCCTGCGCATAAGAGACCAGCTTCGAAGCCAGCAGCCCCTGGCGAACGTCCTCGACGAAGCCGTCGCGGTCGCCATCGAACTTGAATTTGGGGCCGGAAAGAATCTTGGACGCCGTTACGCGCTCGGACTTCATGGCGCTGAGGCAGCGGGCGT
>PLRZ01000253.1:6598-9434 GCA_003164075.1 Bryobacterales bacterium | reverse complement strand
CGAATGAATATCCTGTGCACTCAGACCCAACCGCTTGCTCCCGCGCGCGGCTCGGCTTGCGCATTTGACGGAGCCGGGCCCAGAGGGCACCCCGCCTGTGGGCTCACTGCAAATTCCACGACATCCGGAGTTCTGAGCTTATTGTTTCGCGGCCCCTTATTTCCACACAGGCCCTTACAAGCAGTTTCCAGAGCCGGGGTCGGGCGGCCCGGGAACATGGCGAGAGAGATCCCAGGTCAGACCGGGAATCAACCTGACCGCTTCCCCCTACCCTCTCGGCGCCATCACCAACCCCGCCGCGCCCACGATTCCCGACTTGTCGGAGACCTGTTGCTCCAATAGCGGCACTTCGCGTCCCAGCAGGCCGCGGGAACGAGCCCACACTTCTTCCCGCAAAGGAGTCAGCAGTTCGGCTCCGGCATCCACCACCTGGCCGCCCAGGATGACCACCTCCGGGTCGAAGACGTGCATCAATCCGGCGATCGCCGCCGCCAGGGTATGGATGGCTTTCGCGATGATGGACCGGGAGAGTTCATCGCCCTCGCTGGCAGCTTGAAAAACCGTCCGGCAGGTGGCCAGTTGCGGCTGCTCGCGGAAAAGACTGGTGAGCGTGGATGGGCAACCGCGATGGACGGCGGACCACGCCTCGCCTTCAATCGCTCGAGCCGAGAAAACGGTCTCCAGACAGCCGCGATTGCCGCACGAACAGACGGGACCGTCAGGGTCCACGGTCAGATGGCCCAGATATCCCGCCATGCCGGCATGGCCGCGCAGCAACTGGCCATTGGCGATCACGGCGCCACCCACCCCTGCCCCCAGAGTAAGCATGACGACATTCTGGTACCCTTTGGCGGCGCCCCACACGATCTCGCCAGCCAGCGCGACGCGCGCATCGTTGTCGGCGAAGACGGGGACGTCGGTGGGCAGGCCGACCAGATCGCTCAGACGAAGACCTTCCAGATAGTGCAGTGCCCCCGGCAGAACTTCTATCAGCGTGCTGTCGGGATTGATGATGCCTTTGCAGCCCACGCCAACTCCCGAAGGCAACGCGGTGGCCTCCAGAAGCCAGCGGATGGCCTCATGTAAAGAAGGGACGAAGCCCTCCAGGTCGGGCGGCGTTTCGATGGTTCGCGACGCCAGAATCGCGCCTAACTCGTCCACCATGCCCGCTTTGATCTGCGTGCCACCGATATCGATCCCAAGTACTACCAATGTGCTCCTCCGCTGTGGTGCCGCGCCATCCAACCATCGTGGTGAGCCGGCTCACTATAATGTTACAGCGTCGGTGCCGCAAAGGTTGCCGCGCAGGTTGGTGTAGATGTGCTACGCCACCGCTTTCTCGATCAGGTAGGGCGCATACTTCTGGTCGGACCCGGCGATGTGCTGCTGGAGCCAGTTCCTGATGAAGTTAAGAACCTGCACCGTCATAGTGGTGCGTCCGGCATCGAAATCGGCCTGAAAGCTCAGCACTTGTTTGGTCAGGGCCTGATGCTCCGCCTGGTGCGCGGCCAGATCGGGATAGCCGTGAGCACGCATGAGGCGCTCTTCATGGGCGAAGTGAGTGGCGGTATACTGCACCAGGCGGTCCAGGATACTGGAGAGTGACGCTTTTCCGCGCCCCGAGGACATCGCCGCGTACAACTCCTCCGCGATCCGGAAGAGCTTCTGGTGTTGCCCGTCGATGCTGCCGATATTCACGCTGTATTCAGGCTTCCATTCGAACATGCCTTACATATCGGCAGGCAGCAACGGGAACTTTAGCCCTGGGTTCTTGGCCAGTTGAAGTCAGTGAGCATGCTAAAATATGGATATTCCATGTATAAATCACAATACACGCCCGACGAGGCGCAAGAACAGTTCAAGCTAATAGATGAAAGCTCCAACCATCAAGCTTACAAGGAGCGCGCAAAACGGTATATCCGCAACAGAACCGTGGAAACTCAAGAAGTTGTCGAAAACTAGGTTTTGAAAAGATTTCTTCTGCCCTGCACCTCACGATCTGTTCTGTAATAAATCAACTCCTCAAATCTCCTGGAGCCAGGACTGTCCATTTCGCAAGAGTGGGCATTCCACTTCAGGAGTCCGATTCCAACCGGAGACGAAGGATACGGTCCGGCCGGCGGTAGAATCGGGATGTGCGCATCCTCTTATTCAGCGGCAAAGGAGGCGTCGGGAAAACCAGCCTGGCAGCCGCCAGCGGTCTGCAACTGTCACGCCTGGGCTACCGCACGCTGGTGATGAGCGTCGATCCGGCCCACAGTCTGGGAGACGCTTTCGATCTGGAAACCGGCCTGTTCCACGGGAAGACCGGCGACCCGTACGCCATCGACGATCGCCTGGCCATCCACGAGATCAACATCCAGCAGGAGATCAAAAGGCACTGGCGTGAGATTTCCTCCTACGTGGTTTCGGTGCTGCGCACCACCGGAGTGAGCGACGTAGAGGCGGAGGAACTGGCCATTCTGCCCGGCATGGAGGAACTGAGCGCCATGATGTACGTGAACCAGTTCCGCCGCGAGGGACGCTACGACGTCATCGTGCTGGATTGCGCGCCCACCGCGGAATCCATGCGTTTCGTCAGCATGCCGGCCACGCTCGATTGGTACATGAAGCACATCTTCCCGTTTCAGCGCGGCTTTCTGAAAGCCGTCCGGCCCATCGCCAACCGGGTGTCGCCGGTGGAGCTGCCGGGGGACAACTATTTCGCCAACATCCAGGAGCTGTTCGGAAAACTGAACGGCATCGACACGCTGCTGGAAGATCCCAACACCACCAGCGTGCGGCTGGTGACCAATCCCGAGCGCATGGTGCTGCGCGAAACCCAACGGGCCTTTGT
>PLRZ01000253.1:2247-6556 GCA_003164075.1 Bryobacterales bacterium | reverse complement strand
GTGCTGGGCCGCGAGCGCCTGGAGGAACTGGCGCGCGCCTTGTACGCCGCCGACGAAGATCCCGCGGTGGTGACCCGCACCGAGGCGCCCTACACGTTCACCAAGCACGACGACCACTACGAGGTCCGGCTGCGACTGCCTTTCGCGGAGAAGGGCGAGGTGGGGCTTTTCAAAAAGGGCGACGAACTGGTGGTGGAGATTGGCACCCTGCGGCGGCATATCGGGCTGCCGGCTTCCATGACCAACCTTTCGCCCGTGCGCGCAAAGTTGGACAATAAGGTATTGACCGTGGAAATGAAAGAGGCATGAAATGGACACAAAGGCCGCTGACGCCGGGACCGCTTCCGAGAAGGCCGCCCCGGGATGCTTCATCTGTGAAACCGCGATGCCGCTGATCGAGCGGTGCCTGGGGGGCGCCACAATCGAACACTTCCGTAATTCGCGCATCGAGTTCCTGAAGGGAGTGCGCAGCCTGATCGACGAACGCATTGCCCATCTATCCAAAGAAGTGGAACACAAAGGGACGCGGGTAACGGTGGAATAATCCCGGGCCGGCAGCGATATGCTCCATCGGGGCGGGCAATCTTGCGCGACAATAGCGCAAGGGTCGATTCGTGATCGCATATCGTATGGGCAACGATCTGGACGTGGACGCGGTAGTCGAGCTGTACAATTCGTGCAGCCTGGGCGCCCGGCGTCCGGTGGACGACCGCCAACGCATGGCCGCCATGCTGGCCAACGCGAACCTGGTGATTACCGCCTGGGACGGGGAACTGCTGGTGGGCATTTCGCGGTCGCTGACCGACTTCGCCTACGCCACATATCTATCCGACCTGGCGGTCCGCGAGCGGTATCAAAAGCTCGGCATCGGGCGCGAATTGATCCGCCGCACGCAGCAGGCCGGTGGCGCCCGGACGCGCGTCATCCTGCTCTCGGCGCCCGCCGCGGTCGACTATTATCCGCGCATCGGATTCACCCGGCACCCCTCGGCCTGGACTATTTTGGGAAGCGAGCCGCTCAAACCGTGAATCCTGCCAAAGCACCCGCAACTGAGCCCATCGACGCAGTCTACACGTGGGTGGACGGAAGCGATCCCCGGTTTCAGGAGCAACTGCGGCAATACCGCGATGCACCCGGCGTCTCCGCCCGCGATGTTGCCGATGCGCGCTTTCGCGACCATGGCGAATTGCGGTTCTCGCTGCGATCCCTGGAGCGCAATGCGCCGTGGATTCGTAAGGTGCACCTGGTGACCAATGGCCAGGCGCCCGCCTGGATCGACCGCAGCCATCCGCGCCTGTCGCTGGTGCGTCACGAAGACCTCTTTCGGGATCGCAGCGTCTTGCCGGTCTTCAACCCGAGGGCCATCGAGTGGCAATTATTCCGCATTCCGGGAATCTCCCGGCAGTTTCTTTACTTCGACGACGATTACTTTCTGGGCCGGCGTATCGCGCCCGCCGATTTCCTGACTCCCAAGGGCGGCTATCGCTTTTTCGTGGAGTCTGGAGATCTTCCGCCGGGCACTGCCGCCGGGATTCTGCTCAATGCCCGGTTCGGCAACCATTCTTCGCGGAAAAAGCCGGCCCACACGCCGCGCTTCCTCGACCGGACATTCCTCGAAGAAGTGAACCGTATCTGGGAAGGTCAGATCAAGGCGACCGCCCGGCATCGCTTCCCTCATCCGGAAGACGTCTCTATGGAGACGCTGTACTTCCATTATTTATTGGAGTGCCCGCAACAGTACGGCGTCCATGAGCAGGCCGCCGGTACGCGGAAACTCTACCGGTTTGTTCCGCTTTCTTCTCCCGCCGGCGCCGCGAAGCAATTGGCGGCTATTACAGTTACCCGGCCGAAGTTTTTCTGTCTGCATGACGATACCGGCGCCGCATCTCCAGGCGACGTCGAGCGGATCGGGAAGATCATGCGGATGTTTCTGAAGTTGTATTACTGGCGGCGCTCTTCCTTCGAGAAGTAAGGGCAGTTACTCCGTGCCGCCCTTCTTGACTTCCGGCACGCCCAGTTCTCTCAACAGCGCGGGAGTCTTGTAGACCTTGCGTAGCGCCTCCACAATACCTTGCGTCGATACATGCACGGCGCGCGCCACGTCGTCGGTATACATATAAGTGGAAGGCAGCGCCTCCAGGTTGGCGTCGAATACCATGCCGACTAACTCGCCCTTCTGGTTGACCGTGGGGCTGCCGGAACTGCCTGTCGAGGTGTCGCACGCGCTCACGAAATCGAAGGGCGCCACTAAGTCGAACTCGCGCTTGGCATCTACCCACCGCTGCGGCAGCTTATTGGGAGCCTGCTCGCTCGCCAGGTGGAAAAGTCCGCCGAAGGTGGTGGCGGAGAGTACCGCCGCCTCGGTGCGATCGCGATAGGCTTTGACCACGCCATAACTGGCGCGCGGTGTGGACGTGGCATCGGGATAATCCGCGGCGCCGAACAGGCGGAAGCGGTACTGGGCAATGCGCTCCGATGCGCTGGCGTCCAGGGTATCGATGGTCTCCTGGTGCTTCTTGAGTAGCTTGCGAGCGGGCTCATCCAGCAGCCGGACCAGGCGGATCATACCGTCGCCGGATGCTTCCGCCGCGGCATGGTCCCGGGCCAGGCGCTGGCG
The DNA here is from genome assembly GCA_003164075.1 of Bryobacterales bacterium. The sequence continues at coordinate 3,939 of PLRZ01000253.1, read as the reverse complement.
CTCGGCCACGTCCGCCAGCTTGCTCGAGTGTACATACTCCTCGGCCATCTGCTGCGGCGTTTTGGAGCCGAGGATGGCCTTCAGCGGAGCCTCCTTATCGCCCAGCGCCTTCAGCTCTCCCAAGTAAGCCGCCAACAGGCTGACTTCCACAGTCTCGTCAATTGGCGCGGGCGCATCGAGCGCGGCTTCCGTGGATGCCAGCGCGGCGTCGCGGTATGCCGGCAGGCGCTGCTCGCTGGGCTTGCGGCGCTCCTCGCCGAGGCGCCATACCTGGCGGGCAATGCGGAACAGCGTGGATCCCTCAGCCGCGGGACTTTCCAGCACCTGGTACGGCTTGTCGAAGGGCGTCCAGGTCTTGTATGCGGCGGCGACATCGTCCCACATTTTGCCGGCTTCCGTCCCCAGTTTGGGGTCGTGCTCCACGGCGTTGCGCAGGCGCTTCTCGAAAGTGGTCTTGCGGATCAGCAGGCGTTCGTCGCGCAGCCCGATCAGCAGGCCGGCGTCGTATTTGTAAGCCGTGCCGAGCGACGAGAAGACCTTCTCGGCGATGTGGCGTTGTTCGTCGTTCTTGGGCGTGAAGTTGCGCAGGATGTCGATGCGGCTGGCNNTCCTTGATTGCATCGGCGCTCCACTTGAGATAGTGCGGGGTCGCGGCCGGTTTGCCGTCCTGGTAGGCGCGCAGAAAAGCGATGTCCAGCTCGTAGCGTTGATAGGTAAAGATTGCGGCATCGCCGCCAAAATTCGCCATGGCAAGTTCGGGTGCGAAGACCAGCCGCAGATCGCTCAGTTTCCGATATCGATAGAGGTCGTAACGTTCACCCGACGACAGTTTGACCACCGTGCAGGTATTGCCGGTCTTCTCCGCGCAGGCCTTTTCCAGGCGCGCGATGGCGGCGCTACGCTTCTGCATGGCGTCCACACTCTTATCGGCGGTGGCCGCCTTAGCGCTCCTGGGAGCTTCCTTGGCGGGCGCGGCCTCCTTTACCTGGCTGGTGACGTCCTCCAGGCTTACCAGAACGCCGGCTTCCAGCCCCGGACAGGGCAATTCATCGGCCTCGGTGGCCGCGTAGAACCCGTCCTTGACGTAATCGTGCTGTGGCGAATTCAGTTTGGCGATGCAATCCGCCACACCTCCGCGATCGGTCAGGATCAGCCCGTTGGCCGAAACCAGCGACCCTGAATTGCCGCCAATCCGCAGGGAAGCCAGACGCAGGTTGTCCAGAAACTCGTCCGTCACGTCGAAGCTGTGGACCTTCTTCACCTGATCTTTGGGGAACTGATTGAAGAGCCACATGCCTTCGTCCGCCGCTATCGGCAGAGTCAGGGCGCAAACCAGAAGCAGACCGGGGATTTTCATGGAAACTCCAGAGTATATGGATTCCGGAAACAAGTCCAAATAGTTCCGGAACCTGCGGGAACAAAGCCGCCGCCGGCGGTGTCGAAGCATTAACGGTGGTCGGACTTGACAACGCTAACGAATTAGTACTAAATATCTCATATGCTGCGTATCGTTTGCATCGTGCTCCTGGCCGCCACCGGCAGTCTGGCCCAGGATGAAAAACCGGCGCCCACCATTCCGGAACTCGAAACCGCCGCGCAGGCCACCTACATGCATGGCGACTACGAAGGGGCGCGTCAATCCCTGCTGCAAGCCTGGGACCTGGCGCAACAGTTGCCGCGCGAGGACCCGCT
>PLRZ01000253.1:0-2208 GCA_003164075.1 Bryobacterales bacterium | reverse complement strand
GAAGGATTTCGACCGCGCGCTGCTGATCATGGACCGCGTGCTCCGCCTGCACGTGACCGCCAATGTCAGTGCTGGCGCATCTCGCGAAGACGCCATGAACAGCATTACGGTGGCCGACGATTTCAGCCGCATCGCCCAGATCCAGGCGGAGCTGAAAAAGCCCGAAGCAGCCGTGGGCTCGCTCAACTTCGCACTGGGAATCCGGACCAAACTTCTGGGGCCGCTGGACCCCTCGCTGGTTTACGATCTCGACCGCCTGGGCGGGTTGCAGATCACATTGCGCGCCTACGATAAGGCCGAAGAGACCTACCGGCATGCGTTGGTGGTCCGTGAAACGCTATACGGCAAGACACACGCCGACCTGATTGCCACCGTCGACGGTTTGGCCTACTCGCTGTTCGGCCAGAAAAAGTACGATGACGCCGAGCCGGTCTATCGGAGGCTGCTGGCGCTGTGGATCTTCTCCGTCGGCGAGGAGACGCATCCCATGGTGGCGATCGCGCTGGATAAAATCGCGGTTTTCTATGCCACGCAGAAGAAGTGGGAGCAAGCCCGCGAGGCCACCACGCGAGCCAATGCCATCCGCGCATACATTCTGGCGGACGGGCTCTCGGGCGAGGCATCGCAACGCATTGATGAAGGCAAGCTGGCGGAGGCCCTGCCGATTTACCAGCGGGCGCTGAGAGTGCTGGACATCCCCAACCCGATTTACGATGCACAGCGCGCCACCATCGAGGGCATGGTGAAGGAACTGGACAAGGCGATCAAGAGACCGCCGAGTTCGCCTCCGCAAAGAGCAACCAAGAAGTAGCGGCTGGCGCGGTACAATAGCCGGTTTAGGAGAGTGCCGTGCCGGATCTCACAATTCAACCGACCGCCAAGTTCATCAAGGCCGGGCTGCTGCTGGTGGCTGTCGTTTTTCTCGCCCTGGAAATCGGCTGCCTGCTGTCGTGGAACGACAAAGTTGGAAGCGCGCTGATTATGATTGCACCGCCGCTGCTGTTCCTCTGGCCGCTGAGCCGCATGATGCGGCGCCGTTTCACCAAGACCACCATCACCGGCGACCGGTTGCGGTTTGAAAGCGGGATGGCTGCCAAGACCACCCGCAACATCCAGATTTCCAAAATCCAGGACGTCCGCGTGGACCAGCGGGTGAGCCAGCGCATGTTCAACGTGGGCGACCTTTCCATCGAGACCGCCGGCGAGTCCAGCCGCCTGACGGTGCACAATGTGGACGATCCGCAAGCCCTGGCCGACGAGATCCTGAACCGGGCCCAAAAGGGCGGATCCACCGGCCCGAATTGATTTCCCCCGTTACAAAGCTGCGCCCAAGCTATTCGTTTCAAGGGAACGCGGAGGTTGTAACCGTTACCAGTTCGGTTCCGCGCCACTCCTGGTAAGCTGATCTTTCCATGAAGANNCTCACGGCACACGCCCAGTTGTTGGAGAAGGCCCAACGGGGCGGCATCGACATCTACTTTGAAGGCGACTCCATCACGCGCCGATGGGGCGCCACCGACTACCCGGAGTTGCTGGCGAATTGGAAACAGAACTTCTTCGGCTGGAATGCGGCCGATTTCGGTTGGGAGCCGACACCATTCAGAACATCCTCTGGCGCCTGGAAAATGGCGAACTCGATCACGTCAATCCGAAGGTCATCGTCCTGCTCGCCGGCACCAACAACGTGGGGAACCGCGCGCCCGAGGGCGGCGATGACGCGAGAGTCGCGGACGTTACCGGAGGCCTGCGCGCGATTCTGCAGGTGATGCAAGCCAAGGCGCCGAACGCCACAATCGTCGCGACCGCGATTTTTCCACGCAACGATAACACGGCAGTGATGCCGGCAATCGACAAGATCAACGGCAATCTATCCAAACTGGCCGATGGCCGGAAGATCCGCTACCTCAACATCAATGACAAGTTGGCCGACGCCGGCGGCAAGCTGTTCGATGGCATGATGAATGAACGCGACAAGCTGCATCCGCAACTCAAGGGCTACCAGGTATGGGCGGACAGCCTGAAGCCCATCTTCACCGAATTGCTCGGTCCTCCGGCCAAAGAAGACCACGCGCCGCCGCCGACAGGAGATCCGAGCGCCCGCAAGTGACTCCGAACTCCCGATGTCGTGGAATCTGATGTCGTGGAATGAGAGTGATCTCTTCGAGTCCGGGCAAAGACATTATTGGCCACGGATAAACACGGATGAAC
>PLRZ01000050.1:639-2612 GCA_003164075.1 Bryobacterales bacterium | reverse complement strand
GCCTGTGAGAGTTCCGCCGCTGGCACGCCCAGGGAGACAAGCGCGGACCGGCACACTGGCGCACAAGCTTCGATACGCTTCCGGCTCCATTCGCCGGCACCGTCTTCGGCGATTCGTCGCAGTAATTGGTGCACCACGGTCCCGATATGCCGCAGCGTGTCCCCCACCCAGCGGAAACTCACCGCGGCAGGAGTTCGCTCCTCGGGCCGGGCCGGCACGTTGGGGCTTGCGGGAGGAGCGGGAAGCCGCCAGTCGGAAACCAACCGCTGGATCGCCTGTGGAATCCTCGCCTCGGGCGCCACCTCGTTGTGGGCGGCCTCAGTGAGCGGCAGCGCGCTCTGGAACACAGGCTCCGCGATGGCCCACATTCGCCGCAGAAGAGATGTGGATGCCGGCGCCTTCAGCATGGGCGCCCCATCCTTCATGTCGAGATCGCAGTGTCCCAGCAAGTGCAGTTCCGCTTTAGCCCGGGTCGCCGCCACGTAGAGTAGACGGCCCGCCTCGAGTTCCGATTTCCGCTTCTCCATCAGCTTCAGGTATTCGTAAGTCTGGTCCGCGCCCGCGCCGGTGGCGTGGATGGGGGCCAGCAGAAGGTCCGGCTCGCCGCGCAATCGGGGCCGCTCCAGCCACAACATAAGGCGCGATTCGTCGCTCCTGGTGCGGCGGCCCAGCCCCGGCACGATGACCGCGTCGAACTCCAGCCCTTTGGCCTTGTGGATGGACATGACCTGCAGCGAGTCGTCGGCCAGCGAATCGGGATGGCCATAGAGATTCTGAATGCGCTCTTCGAATGCGGCCACATCGAGCACGCCGCCTTCGTCCATCTCTTCGAGCAGGTCGAAGAACGCGGCGGCATTTTCCAACCCGGTTTGGGTGGCCGCGCAGGCGGGGCCGCCCAGCGCCATCCACACGCCCTCCACCCACTCCCGCAGGGCGCCTGGCCGTCTGGCGAAGGCCGTCTCCAACACGATACGCACGCGTTCCAGCCGCGGGAAGCGATCGGCTTTCCCGATCGACTCCCATACTGTGGCACGCGTGTCCGCTCCAACCAGCGCGCTTAACTCTTCCAGGCTCATCCCGCACCATGGGGCCCGCAGCACCGCCAGCCACGCGATGCGGTCCGCCGGGTGCAACAGGGCCCGCGTCAGCGAGGTGAGGTCCTGAATGAGCGGGACATTCGCCAGGCAATCGATGTCTACAGCACGAAATCGCAACCCGGCATCGCGCAGTGCCGGAAGGATTGCCGCCAGATGACTGCGCGCGCGAACCAGAATCGCGATCTTGCCAGCCTTTCGCTCCTGGGCGGCGCGGACCAGTTCGACCACCCGCTTCGCTTCGGCCGCATCGTCGCGTCCTGGAAATGGGTGCAGCGTTACCGCCGGGTCGAGTCCGCTGGGATTCACCCAGTCGGACGGCGAGTAGCGGATTGCGCCCGTAGTGACGTCTTCCTCATCGGCCAGGACGGAGGGGAAAGTCTGATTCACCCACTCCACGATGCCGCGATCCGAGCGAAAGTTGGCGGTGAGGCGCAGAAGTTCGAGTGGCAGGCCGCCGATGCCTTCGCTCGCCGCTTTCAGGAATAGCCCCACCTGGGCCTCGCGGAAGCGGTAGATGGACTGCATCGGGTCGCCCACGGCGAACAGTGTTCGGCCGTCGTCCCGTTGCCAGCCCGCGGTCAGCTTCTCGATGAGAGCGTATTGGCTGACCGAGGTATCCTGGAACTCGTCGATCAGAAGGTGCTGGATGCGGCAGTCCATGGCAAGTGCGAGGTCGGTGGGCTCCTCCGGCTCGCCCAAGGCGCGTTGGGCGGCCATAGCGACCTCGGGGTAGTCGGCCTTGCCTGTCTGGCGGAAGCTCAACTGCAATTGCGCCGCCGCCACTGGCAGCAAGCGAATGAGCGCCTTGAGGGCCTGCCACTGGATATCGGAAAAGCGAGGGTCGGGAAGCTGGCGGATTTCGGCCAGCGTGGTCCG
>PLRZ01000050.1:0-568 GCA_003164075.1 Bryobacterales bacterium | reverse complement strand
CTCCGCTTCCAGGTTGGCCGCAGCCGCAGCGACGACCGCGGTCAATTCATCGGCGAGGTCCGCAGGAATCAGCGTCCGGGCCTTCTCGACGCCATCGTGGATTACGTTGCGGAACGCTTCTTCCAATGCAGGCCGCGCCAGATCCGGGTCGCGGGAACCGGCGATGTGGCGCAGCCACTGGTCGCGCCGCGCCAGCATTCCGGCCAGCAGCCCTTGCAGCGTCTGGAAGTCGTTGTCCAGATGTTCCAGCAGCGCCGCCACGTCTTCGTTCCACGCCTCCGTTTCCAGCAGTTCGATGGTGCGCCGCGCGGCGTCCACGTAGAGTTCGCCGGGGGCTTCCACGATGTCCGGAGCCGCGCCCATGCGCGAAACCCACGGCATCTGAGCCGTGAGCGCGGCGCACAGCGAATCGATGGTGCGGATGCGCAGTCGGGCCGGATTGCTGAAGAGGTTCCACCCCAGCGCTTCGCTGCGTTGGCGCACCGCTACCGCCAGTTCCCAGGTGAGCGCCTTGTGTTCTTCCTCCGGCCGCGGCCCCACCGAGTCGCGCAGCGCTTTCACAATACGC
>PLRZ01000710.1 GCA_003164075.1 Bryobacterales bacterium | reverse complement strand
TTCCCCGCCAGTTTGAAATTGCGGGGCGACCTCAGGAGTTCTGAACTTCTACTGCCTCCCCGGCAGAGCCGGGGGATCTCCCTACCGAATAGTAGTGCGGATCCGCCGGCTGGTTTCAGCTTTGTGAAGCGGAGCAAAACAGGCGGCACTGTTTGTGATAGTGTCTGCCGGGTATTTTGAATATTGCTATCATTCCAATCATGCCCGACCTTGAGCGGGAAGGCGCCTTGCCTGCGCGTCCCACCGTAAGCGTGGTGATTATTTCGCGCAATGAGGGAAGCGAGTTGCAGGCTACTGTTACGAATGTGCTGGCGACGCTTCCTCCGGACCGGGGGGAAATCATAGTGGTCGACGATTCCTCCACCGACGGTTCCACGGCGTTTCTGGATGAATTGCCGGACGTGCTGGTGCTCCGCTCCACGGACCTTGGCGTGGCGCGAGCCCGCAACTACGGCGCGTCCCACAGTAGCGGAGACATCATTCTTTTCGCCGACGCGCACGTGCGTGCGCCGGCCGGGTGGCATGAACCGCTTTGCGATGCGTTGCACGACGAGTGCGTGGGCGCCGTGGCCCCTGGCGTCTATAGCCTTGCGGAACCAATACGCCGCGGATTTGGCTTGGACGTGACCGGTCCGAATCTGCACACCTCTTGGCGACGCAAACAGGGTTCCCAGCCGCAGCCGGTACCGGTGCTTCCCGGCTGTTTCTTGGCCATGCGGCGCGATGTCTTCCTGCGCTCCGGCGGCTATGACCCGGACATGCGTCAATTGGGCGGCAACGATGCGGAACTGAGTTGCCGGCTCTGGCTGTTGGGTTATCGGCTTCTGGTGGCGCCGCAAATCGAGGTGGGCCACCTGTTTCGCACCGCGGCGCCGTATCCGGCTCAATGGGTGTCGGTGGTGCACAACCGCCTTCGCATGGCGGTGGTGCATTTCAACCGGGAACGCCTGGAGCGTGTTGTGAGCGCCTTGCGCGTCTACGATTCGTTTCCCGCCGCCATGGCCATGATGCTCGATGCCAACGTGTTTTCGCGGCGGGCTGAGGTGGTGCGCGCCCGGCGGTTCGACGACGACTGGTTTTTTCAGCAGTTCACCCTCACCTGTTAGAAAGGAGAACCTCATGCAACAAAACGTGCTAGATCCTCTTCCTCCGGACGTGCTGACCGAACCGGAAACGGCGCCCCTCCACGTTGCCGAAAGTGGTGCCGCAACCGTTCCCCCGTCGACCCCGTCCCCAACGCATCCGCCCGATCAACTGCAGTAAACCCGGCGTCTCAGCCCTTACTCCCGCGCCCGTGGCCGCGTGTTAATTCCGCGAACAGCCAGGCGCGGGCTACCGACCACTCGCGCTTGACCGTGCGCAGGGAGAGATTCCAGACCTCTGCAATCTCCTCCTCCGTCAAGCCGCCGAAGTAGCGCAGTTCCACAACCTTGGCCTGCCGGTGGTCTTTCTTCTCCAGGCGGGTCAGTGCCTGGTCCAGCGCCAGGATGGTCTCGGGATCTCGAATGGTGTCGGTGACCAGGCCGGGATCCTCCAGATGCTCGAGCGGTCCCCCGCGCTTGAGGGCATTCTTCCTGCGGCTGTGGTCTACCAGGATTTGGCGCATGGCATAGGCGGCAACGGCGAAAAAGTGCGCCCGGTTTTGCCAGTTCTGGTTGGCTTGCCCCACCAGACCCATATAGGCATCGTCGGCCAGCACGGTGGCTTGCAACGTATGATCGGTCCGTTCGGAATCCATCATTCTGGCCGCGATCTTGCGCAACTCGGCGTGCACCAAAACGGCCAACTGTTCGCGGTCACCGGAGTTGCCGGCTCGCGCGCCGTTCAACAGCCGTGTAATCTCACCTCCCGTGGAACTACTCATGGCACGTTTCCGTGGGGTCCCGATATCGGCATGGCTGGCCGGCCTGCACCCTTAGCGGGACCTGCCTTGCGCGGTGGAAACCCGGCGACTGGCCCAATACTTCTTCATGCGCAACGAAACCTCCTGCCGCTCCTCAGGATCCATCGATTTGCGTCCGCGCTTCGTACGGCCGATCTCAACCGTTCCCTTCGTGTCGCTCGCCTGCAGTGTCTCCAGCGCGGAGATCGCGCGCAGCAGGCTTTCTTTTTCGGCATAGAGCTTTTGAATTGCCTCGAAAAGGTCCATGTAGTTTCCTATCAAAACAACGACCTAATCGGTCCGCAAGGGGCTTCCGGGCACAACCGTCTAACTTGACCCGGTTGCCGGGTTCCCCCCTCTACGAGCACCAGATTGTTTGGAGTAGATTTTAGCACGGGAACAGTCCTATGAGTGAGCCAAAATTCAAGCAGGAGCGCTTGACGGATCCGGAGAAAAATCCGTTATCCCCGTGATCGCTCCCGTACGGGGGCCGTCCTGGGCAGCACTCTGTAACTGATTGCAAACACAGGGGAGTTGGTATCAGAATCGGGTTCAGTGGGCGCCCCGGAAGCACCCTTCGAGCACTGGCGCCAACTGAATGCCCGGCCCGCATGTTATTGCGGCCAGACTAAGTCATAATTCAATTACGAAGATGGAAACCATAAACCGCAGAAACTTCCTGCGCGCAGCCTCTGCCGCGGGAACCGCCTGGCTGGCATCGCCGGGCGCGCCGGGGGGACGATTATCCGCCCAGACGGCCGAGGCGCGCATCGATGTGCTGTTGAATGAGCCGGTGGGCGCCATCGCCCCGGAGATCTACGGTCACTTTGTGGAGCACCTCGGCGGCGTAGTCTACGATGGCATCTGGGTGGGGGAACAGCCGGCCATTCCGCACGTGAATGGCATCCGCAAGCAACTGGTGGACGCTCTCAAGAAAGTGAAACCGGGGATGATCCGCTGGCCCGGCGGCTGTTTCGCGGACACCTACGACTGGCGCGACGGCACCGGTCCGCGCGACAAACGGCCCAAACGCACCAACTTCTGGCTGGAAGCGCAGGAGTGGTCCGGGAACGCCAACCATAACGGTCCCCAGGGCTACGATCCCAACCAATTCGGCACCGTCGACTTTGCGCGCTTGTGCCGGCTGACGGGCAGCAAGCCCTATTTTGCCGCCAACTTACGTAGTCTGCCGGCGCAGGAGTTCTGGCGCTGGATGGAATATTGCAACTCGCCCGAAGGCAGCACCACGCTGGCGGCGCTGCGCGCGGCAGATGGAGAAACGAACCCGTTGGGCGTGCGCTATTGGGGCGTGGGCAACGAATCCTGGGGCTGCGGCGGCAATTTCGACCCGGAGGACTATGCCAGCGAGTTCAACCGCTATACGGCGTGGGTCCCATCCTATGGAGTGGGACCGGCGCTGGTCGCCTCGGGAGGCAACGAAGGCAGCTCCGACTGGACCCGACGGCTGTTTGCCAAACTGTCGCGGCTGGGGACTTTGAACCGCATGTGGGGGCTTTCGTTGCACCACTACTCCTGGAACGCCAGCGGCGGGCGGACCGACGACTGGGCAGCCGGCAAGCGCGACGCGCTGCGCTTCGATGCCGAGCAGTACTACGACATCCTGCGGCAGGCCGACGAGACGGAAGCGATGATCGCCGCGCAATGGACCGTGATGGGCGAGTCCGACGCGCGGCATCGGACCAGGTTGGTGGTGGACGAATGGGGGGCATGGTACGCGGGCGGAACGGAGCCATTTCCGGAGGCGCTGCTGGGACAGCAGAACACCATGCGCGATGCGGTGTTGGCCGGTCTCACCCTGGATATTTTCAACCGGCACGCCGATAAGGTTGCCATGGCCAGCGTGGCGCAGTTGGTGAACTGCCTGCAATCGCTGTTCCTGGCGCACGAAGACAAGTTCTGCGTGACCCCGACGTATCACGTATTCGATTTGTACTCGCCGCATCAAGGCGCGCGATCGGTGAGGACGGTGGTCTCGGCGCCGGAGACAAGCTACAGCCGCAACGGCCGCCAGGCTGGTTTCCGAGGGCTGAACGGGTCGGCGTCGGTGAACGGGAGTCAGCTCACCCTGACGGTGACCAATCCTTCGCTCGATCAAGCGCGGGAAGCCGAAATTACGGTCCGCGGCGGAACGGTGCGATCGGCGGCGGGAATGATGCTGGCTGAGAATGACGCGCATGCTCACAACAGCCTGGAAGCTCCGCGGGCAGTCGAGCCGAAGGCGGTCGCGGTGACCGTGAAAGGCTCGGGGGCGGTGTTTCAATTTCCGCCCGCGTCGGTCACGCGGATCGCGTTTACGTTGGGGTAAGTGCCTGTCAGGGAATAATCAATTCAGATACCATCCATCCAGCCGGAGTTTCAGAAGATGTTTGCGCACTTCGAGCCGATCTGAATTTCGAGGTTATGTAGCCTGTCCCCGAAATAGCCGGGAATAATCGACTTGCAATCCGGGAGAATTCAACGGTGCAGGAATACCGCCCGTACGCTGTGGCGAATTGGGACAAGTGGCTCTATCTGGTACTGCTGGCGGCGCTCAACATGTGCATTTGCCGCGAAGCATTCCTTACAGAGTCCACCGGACATTGGCACTCCATGCATGGCGTCTGGATGGCGCTGGCGCGCCTGAATGGTCCCGGCTGGATGCCGCCGCGCTGGTGGCCCTACTGGGGCGGTGGTTCGCCGGCCGAATATCCGTACGCCCCCTTGATCCCGGCAGCCACCGCCGCTCTCGCCCGCCTGCTGCGGATTTCGCTTCCGATGGCGTTCCACGCACTCACGGGCCTGGTATATTGCCTCGGTCCGGTCCTCTTGTACGTGGCCAGTTGGCGGCTCTTCCGCGCGCCCGGCTACAGCTTCGCCGCGGCGCTGGCCTATTCGTTGCTATCGCCCGCCGCACTCATCGTTCCGGATCCCGGCGGGTTCCACTGGGCCGCCCTGTTGGGGGCACGGCGCATGAATCTGATTTTCGATTGGGACGATCTGCCGCATCTGACCAGTCTCGCGCTGCTGCCCGTCGCGGTATTCTTTCTGGCGCGCGCCCTCGAACGCCGCCGCTGGTTCCATAGCGGGCTCGCCGTGTCGGTCATGGCGGCGATGATGCTTGCCAACATGTTCGGAGCGGTTCTGGTGGCGATCGTGACGCTCACCGTTCCGCTGGCTCTGGAGCGCCGGTTCCGTCCGGCGGCCCTGGTGCGGGCTGGGCTGACGGCCGCGGCTGCCTACGTGGTGGTCTGTCCGTGGCTGCCGCCTTCGCTTCTGTTCACCATTCGCCGCAACGCGGTGCTGGATGGCGAAAGCGACACCCTGCCTCATGCCCTGGCCGCGTTCCTGGCGATAGCGGCAGTGTCCGCACTTGTCTGGTTCCTGACTTCGCGCAGCGTGGCGGAATGGCCTTTGCGGTGGCTGATGCTGTTCGCATGCCCCGCGGTGCTCATTCCGGTTCTTGCCCAATACTGGGGCGTGCATTTCGTTCCCCAGCCCGGCCGCTACAAGTGCGAGCTGGAATTGGCTCTGGCATGGCTGGGCGTGCTCGCACTACGGCCGCTCATCCAACGCCTCCGGCCACGCGCTCGCATGGCGCTGGCGATTGTTCTCGCCGCCGGGGCATCCTGGCAGGTGGTCTCCCACCGCCGCATCGCGGAGGAGATGTTGCGTCCCGTCGACGTAGCCCGAAGTATCGAATACCGTTCGGCCAAATGGGTGGAAGCGCATCTACCCGGCCAGCGCGTCATGATGGGCGGGTCCATGGGCTATTGGTTGGACGCCTTTACGGACCAGCCCCAGGTGGCCGAGAATTATCCTACCGCGCTGAACTGGATGGCGCAGGTGGCCGCCTATACCATATATTCAGACCAGAACGCAGGAGACCGCGGCGCGGAATTCTCCGTGCTCTGGCTCCAGGCGCTTGGTACGCAGGCCATCGCCGTCCCGGGCCCGCACAGTCCGGACGCCTGGAAGGGGTTCGTGCATCCGCGCAAGTTCGACGGCATGCTGCCGGTGCTATGGCGCGAAGACGATACCGCCATCTACCGCATCCCGCAGGTTTCGGGGTCGCTGGCCCACGCCATGCGGCGGGACCAACTCGTCCGGCGCCGGCCCATTCATGGCCTGGATGTGCAGGAGCTGAGCGTTTATGTCGCGGCGCTGGAAGACGCTACCGCGCCGCCTGCCACATTGCGGTGGCAAGGCCCCAATCGAGCCGTGGTGCGGGCGCGGTTGGCGCCATCGGAAGTGATCTCCACGCAGATCAACTACCACCCTGGCTGGCACGCGCGGGCACGAGGTACGTCGCTGCCGGTTTTTGCCGACGGCTTGGGATTCATGGCGATCGAGCCGCGATGCTCGGGCGACTGCGAGATCGCGCTGGAGTTCGATGGCGATGCGGAGTCCATGGCATGCCGGGCGGCGTGCGTCGCGGTCCTGCTGATGGCGCTGGCGGCCGCTGCCAGGGCGGCGCGGCATCGGCTCGGTACAGGTTTGCGCTGCCCGGCGATCCGCGCTACCGTGAAGTATGGCTCAAGCCAGGAGAATTGAGTTCGAGGATCCGGCCCCCATCAATGAGGAGGAAGACGAGGAGACTCTTTCCGCCATTGATGAGGGTGTTCGCGACGCCGAGGCTGGCTGCACTGTGCCCATAGAAGAAGTCCGAAAGCTCTTACCCCAGTGGATTACCGTCTCCTCTTCACGCAGAGAGCGCTAGGCGATCTGTCCGAGATTGTGGGTATATCGCCCAGGACGACGACGAAGTCGCTTCTCGTTTCGGCGAATCTCTACTCGATCACATCGATTTGCTAACCCGGTTCCCTCGCATGGGGAACACTACTCGCAAGAGGTCGCAGGTGCGCAAGCTAGTCCACAGCCCGATTCTCATCTATTATCGCGTCCATGAAGAGAAGCGTCTGGTAGAGGTCCTTCATTTGCGCCATGGATCGCGCCAAGCGCCAGATCTCTGAAGGGTCGTTTTAGCGGGCAAGCCTCGCTAGGTACATTGAAGCTGATCCGAGCTGGCTCTATCGTCGACTTATCGTGCGGCGTCGTCCTCGCACGCGGTGGTCCCTGTCACAAAAAAAGTTTGGGCTGTATCGGCAGTGCAAACCCTTACCACTGCCTGCCGCACTCAGAATCCGGAAACGGCGGTTCGGGGAGCGTCCGGATGCAGCCCCGATCTTAAGGGAACTGTATTGCGGTTAGCGCGCGTTTCACGCCCTCAGGGTCGTGGGCAATCACGGCCAGATAGGCGCGGGCTGGCTGGTCGGGCTCGCAGCGTCCCTGTTCCCAATCGCGCAGCGTGCCAAGCGGGATATGGAACCTCGACGCAAATTCCTCCTGTGTCAAGGCAAGGGCGCGGCGCAGCGTTCTGGCGCGCGGCACCCGGCGGGCTGCGCGGAGTTGCGCGGGTGTCAGAGGCCGCGCGTCCGGATCGCTCATCGCCACAGCCGTAACCTTGTCGTCGGTCATAGCCCGCAGGCGCGCCCAATCCGTTTTGTCTTTAAGCGGCTTGGTGGAGCCGTCCGGCAACACTTGGACGATGGCGCCGTCACTCCGCCGCTTGGCTACGAAAGTATTCTGTTTGCTCATGCTTCGTTGCTTTTCTTGCTGAGATAACCCGAATGCGCCTGCCTCGTTCCGTGTAAACCACCGCCAGAATCACGTCGTTGACCATTCCCGTGTCGTCTTCCTCCATAATGTACGGCCCGCCCGTAGTTCTGTCAAAGTTCACGACGCCGGGTTTGTTTCCTCATGTTAGCCAAAACCTCTCGCCGCCATCCTCCTGTGTTACCAATAATCGATAGATGCGCTTCGGCCCCATCCTCAAACGCGCTTTCTACCAGCGCTCCACCGTCGACGTGGCGCGCGACCTTCTGGGCAAAATCATCGTGCACGGCCCCACCGCCGGCATCATTGTCGAAACCGAAGCCTACCCCGGCGGCGACGATTTCGCGTCCCACTCGGCCCGCGGCATCACCCCCCGGACCCGTGTCATCTTCGGCCCGCCCGGCCATGCCTACGTCTATTTCATCTACGGGATGTACCAATGCCTCAACCTGGTATGCGAGCCCGACGGAACGCCGGGGTGCGTGCTGGTGCGCGCGCTCGAACCGCTTGCCGGAATCGGCATCATGCAGAGCCGCCGCCCCGCCGCTCACAAGACGGAGGATCTGGCCTCCGGTCCGGGCAAACTCACCCTCGCTCTCGCCATCACCCTCCAGCACAACGGCGCGGACGTCACCCGCGGCAGCCTGGTGGTCCGCGAACCTGTCGACAAACGGCGGTTCGAAGTTCTCATTACCCCGCGCATCGGCATCAGCCAGTGCGTCGAGTCGCCACTCCGTTTTCTGATCGCCGGGGACCGGTCGGTCAGTAAACCCGCGTTTCACGTGAAACTCAACTAACGCAGAACTTACCGAATTTTAATCGCCTGGACTGAAACCCCCCGGCAGTTTATTCGTCTGAAGTTGTGTTCCGCGTCACGGCGAGCGGCTCCATTGGCGAGGGGAGCACACGCAGCGACTATTTCTCGCCGAGAGGTTTGGTGTGTCC
>PLRZ01000433.1 GCA_003164075.1 Bryobacterales bacterium | reverse complement strand
CCCGCGCGCACCGGTTCGCCGCCGATGGCGCCGGCGCCCGCGATGCAAATCCAAAGCTGGCACTTCTCCGCCGACGGGAGGAATTCCTCGCCCGGCTCGATCCGCACCATTTCAGTGACGAAATGTTTCGACCAGACCAGTGTATCGTGGCCCTTGCCGATGGCCACGGGCTGCGATGCGCCGGGGTGTACCGTCAGGTCGCAGATCGGCACGGCCTGCTCCACGTGGATGGGGCGCGGCCGGCCGTAGTCCCAGAGGCGGTAAGTGACGTCGGAGTTCTGCTGAATCTCGCACAGCACGATGCCTGCTCCGATGGCGTGGACCGTGTGGGCTGGCGTAAAATACGTCTCGCCGGCTTTCACCGGCAGCCAGTTGACCAGGTTTTCGATCTCGCCCGACAGCGTGGCCTCGCGCAGGCGCTGGCGCGTCAGGGGCTCGCGAAATCCCAGGGCGATGGTGGCTCCCGCGTCGGCCGCCAGAATGTGCCACATTTCGGTCTTTCCGCGTGGCCCGTCTTCGCCATCGTCCGGGTGCACCTGCACGGAAAGCCGCTCGGAGGTGAAGATCAGTTTGACCAGCAGCGGCAACTCGCGATCGGTAAGATACCAGGCTTCACCGATCAGCTCGCCGGCGTCGGGGAACCACGGCGCCAGGTGCGTCTTGCCCCAGACCTTCTCCCGCAGGGAAGGCTCCAGGCGAATGGGTTTATTCATAGTTGTTACGAACCGCTCGAACGATCAGGGCCGGCAGGCGGCACCCCCTGCCCCACCACTGCGCTGCGCAGCTACGAATTCTTGACGACGAACCGGTGCAGGCGTTCCAGGCCGCGCTCCAGGTCCTTCATGGAGGTGGCGTAGGAGATGCGCACGTGCTGGTTGGTGCCGAATGCCTCGCCGGGCACCACCGCCACGTACTCATCGGCCAGCAGCCGTTCCGCCAGTTGCGTAGTGTTGGCGATGCCGCTCTTGCCGATGGCCACTCCCAAATTGGGATAGGCGTAAAAAGCGCCCCTCGGTTCCGCGCAGGTCACGCCGGGAATGGCGCGCAGCCGCTCGATCACGAAATCGCGGCGCTTGCGATATTCAGCCAGCATCACGGACACCGATTCCTGCGGACCGCGCAGCGCTTCCGCCGCGGCCTTCTGAGCGATGGAATTGGGGTTCGACGTGGAGTGGCTCTGCAACTTGGTCATGGCGGTGACGATGGGCGCGGGCACCAGTCCGAAGCCGATGCGCCAACCCGTCATGGCATACGTCTTGGAGAGCGATCCGGCCACCAGCACGGTTTCCTTGGAGCCCGGCAGAGAGGCGATGGAGAAGGGCTCGCTATCGTAGAGAAACTTGCAGTAGCATTCGTCGGTCATCAGGTAGATGCCGCGGGCGGAGGTAAGCCGGTAGATTTTCTCGAACTCCGTGCGATCCACCACGGCGCCGCTGGGATTGCTCGGCGAATTGACAATCACCATGCGGGTGCGCGCGGTGAGGTGGGGCTCGATCATCGCCGCGGTCACGGCGAAGCCCTTCTGCTCGTCGGTGTCCACAAAGACGCAGACGCCGCCCGCGTAATTGACTACATCCTTATAAGTGACCCAATAGGGAACGGGGATCACCACCTCGTCGCCCGGATTCACCAGCGCCTGAATGAGGTTGAAGATCACGTGCTTGCCGCCCACCGTAATCATGCATTCGGAGGGCGAATAGGAGGTGCCGAAATCCCTGGCGTGGCTTTCGCACACGGCCGCTTTCAGCTCGCTGGTGCCGCCCACCGGCGTGTACTTGGTAAAGTTCCGTTCCAGCGCGCGGATGGCCGCCTGCTTGATGTTATCGGGCGTGGGGAAGTCGGGTTCGCCGGCTCCGAAATCGACCACGTCTTCGCCTTGCGCGCGAAGCTTCTCGGCGTCGGCGGAGACCTTCATGGTGGACGATACGCTGATGGAAGAAATACGTTCGGCGATTGGGTAAGTAACTGCTTGCATCGCGTCTTACTGAGCCCCTCTCTGTTTAGTTTTCTGCATCCGGGTGTGCATCCTGGCTTCCACCGAAGGCGGCACCAGGCCGGAAATATTCCCGCCCAGACCGAACACTTCCTTCACCAGACGGGAGCTGATGAAGGAATAAGCCTCATTGGCCATCATGAACACGGTTTCGATTCCCGGGCGCAACCGGCGATTCATCAAAGCCATCTGCAACTCGTACTCATAGTCCGAAATCGCCCGAATGCCGCGCAGCAAAACAGTAGCGGAGCGCTGGGCGGCGTAATCCACCAGCAATCCATCGAAGCTATCCACCTCCACGTTGGCGTAAGGGTGCACCACTTCGCGCAGCATGTCCATGCGCTCTTCCACGGAGAAGAGCGGAAGCTTGGAATCGTTCCGCAAAATCGAAACGATCAGCGTGTCGAACATCCGCGCGCCACGCTGGACAAGGTCCAGATGCCCGTTGGTGATCGGATCGAACGACCCCGGGTAGATGGCAGTCACGCTAGAGGGCTTGGGCGGCAACGGGTCGGTTCACTTTCTTGCAATGAGACTATTCTAACGGATGAAGGGCGGCGAATGGGGAGGCTATTGGCGAATGCCGACGCTTTCGGTGCGCCCGGCGAGCGGCTGCACCGCTCCACCGCCGCATAACGCCACGCCGGTCTGGGTCAGCGCGTTCAGGAAATTGAACAGCAGGTGGTAAAAAACCTGTTCGGTGAGCGGTTGTTTCCCGGGAAGGCGGAAAGTGGCCGGCAGTTCCTTGGCGATGGAGATGCGCACCGCGTAGCGCTGCACCTTGCCGCCGCGGTCGTGCTTGTTGGCCAGTGAGATGGGGGTCTGCATGACCACCCCGGTGCGGCCTTCCACGTAGAACTGGCAGCGCGAAAACCATCCCAGATTGGCCGGATCGGCGGCATCGAAGAGCAGCAGCGGCGACTGGCGGTCGCGCGCAGTGAGGTCCAACTGGAGCACGCGCGGACCATCCTTCGCCCTGGTGTCGAAGCCCGCTTGGCGGGCAATACCCGCGACGTCTTCGGCCTTGAGTTCCAGATAAATTAGTTTGTGTGTGCCCGCCTGGAGTACCTGCATGCGACACGGCCATTGTAGCAGGGAGTGCCNNTGAGAGTTCTCCTTCTCCCTGTGCCAACGCTTCCTTACGGTCGCGGCTCAGAACGCACACCGGAGCTGCGACCGTGAGGGAGCGTTAGGCAAGCTTATTTCCTAACAGCTCCTAACCGCAGTCTTCTCGGGCCAGGGCGGGCTGGTGTCCGCCTGCCCCACCGAAGCTATGCGTCAGGGATCCGGAAACATCGAACCTGCGACGATTTTCCCTCTTGACACGCGGCAGCGCAAAGTGTACAGTGTACTTGTACAGTAAACAGTGGGGCGTATGCCACCGGCTGCGAAAATTCGAATCGATCTGAACTCGCAGGTCCCGGCCTACCGCCAGATTGTGGACGCCGTGCGCGTACTTCTGGTGGATGGCACGCTGCCGCCGGGCAGCGACCTGCCTTCCGTGCGCCGTCTGGCCATGGAATTGGGTATCCACTTCAATACCGTCGGAGAGGCCTACCGGGCACTGGCGGAGGAGGGTTGGCTCGACCTCCACCACGGCCGCGGCGCCAAAGTGATTGCGCGCGGAGCCCAGAGCGCGGTCTCGCCGGAGCGGTTCCAGGAATTCCGGGTACAACTTCGAAATCTGGTGGCGCAGATGCGCGCGGCCGGTGTGCCGCTCACGCGCATCGCCGCCGAACTGCGCGCCGCCATGGAGGGCTTGAACCAATGACCAACGATCTTCCCATCTCCCTTCTGATCGCCGCCTTCACGGGAGCGTTGATGCTGCTGATCCCGCACATCTCACCCCGTCGCTACTTCTTCGCCATTACCGTGCCGTCCGGATTCCGAGCGAGCGACGCGGGCCGGACCTCGTTGCGCCGCTACTATGCGGCGGTGGTATGCAGCGTGGTGATTACTGTGGTCGTCGTCATACGCCTGGATCAATGGTGGGGCCAATTGCTGCCGGTAGTGGCGATGTTGGCGCCCGCGGTTCTGGCGATGATGGCCTTTCTGTTTGAACGGTCCCATATGGCCCAAGTGGCTCCNNGCCCATTGGGACGAGATTCCGGCGCGTGTCCCGGTGCATTGGGACGCCCACAACGTGGCGAATCGCTGGGCCGATAAAACTCCGCGTGCGGTCTACGGGCCGCTGTTGTTCGCCGGCGGCATGATGCTGGTGATGATCCTGCTGACCCTGGCGATGTTCTACGGGTCCCGCCGCGGGCGGCAGCGCGACGCCATCGTGAAAATGATGGTGGCCACCATTTATTTCCTGGCGCTGTTGTTGAGCGGCATCGGGATCCTGCCGGCGGCGGCGTTTTCCCCCTCAGTGCTGATGATTCCGGGAATCGTCTTTCCGGTGCTGCTGTTGGTATGGGTGGTGAAGGTGTTGCGCGACCCGAAGATGCCGGCGGAGAGCACACCCGACAACTGCTGGTACCTGGGCAGCATCTACGTCAATTCGCAGGATCCGGCGATCTTCGTGCAGAAGAGGATCGGATTCGGCTACACCATCAACATGGGGAATCGGATGGCGTGGCTCTTCATGGGAGGTTTCGCAGCGGCGCTGCTGGGCCTGGTGTTTACGTTGCCGCGGTGAAGAGACGGCAGGCGGCGCCGCCTGCGTTTCGCGTCTATGAACGCGGCTCGCCTTCCAATTGCCTCACGTCGTGCAGCAATTGCGGCATGAAGGCGTCCTCACCGGAAATGTAGAAGCCGCGAATGCGCCGCTGCCGGTCCACCAGCACGAAACGCGTACTGTGCGTCAGGCTGCCGTCGACGCTATTCAGTTTGAAGGCGTGCACGCCGAGATCGTTGAGCTTGTCCATGTCGCCAGTCAGGAAGAACCAGCGCGACGGGTCCTGCTTGAAGTGGCGGGCGTATTCGGTGAGGACCGGCGGTGTATCGTGCGCCGGGTCCACGGTCATCGATACCAGCAGCACGTCAGGCGTTTCCGCGGTGGAGTTCTGCAACTGGCGCATGTGCGCGGTCATCATGGGGCACGGACCGGTGCAGGTGGTGTAGATGAAATCGGCCACCCAGACGTGGCCGTCGAGAACCTTGCTGTCGAAGGGTTGGCCGATCTGGGCGGTGAGCTGGAATTCCGGCACATCGCCCATCACGGGCAGTTCCTTGGGCTTGACGCAGGCCGCCATCAGCAGCGCCAGCACCAGCGGCGGAAGCGCGCGGATCATGCGGCGCTCTTGGTGCTCTTTTGCGATGCGATCAGGCCCGACACCACGAGCAGCACCAGTCCGAATGCCAGGGTGACGGCAGCGCTCACCAGGGGACCCGGGGTGGCATTCGGCAGACCCAACAGGCCGTTCAATAGAGATATGGAGTAAGTCAGCGGATTGACCCACATGATGGCTCGAATCACTCCGCGCGCGGTGGACATGGGGAACAGCGAGCCCGACACCATCCACATGGGCACCAGCAGCAGGTTCATGATGGCATGGAAGCCCGAAGTGGAATCCATCCTCCAGGCGATCACAAACCCCAGACCGGTGAGCGTAAAGGAGACCAGGAAAATCGCGCCCGCCGCGCCGATTACCTGCAGCAGGCCGACGCGGACGCCCGCCAGCGGGGCGAACGCCAGAAAGATGAGCCCTTGAATCCATGCCAGTGTGGCCGCGCCTAGAATTTTGCCGAGCACCATGCTGGTGCGCGGCGCGGGCGACACCAGCATCGAAAGCAGAAAGCCCTCTCTGCGATCTTCGATGATCGAAATGGTGGAAAAGATGGCGGAAAACATCACCGTGAGCACCAGAGCTCCGGCGTAGAAGCGAGCCAGGTCGTTGGAGCCGTAGCCCATCAACAGCCAGAAGACCAGGGGCGACGCCACCACTCCCAGGACGCGGCTTTTCTGCCGCCAGAAACGCACCAGTTCGCGCTGCCAGAGGGTCGCGGCGGGCAGGAAGAACTTACTCAATGGAGGCCCCCGTTTGCTGCACGAATACGTCTTCGAGCGTCGGCTTGTGCAGACCGACGGAATTCACCGCGCCGGGGAATGCCTCCACCACTTCGGCGATGAAGCGGTGGCCGTTCTCGATTTCGACGCGCACTTCGCCCTCACGCGCGGAAGTCTTCAGTTGGAAGCGCTCGGCGATGCCGGCGGCCAGCGATTGCGGGTCGGCAGTGGCCAGCACCACCACGTCACCGCCGATGCCCGATCGCAATTCGGCCGGCGAACCCTGCGCCACGATATTGCCCTGATGCAGCAATACCAGGCGGTCGCAGCGGTCGGCTTCTTCCAGGATATGGGTGGTCAGCAGAATGGTGACGCCCTCGCCCGCGCGCAGGCTTTCCACGTGGCGCGAGAGATCGCGGCGGGCCGCCGGGTCGAGGCCGGTGGAGGCTTCGTCCATGAGCAGCACCTGCGGTCGATGCAGCAGCGCTTTGGCGATTTCGACGCGCCGGCGGAGCCCGCCGGAAAGCGTGTCGACCAGATCTTTGCGGCGGTCGGCGATGTTCAGGCGCTCCATGGCGTTGGCCATGCGCTCGCGCAGGACTGCCCCGCTGAGGCCGTGCAGATGGCCCTGCGCGCGCAGGTTTTCTTCCACGGTGAGAGCTTTATCCAGGCTCTGCGTCTGGAAGACCACGCCGATATGGCGGCGCACCGCGGCGGGGTCGCGCACCACGTCGTAGCCCGCAATCGTCGCGCGGCCCTCGGTGGGCACCATCATGGTAGAGAGAATGCGAAAGAGGGTCGATTTACCGCCGCCGTTGGGGCCTAGCAGGCCGAAGATTTCGCCTTTGTTCACTTCGAAGCTGACGTTCGAAAGCGCGACGCGGTCACCGTATCGATGGGTTAGGTTCTGAACTTGGATCACAGACCGGGCCTGTCCAACAGCATGAGGCCGTAAATGAGCGGCAAATACAAGACCGAGGTTATCAACACGCCACGCGCGCGGGACAGACTGCGTTCCACCGCCACCCGTACTCCCGAATACAGAAACCAGAGACCCAGCAGCAGCGCTCCCACCACATAGATGCGCCCCGACATTCCCAGCATGGCGGGAATCAGGCTCACGGGAATGAGGACGATTCCGTAGATCACGATCTGGCGCGCGGTGGAGCGGCAATCGGGCTCGACGACCGGCAGCATCAGGATGCCGGCGCGGGCGTAGTCTTCTTTATACATCCAGGCGATGGAGTAGAAGTGCGGGAATTGCCAGACAAACAGGATGGCGAAGAGCACCCAGGATTGCGGCGTGATGGCGCCGGCGGCAGCCGCGTAGCCAATCATCGGCGGCATAGCTCCGGGGATGGCGCCCACGGTGGTGGACCACCAGGTGCGCTGCTTCATGGGCGTGTACAGGAACAGATAGCTGGCCAGAGTGAAGAGTCCGATGGCCGCGGCCAGGAAATTGACGCCCAGCCACAACTCCACGAATCCAAGCACCGAAAGCGCGACGCCGAATACCAGCGCGCCGTTGGCGGAGATCCGGCCGGAGGGCAGCGGACGGCCCGCGGTACGCCGCATGTGGCGATCGGCCTCGCGCTCGTACCACTGATTGAGGGCGGCGGTGCCGGAGGCGATCAGGCATGTTCCGGCGATGGTGTGCAGCAGGGAGAGGAGGTGGATTCCCTGCAGGAAATCGAGCCAGTTGGCGGCGGCCGGGAGTCCAAAAAAGTACCCGATTCCGGTGCTCATGAGGATGAGCCAGGTGATTCTCGGTTTGGTCAGTTCGATGTAATCGCGCATCAGGCGAAAGCTATTCCCTCGGGCAGGCAGACATTCTATATAGAATGCTCGTGCCAGTATACTATAGATGCTGCGAAGCGGGGATGGGGTTCAGGCAAGAGCCGAGAGCGGTATCCTGAAAGGTACGCTCCTTGAGACTTGTCCAAAATGCTCCAACTGTATGTTCAACGATCCGAGCTGACCTACGAGGCGGCGCTATCGCCGTCTTTTGGCGCGCTCATCGATACGCCTGGCAGGGTACTCTCGGCGTTGCTTTCCGAGTTCGACCATCTGGATGTGGGCCTCTCCGATATCAGCCTGGACGATGGCCCTCTTGAGGATAGGGGCCTCAGTTGCCAAGTGGAGAGGCTCGACGCCAATATCGTAATTCGAGCCGACCGGGTTGAGATTGGTTTCTTCGCCATCGACGAGACTGGGGACACTTTGACCGAGGCCATGCGGGGCATGTGGAAAGCTATTGCATTCATATCGCCGGAGGTGACCGCAAAGTCCCATTCGCTGCTTTTCGAGATGGATTGCGAACTCGCGAGCGGATCCTATAGTGCGGCGCTGGAACGGTTCTGCCGTCCGCCTGAGAATCTACCTCGAGGCACCGAAACGGCGGTCGTGTACTACCTGCCGGCAGACGCCAGCCAAGGCTTCTTGGACTCTAACTTTGTGCTCAACCGATCGGCGGAAGTTGACGGCGGTGTACTGCTCGCCGCTACGCTGGTATTTGATGGCCAGCATTCGCGCCCCGATGAACTGGTTCACGCCGGCCGAGAGAGGCTGGCGCATTTGTTGAGGAGCCTTGACATCACGGTGGTGCACGACTCAAAGGCCGGAGGCTAATGGAACACCGAACCAACTCCGCCTGGCTCCCGGGTGCGCGCAAAGCCACAAGGCGGCTTCGCAAGCGAAAACTGAAGGGGCTGTCAAACACGGGGAGAATTGTGTCGATGCACAAAACGCCTTCCAAGCGGCGGGTTTCCAAAGCGACAGTGCCCGCCGATTGCGACCTTGCGGCAGGCAGACAAGAGCAGGCATGGGTACAATCCCATTGCCGTGAATACGCCGGGCGGTGGGTCGCCCTGGATGGCGGCCGCCTGGTGGCCGAGGCTGCCGGCGCACGCGAAGCCCTGGAGAAGGCAAGGGCGCTGGGTGTCTTTTCCCCGTTTCTGGTGCATGTGACCGAGCCGTCCGAACTGCCGTTCGGCGGATGGTAAGTGATGCCATACCCGCTGTCCTTCCGCGTTCGTCACGCCTATAAACCGACCGACCGCGGCGTTACCGTCCCGGTGTCGCTCAGTGCGGGTGCGGTAACGGTCAAGTTGTTCGCGAAAGTTGACACAGGCGCGGAGCATTGCACATTCGAACGGGGATTTGCGGAGATGCTTCTGATCGATGTGGAACGCGGGACGCCTTTGACGTTTTCAACCGTGGCCGGCGGGTTCCGCGCCTACGGGCATGAGTTAAGCCTGACTGTACTTGGCATCGAAGTGCATGCGCTCGTGTATTTTTACGAGAACCCGGTTTTCACCAGAAATGTTTTGGGGCGCCATGGCTGGTTGAACCGGTACGACTTGGGATCGTGGATCACGATTCAGTGTTGTACTTGAGCCCTTACGACGAGTGAGCGCACCGGCGCCGGCATGGTTTCCCCCGGCCTCAACGCCGCCCACAGAATGCGATTCAGTTCATCGGGATCGGCGCGGTCGTAATCCGAGAAATCCGATGTGACCTGCATCTTCATAAGCAGATCGCCGGGCAACTTGATGTGCTTGCCGGCGGGGGCGATGCGCCATCCGTTGGGAAGCGTTACGGCGCCCTTGGAATCGATCACATCGGGAAGGCGGCGCCAGCGGTCGATGGTCAGACTGGCGGCCAAGGCGAGTCCGGCCAGCGACATCAGGGCCAAGGGCAGAATCCAAGCAAGGCGTTTCATGATCGGATGCTCCCATGCATACCGGAGCGGGTCAAGAAAATATTGAGTGACAAAAGGGGCTTCGCTTCGGCGAGCGGTGGGAACAGGTATGATGAAAACATACAGATGGCCAACCTGAACCCGCGAATCACCGTAGAGCCGGGCAAAATGGGCGGGAAACCGTGCATTCGTGGCCTACGCTTCACGGTCTACGACTTGGCGTCCTATCTGGCCGCCGGAATGTCGGAAGACGATATTCTGCGAGACTTTCCGTATCTGGAGAAGGAAGACTTCCAAGCCGTCTACGAATTCTTCGCCAGTATTCCGGAAAGGATCTCAGTTCTTGAAGCTACTCGTTGACGAGAACCTCGCACCTGAACTCGCCGCTCAACTCGCCGACCTGTTTCCAGGGTCAGCTCACGTCACGGCAGTGGGGCTCGGCAGTACGTCCGATGCCGCTATTTGGGAGTTCGCCGCTGCGAACGGGTTCATCTTCCTGACCAAGGACAAGGACTTCGTCAATCTCAGCCTGACCTTCGGCTCTCCGCCGAAAGTCGTCCTGCTGCAGACTGGCAATTGCTCCACTTCGCAGATCGAGCACATTGTCCGGTCCAATGCGATCCGCCTCTCGGAATTCGAGGCGGAGAGCAAACGCAGCTTGCTTCTTTTGAAGTAGTCACACGTTAGGAGCCGCGAAGAAATATCCNNCCGGGCCCAGAGGGCACCCCGTTACGCAGCGATTGCGCACGTTCCGAGACATTTGGTCAGCTTATTGTTTCGCGGCCCCTTAGCGACTGTTCCCGACGCTCATCGCCAGCATGATCGCGGCGCCAAACACCAGGGCACCCACCACGACGTGGGCCACCGTCGCCCAAATCATCAGGGGCATGGGCTGCGGAGCGTCGGCCGTCACCGCGCCGGCGGTGTAGGCGGCGAACCCGGAGAAGATTTGCGCGGCCGTCAGACTCAGCAGGATTACAGCGGGCCGCCGCATTTTGTCATCATCCATGTACTGCATCAGAATGGCCATCGAAGCCCACATCACCACCGCCGCGGCGACGATCGCTCCGGCAATGTGGGATGCCAGGCCGATGGCGTTGTGGCGGACGGCGGCGCCAAGCACGGTCTGAACGAAGAGCGCGGCGACGGCAAGCCGCGGGGCGAGACTCTTGCCCGCTATGTGAATCGGGTAATGTCCCGCGGCGACCGCCACGGTGAGGCCGAAACAGATTTGCGCGAGCGAGGCGTGCGCAATGGCCAGGACCTTCGGGTCCACCAGTTTGACCAACACCCCGCCCAGCACCGCTTGCGCCAGCACCGCCCCCAGCGTCCACCACGCCAGCGCTCGCATCCACCGGCGCAACTCGCGAGCTTGCGTCCGGAATGCCTGCACCCCGGCGAGCAGCGCCACCAGGGCGGCCAGCACACGATGCGCGAATTCGTAACGGATGCCGCCCTCGAGCGGTGGCACCAACCGGCCCAACGATAGAGGCCAGTCGGGCACCGAGAGGGCGGCGTCATTGCTGGTCGCCAGACCGCCAGCAGCCACCAGTGCGAGAGCGCACATGGCGACTAATAGCGAGAAGCGGCGCAGAGGTTAGCCCTTTATGGTGAAGTCCTGCGTCTTACTGTCTTTGGCGCCCACGGTAATCTGCTGGTCCTGCGGACCGTACTTCTCATGCACCACTTCGATGGTGTAGGTCCCCGGCGGCAAGCCCTTGATGGTGAACGTGCCGTCGTCACCGGTGACGGCGAAGAACGGGTTGCTTACTACTCCGATGTAAGCGCGCATCCAGGGGTGGATGTTGCACTTTACCGGCACTAACACCTCCTCGCGAGCGAAGCTATGATCGATATCACCGCTGCCCGGCGGCTGCGACTGGTTGAAATCCGGATTGTTGGCCGGCATGGGGTGGATGTTGTGGTTCGTCGGGTCGGCGTTCTTGATATCTACGTTCTGTCCCGCCATCACCCCGATGACATGCGGCGTATACATGCAGCCTTCCTGAGTGAGTGTCACCGCGGTAGAGGGAACCTGCCATGTCGTGTTTGCCGGCAGCCCGGATTTGATCCACACGAAGGCATTCTTCACCGTCCCGTTATCGTTCACCACCACTTCCTCCGACTTAGCCGGTGTCTTGTGAGCATTCATACACGCCGGAACAGCCGACATATCCAGGGTCTTCGGCGCCGGCTTGGTACCGTCGAAGATCACTTTGCCGGTGATGGTAGCGCCGTTGGCTTCATCGGGAACGGCCCCCGCGCCGCCGGCGGCCGGTGTCGCGGCGGCGTCCGATTTTGGAGCCGGCTTGTCGCCACCGCCGCATCCGGCAAGGGTGAGCGCACAGGCCAGTCCCGCTGCAATCCAAATCTTCTTCATCCTCGTTTTCTCCTCTGGTTGAACATGATAGCTCTACTTGCCCGCACTGGCTCTCAGCCGCCCCAGCTCCTCCGGTGTGAATGAGAACATATAGCGGACCAGCAGGTCCGCGTGGTCTTTAGTGTATCCGTTGAAGCTTGCCGGCGTGGGGCCGGCGAAGACCCAGCGGTCGCCATCCTTGCGGAACAGGCCCGAAGGCATGGCCGTACCGGGACTCATGAGCGCCGGGTTCAGAATCCAGCGTTTCACCCACCCGGGCTGCAGGCGGTCCTTGGCCACCGTGAAATTGGGCGCCGTGGCTTTGACATCGTGCGCCGGGTCGCCGGTCATGTGGCACTTCAGGCAAGGCGCGCCTTCACTGGTGAAAAGCTGCCGCGCCATGGTGCGTTCCTGGTCGGTGATGGGCTCGATTCTCTCGGGGATGAACGGCTCGGTCTGCGCCGAGAGCGCCGCGAAGAAGCGCACGATCTTGCGAATCTCGCCTTCCGAGAAGCTGAAGGTAGGCATGCGGATCTTCAGATATTGCCGCACGCCATCGCGATTGGTATCGGTCTCGCTCAGCGCGGGATTATTGAGGAATCCCATGAGCCATTGGGGATTCACGCGCGCCCCTTCGCCGATCAGCGTAGGCGGCTTCTGCTCCACCCAATCGGGATCCTGATAGCGCCTGATACTGTCGATGATGGTGGTCTGTCCCACGTGGACTTTGTGACAGCCCATGCAGTTGTACTTGCTCACCGCCCACCAGCCGTCGA
This sequence comes from Bryobacterales bacterium, assembly GCA_003164075.1. Next base: position 4,151 of record PLRZ01000433.1, on the reverse strand, counting down.
TGATGTCCTGGCGCTGATCGGCCGGCGAATAGAAGTAACGCGGCGGCACGGTGGCGTCCACCGATCCTTCGAGCAGCGTGGTCACCTCGTCGATCTCGGGCTTGGAGAAGTTGAAGTTAGGCATCTTCAACTTATCCTGCTTGGCCTTCTCCTTACCCTCATCGTAAATCGCGGGATTCTCCAACTTATGCTCGAAGAAGCCCTTGTGAGTCAGCCAGCCTTCATCTTCGGCCTTATGACCCAGCATGGCGAAATCCAGGCGCTCGATGGGCTTCGACCCTTCCTTGGTAAGTTCGGTGCCGATACGCTGCTCGTCTTCCAGGCCCGAGATTTCATGGCAACCGGCGCAGCCGTAGAAACGTACCAGGGCTAAGCCCTTGTTCTTCAGGCCCGGATCGTCCATGTAACTGGCATCGGAGTAAGTGGCGTTGTTATGCTTGCGGGTCATCAGGTAGCTGGCGATGTCGCGGGCTTCATCCTCGGTGAGCCGCAGGCTCGGCATGGGGGTCATCTGCTGCACTTGCAGCTCGTGGCCGTCATTGGGGCACTTATCGTGCTCCAGGTCGAAGACGTAGGGCAGATTGTGCTTCGTGTAGTCGGCTTCGGTCAGGTCGCGCTTCTCATAGGCGCAATAGGGCGCGGTACGCTGCCGTGGATTGTGGACCCAGCGCACAATGTAATCGTAGTTGGCCTTCTCGCCTTCGCGACTTAGGTTCGCCGCGAACGTCCCGCCCTGCTTCTGGCCGCCTTCACCCATGGAATGGCAGGCCATGCAGCCGCGCGTTTCGAAAGCCTCTTGTCCCTTCGCCGGGTCGCCCGGCTTCTGCTGCGGCAATTGGCCCTGCAAACCGGATTGCCAGATAAAGGCCGCGATGGCCTTGCGGTCGTCGTCATCCAGCCGGAAGGTGGGCATTTTCGTGCCCTCGCGCCACTTGTGCGGATCCTTCAGCCACTCCGGAATCCATTCCTTGCGCAGCTTCATGCGCACTTCTTTCAGGCTGGGGCCCACCTTCTTGACTTCGCGCACCAGGCTCACGGAGCGCATGTCGAGCTGCTCGATTTTGGCATCCAGGCCGCTGGAGCGCACACGCAGATCGTTGGCATGGGCGTAGAGTTTCTGTGCGTCGGCGTTGCTGGTCTTGGGACTGTTGGCCTTTTGTTCGCTGAAGCCGATCTCGCGGGCCCACTCGGCTTTCTGCTGATCGTCCTGGTGAATCTGCTGATTCACCGAGGAGATTTCGTCGGTCTCGCGGTCGAAGCCTTCGTACCGGTGGCACCCGGTGCAGCCGCGCAGCCGGAAGATCTCGCGGCCCGCGTTGAGCGTGTCGGCCATTTCGGTGACGATTTCCTTCACGTGGCACTGCTGGCATCCGGCCTCAATGTTCTCCTTGTGGTACATGGGCCAGAGCCAGTATTTGTTATAGCCGTGGGCCTTGTCCACGCTGGAGAGCGCCGCGCCGTTGCCGCCATGGCAGGGTGTGCAGCCGAAATTCTCGGGGTCGTGGATCTTCAGCAATTCCTTATTCGGGTGGCTGGCGAAAACCTCATTGCCGCCCATGGCCGCAGCCGTCAGCACCACCGGCTCGCGCGTTCCCAGATGGCAGGATTCGCAGCGGTCCACCAAGTCGATGTCTTTGATGTGGATCTGGCGGATGCGGATGTCGAAGCTGGCGAGCGACGTCGACACGGCATCGAGCACCACGGTGCTGGCGTCGGCGATCCGGTCGGTAAGGTACTGGTCGCGTTGCTTGCGCAAAGCGTTCGCCTGGGCCAGCACCTCCACGTTCTTTTGCAGCAACTCGGCCTTTTGATTCTTCCAGTCCTTAAGCTGCTGGTCCATGTCGTTGAACTTCATGATGCGCGGCTGGTCGGAGCCGGGCAACTTGACCTTGTGGGCCTCGGCCTTCAACTCGTCGATCCGTTTCCGCAGCGATTCCTTATCGCTCTCGCTCTTGGTGACCTCGGTCTGATAGGTCAACGCGCCGATGTGGCTGCGCACTTCCTGAAAGGGATCGTTGAGGGCCTGAATCTTGGGAGTGAGGTCGTCTATCTCGCCCTTGATTCCGGTAGCTTCGGGCAGCGCGGCTTGCTCGGCCGCGCGCATGGCGGCGTCGAGTTGCTTATATTGCGGAGATGCTTTGATCTGCTGTTCGTGCTGCGCCTCGGGGGTCCGCAGGTCGTGAATGTAGCTCGCATAGAGCTTCTCGAATCGCGCCTGGTAGGCCTTCCAGGGGCGGATGCCGTACATCTCATCGTACAGGCCCCACACCATGGAGAGCACCAGCACCGCCGACCAGATGAACAGCGGCTTACTCAATGAAGAATGAACTACCGGGTCCTTCTCTTGATCGCTCATAGGTTGTTCGCTCATATGTTGGTCGCTCAAATGTTGAACCAGGGCGTCACCCAAACGTACTTGATGCGGAACAACAGGCGCGCCATGATCTTCACCGGGAGCGCCAGCATGATCACCAGGAACGTCTGCATCACCACGTACTGCAGCACGCTCATACGCGCGTAAATCTTGCGGTTGAACGGCGTCTTAGTGATCAACTTATGGATCCCGATGGCCGCGGCCACGCAATAAAGGCCCACCACGATGGCGCCGAAAATAATCTTCGGGAATCGCGTTGTAATGCCGAAAATATCCGGCAAATCGCGATTCACTTCGAAGATCAGCCGGTTGTGGTCCCACGTGGTGCCCGGCCAGAACCACATCCATCCAGGGCCTCGAATCAACGTGCCGATCACGATCATGGAGACCCACAGCACGATGAATCCGAAAATAAAAGTCAGGATGGAAAACTTCCGCTGCTTGAAGGTGTAGTAACCGTTGCCCAGCGGATTGGTGTCGATATAGGGAATCACCATCAGACCGATGATGATCAGCGAAGGCATCACCACGCCGGCCATCCACGGGTCGAAATACACCAGCATCTCCTGCAGTCCGAGGAAATACCACGGCGCCTTGGAGGGATTCATGGTGAGGGTGGGATTGGACGGCTCTTCGAGCGGCGCGTTCAACGTGATGGACCAGACCATCAGGATCACGGTGATGATGATGGCCGCCAGAAACTCGATGCGCAGCAGGTATGGCCAGACGTGGACTTCGCGCGCCCACCCGGGCCGGAATGGCTGGGTCTTGCGGTGGTGCGTCTTGGCCATCGCCGGATCGGCTTCGAGTTGCGCGATCAGGCGGTCATTGGCGAACGCCTGGCGCAGGCCGTACCAGGTATAGAACGGAACTACGAAGAGCAGAAGCACGATCGGAACATTGTCCGGGGTGCTGACGATTGTCCATAGCTGATGAAAGTCCATATGGCACCGTTAGGGCTTCTTCACGTCCTTAATTTCAGATTCCAGCATCATAGGCGAGGGGCCGGAGATGCCGCCGTCCTTGCGGACGCGCCAGAAATGCACCACCATGAAGGCCGATGCCAGAATCGGAATCGCCACGCAATGCCAGATGTAGGCGCGCAGGAGTGCGTTCGAATCCACAATCGACCCGCCCAGCAGACCGAAGCGGACATCGTTAAATGGCGTCATGCCGAGTTGCGGGCCGAACGGGCCGGCGTGGCCCAGCAGCGGCGTGGCGCGCGCCATATTGGTCCCCACGGTGACGGCCCAGAAACCCAACTGGTCGTCGGGCAGCAGGTATCCGGTGAAACTGAGCAGCAGCGTGAGCACCAGCAGCAGCACGCCCACCACCCAGTTGAATTCGCGCGGCTTCTTGTACGACCCCGTAAGAAACACGCGAAACATGTGGAGCTCCACCATGATGACCATGAGGTGCGCGCCCCAACGATGCATGTTGCGCAGCAGCTTGCCGAAGGGCACGTCGCTCTCCAGGTACAGGATGTCGCGGAACGCCACTACCTTCGAAGGGTGGTAGTAGAACATCAGCAGCGTGCCCGTGAAGACCAGGGTGATGTAGACGTAGAACGTCATGCCGCCCATGCCCCAGGTATAGTTATAGGCCACGGCGTCGCGATTGATTTTGGCGGGGTGCAGGTGCAGGAAGACGTTGCTGAGCACGCCCAGCGCGCGGCTGCGCGGGGTTTCGTCGTGCTTCACGCGCAGGACCGACTTCCAGACGTCGGTCTTCTCCGGCGCCTTGATGGTCTCTTTGAGTTCCCCGGCGGCGCGGACCT
>PLRZ01000353.1:916-6773 GCA_003164075.1 Bryobacterales bacterium | reverse complement strand
CGCCTCGGGATGACGCGTCTGAGCGTCTCGAAATGGGTGGCGAAGGCTTTGGCGGTGGGTCCGATGGCGGCGCTGAAAGACAACTACCATCGGCCCAAAGATCCAGCAATTGGAGACGATGCCAAGACCTGGGTGGTGCATCTGGCGTGCTCGAAACCGAAGGATCTGGGTTACGCGGCCGAGGTTTGGAGCCGGCAGGCGTTGGCCCGGCACGTTCGGGAGCATGCCGGGGAAGCCGGTTTCCCCGCGTTGTCCCGTGCGGCCAAAGCGACGGTACAGCGGATTCTGGCAGCACAGCCGCTGCATCCGGAAAAGGTTCAGTATTACCTGGAGCGGCGCGATCCGGATTTCGAAGCCGTGATGCGGAAGGTCCTGATCGTCTACCAGGATGTAGAACTGCAGAATGCGATGCGGGCCGCTGGCCTGACTGCCTCCAACGTGATCACGGTTTCGGTGGATGAAAAACCGGGGGTGCAGGCGATCGCCAATACCGCACCCGACCTGCCGCCGGTGCCCGGCAAGCACCCGAAAATCGGCCGGGATCACGAGTACGAGAGGCTGGGCACTTGTTCGATACTGGCGGCGCTGGATCTCCAGGACGGCCACATCACGGCGCGCGTGGAGGACCGTCACCGCAGTGTCGAATTCACCAGCCTGTTATCCGATCTCGATGCCCGATATCCCCCGGAATGCACCATCCGAATCATCCTGGACAATCATTCCGCCCACCTTTCCAAAGAGACGCAGGCCTTTCTCTCCCTGCACCCCAACCGTTTTCAGTACGTCCTGACGCCGAAGCATGGCTCCTGGCTGAACATCGTCGAGACATTGTTTGGCAAAATGGCGCGCACCTTCCTGCGGCATATCCGCGTGCAATCTCTCGACGAACTCAAAGCCAGGATCCTCAAGGGCGTTGCGGAAATCAACGCCGCGCCGGTAGTCCATCAATGGAAGAATTTCAAGGCTCTTGAGCAGAAATAAAGTGCTTATATTTTAATGAAACGATATACTAGCACGCCAACCACGACATCGCCCGGCTTCAACGCGGTTCCTCTGACTCCTCGGCCTCAAGGCGCCTTAGGGAAGCACCCCTAAAATCCTGCAGGTCTTCGTCGGTCCAGGAATCGGACCAGTCGATTCTACCGTGCAGTGAGAGCGTGGCTAGTCGTTCGGCCAGAGCCGATAGCTCGGCCGCTGTATCCGGCGGAAGTCGGCGGAAGACTTCCACCAGCGATTCTTCTCGCGGATCCAATTGCATGTCCATGCCCTCCACCAGTATACGGCTGAGGGGTTCACACAATTAGCCGATTCGCCACGGTAATGAATAGAGCCAAGGCTCAGACCGCGGAAATCGCTGCCTCGCGGGTGGACAGCGGCCGTATCGTGGGGGCTGTTTCGCGGACCGCCGGACGGAGTTTCGAGGTTATGTAGCCTGTCCCCGAAATAGAGGCAGCACTTCGTTGAGCGAGCCCTGCCGGTATCCTTCCAGATCCAGCGTCACGTAGCGGAACCCCAGCTTCTTGAAAATCTCCGTGAAACGCGCCGCCATCTCCATCGACATCGCTCGAAGCATTTCTTCGCGCGCGATCTCGATGCGGACTACCTCGCCATGGAAGCGCACACGGAACTGGCGGAATCCCAGCGCCTTGAGCTCCTCTTCGCCGGTCTCCACCGTCTTCACGTTCTGAATCGTCACGGGCGTTCCATAGGGGATGCGCGAACTGAGACACGCCGAGGCCGGCCGGTCCCACGTGGGCAACCCGACCTGGCGGGAGAGCTCGCGGATTTCGGCTTTCGACAGCCCGGCATCCGCCAGCGGAGCGGCCACCTGGTGGTTCCTGGCGGCGCCCTGGCCCGGCCGGTAATCGCCCAGATCGTCCTGGTTCACGCCGTACACAATGTGCCGGTATCCGCGCTCGCGGCCCAGTTCCTCGAGGCGCGTGAAAAGTTCGTCCTTGCAGTGGAAACAGCGGTCGGGATCGTTGCGGGCGTAGTCGGGGTTGTCGAATTCCCGCGTCTCGATGTACTCGTGCGCAATGCCGAAGCGCCCCACAAAGGCTTCGGCATCGCGCTTGTGGGATTCGGGGATGGATGCCGAGTCGGCCGTCACCGCCAGAGCGTTCTTCCCCAGCACGTGGTGCGCGGCCCACGCCAGGTAGGCCGAATCGGTCCCCCCGGAGAACGCCACGATCACGCGCTCCAGGGTTCGCAGATGGGCGAAGAGCTGCTCCTGCTTGTCATCCATATTGTTACAAAGAGACGCTGCCATACTCCACCATTTTACTGGAGTGGGAGGGTCTCCTGCCCGTTGGTGTCCACAGTATCGGGAACCACGGACGCGGCGGCTACCTGATCGCCTTCATCCAGCGACACCAAGCGCACTCCCTGCGACGATCGGCCCACCTGCCGGATGGTGTTGGCTTCAATGCGGATGATCTTGCCGCTCTGGCTGACAATCACCAGGTCGGTGTCCTCGCGCACCGAAAGAATCGCCACCACGTTGCCGGTCTTCCTGGTGGTCTTCATATTGATAACGCCCTTGCCGCCGCGGTTGGTCAGGCGGTAATCTTCCAGCGGGGTCCGCTTGCCGTAGCCGTTCTCACCGAGCGACAGGATGAGGCCGTCCTTTTCGACCACCTCGACACCCACCAGGTAATCGCCCTCCGCCAGATCCATGGCGCGGACACCGCGTGCCTGCCGGCCCATGGCGCGCACCTGGCTCTCGGCGAACCGGATGGCTTGCCCTTCGTGCGATCCGAGGAAGATATAATTCGACCCGGTGCTGATGCCGGCGCCGATGAGTTGATCGCCCTCGTCGAGATTGAGAGCGATGAGCCCCCGGGCGATGGGATTGTCGAATTCCGTCAGCTCCGATTTCTTGATGACGGCATGCCGGGTGACCATTACGATGTAGCGATCCGGCACGAAGTCTTTCACCGGCAGGAACGTGCGCGGCTCCTCGTCGGATTGCAGGTTGATGAGGTTGGAGATGTGCTTGCCTTTACCGGTGGTGGTGGCGTCGGGGATTTCGTACGCCTTCAACCAGTACACCCGGCCGCGCGTCGTGAAGATCAGCAAGTAACTATGCGTGGAGGTCACCAGCAGGTGCTCCACCACGTCTTCGGCCCGGGTCCCCATACCGATGCGGCCCTTGCCTCCGCGCGTCTGCCGGCGGTAGGTGTCCACGGACGTGCGTTTCAGGTACCCGCCGCGGGTCACCGTGATGGCCACGTCTTCCACCGCCACCAGATCTTCCAGCAGGATCTCGCCGGTGTCTTCGATGATCTGGGTACGGCGTGCGTCGCCGAACTCCTTCTCGACTTCCTTCAGTTCCTTGACGATTACTTCGCGCAACGCCTTCTCGGAGCCGAGGATTTCCAGGTATTCGGAGATGCGGCGCTGAATTTCGGCCAACTCGTCCAGGATCTTCTGCTGCTCCATCCCGGTGAGGCGCTGCAATTGCAGCTCGATGATGGCCTGCGCCTGCTTTTCGGAGAACTGGAAGCTGGCAATCAGGGCTTCGCGGGCTTCGCGCGGCAGTTTGGCGGCGCGAATCAGGCGGATGATTTCGTCCAGGTTATCGAGCGCCTTCTGGAAACCGAGTAAGATATGTTCGCGCTCGCGGGCCTTGCGCAACTCGTACTCGGTGCGGCGGCGGACTACATCGACGCGATGGTCGATGAAGAACTTGATCATGTCCACCAAGCCCAGCTCGCGCGGCTGGCCGTTGACGATGGAGAGCATGATGATGCCGAAACCGATCTGCAACTGGGTATTCTTATAAAGGTTGTTGAGCACGACTTCGGCCTGTTCGCCGCGCTTCAACTCCACCACGATGCGCATGCCGTCGCGGTCGCTGTGGTCCACCACGTCGGAGATGCCTTCAATGCGCTTCTCGTTGACCATGGAGGCGATCTGCTCGAGCAGCTTCGACTTATTCACCTGGTAGGGGATTTCGTCGATGATGATCTGGTCCTTCTCCTTGGCGACCCGTTCGATCTTGGCGCGGGCGCGGATTTTGAGCTGTCCGCGGCCGGTGCTGTAGGCTTGCAGAATCCCCTGCCGGCCCAGAATGAAACCGCCGGTGGGGAAATCCGGTCCCTGCACGAATTCCAGAAGCTTGATGAGCGGGGCGTCGGGATTCTGGATCTTGTAAATGACCGCGTTGACTATCTCGGTGAGGTTATGCGGCGGGATGTTAGTGGCCATGCCCACGGCGATACCGGAAGAGCCGTTCACCAGCAGGTTGGGAACGCGCGTGGGCAGAACTTCCGGCTCGGTCTCGCTGTCGTCGTAATTGGGTTTGAAGTCGACGGTTTCCTTGTCGAGGTCTTCCAGCAGCGCGGTGGCTACTTTGGACAGGCGGGCCTCGGTGTACCGGTCGGCGGCCGGCGGGTCGCCATCCACGGAACCGAAGTTGCCCTGCCCTTCCACCAGCGGGTAGCGCATGGAGAAGGGCTGCGCCAGACGCACCAGGGCGTCATAGATGGCCAGGTTGCCGTGCGGGTGGTACTTGCCCATGGCGTCGCCCACGATGCGGGCGCATTTACGGGTGGGGCGGTTGGGCTGCAGCCCCATCTGCTGCATAGTGTAGAGAATCCGGCGATGCACCGGCTTGAGGCCGTCGCGGATATCGGGCAGGGCGCGTCCCACGATCACGCTCATGGCGTAATCGAGGTACGAACGCTTCATTTCATCTTCGATATTGGTGGGAACGAGGTTCTGATTTCCCCCGTTTCCGCCCAGCGGCAGAGTGCCTCCCGGAGGCGGCGGCGCAGGTGGACCCTGCGGTGGTTGTTCCTGATCGGCCAAGCTTTCTCCTCTTTGGGGTTAAGTGCTATTTTACCAAGAATATGAAGCCGGCGCGAGATCACTTTCCGGGGTCGAAGGTGATGCTGGAATCGGCGGAGAATTTGCGGTAGTCGCGGAACTGCATTTGGTTGCGCACCGACAGCCGCGGGCTGCGCATTTCGGTTTCGGAGCGGGCGGGCAGCAGATAGTCCCGGCCGCCCACGTCGGCGAAGTCGTAGTCCACCGTGGTGAGCGCGAAGTCCAGACCCAATTCTTTGGGAATGCCGTCGGCCTGGTAGGTGAAATGAATCACCTCGGAGGTTTCACTATCGATATCCAGGAGCCCGTGATACCCCACAATCGCCTGGTGGATGTGTCCCGGCGAGCCAGTCACCATGAGGTACTGCGAAGTGGCCGCCGAAACCGTGTAGGCGTAGACTGCCACGCGATGCTTGCGCACGGTCTTCGAGCTCTCCCAACGGAAGGCGGTGTGCAACGCAGGATCGAAAATGCTGCGCAACATGGCCCCGAATTCACCCATCCCGATAGCTCCCTGGAGGCTTTCGAAACTCTTGTCGGTGGGCTTGTCGTCGATCAGCATCAGCTTGTGATCCTCCTTCTGCTCGAAGTAGCTGAGTTTGATGGTGAGCTTGTCGGTGGGAGACCAGTCGGTCCGCGACCTGACGGTGTAGGAAAAGCGCCGGACGATCTCGGTACACACGAAATCCGGCAGCGAACGGGTGTAATCGATGGCTTTTTGCCGGGTGGTCCCGATCATGGCCGCGGCCTCCGCATCGGAGGGCCGCTGGGGCCATGCCAGCGACGAGCACGCCAGCAAGCCGAAGAACGCCAGTTTGAGGGCGCGGATCATGCCAGAACCGTATTATAGGCTAATTCGGGGACAGGCTACATAACCTCGAAATACATGGGTGCGTAAGCGCTTTCGGGGTGCTTATTAACCGATCTGGGGAGGTCCGTCACCGGCGAACGCTCCCTAACGGGGCACCCTCTGGGCCCGGCTCTGTACCTACTTGGCACTTCGTTCAGAACTCCTGATGTCGGCCGG
>PLRZ01000353.1:0-882 GCA_003164075.1 Bryobacterales bacterium | reverse complement strand
CCACGACGTCAGGAGTTCTGTCGTTACTGAGCCGCGAGATCGGTTAAGCACTCGCGTTTTCGGGATAACGGGCTGAACCCACTCCGTCGCCGTCGCGTCTCGGGGGCGGTCCCGAAAACGCATAAGCACCCGAGATGCACCGCCGCATAGTGCGGCCGAATTTCGAGGTTATGTAGCCTGTCCCCGAATTAGCCGCTGCTAAACGGCGCAGTTTCCCGCGACGGCGTGCCGGTAGTAATCCGCGCTCAATTTGGGCGTTCGCTTCTGCGTCTTGAAATCCACGTAGTAAAGACCAAAGCGTTTGCCGTAGCCGTCGGCCCATTCGAAGTTGTCCATCAGGCTCCAGCAGAAGTAGCCTCTGAGCGGCCAACCCTCCGCGGTGGCGCGATGGGCTTGCGAGAGATAGTTGCGCAGAAACATGGTGCGGTCGGTATCGTAGATGTGGCCGTCGGGAGCCGGGCGGTCGTCCGACGAGCAGCCGTTTTCGGTGATATAGATTTCCTTGACACCCCAAATGTCCGCCACCAGGCGTACCGCCCAATAGGCCGTCTCGGGCGCGATATAAAGCCATGGAGAAGCCATTCGCGGGTAGGATGCGGGGGGCGGCGCTTCGGCGAATCCGCCGGGCCCTTCGGCGGCGCGAACGTACGTCGGCTGGTAAACGTTGATCCCCACAAAATCCAAGGGAGCAGCGATGGTGCGCATCTCTTCCGCGGTAAAGCGCGGTGCGTTGCGGCCTTCCGCCGAGAGGTAGCTATCCGGATACTTGCCTTCCAGGACGGCGGTCAGGAAAGGCGCGTTCAACTCCCGCATGGCTTTGCGCGCGGCATCCATATGCTCCGGCGATTCGATCACCGGGACGGCGATGCGTGCGTTCTCCGC
>PLRZ01000239.1 GCA_003164075.1 Bryobacterales bacterium | reverse complement strand
ATTCGCCGCGCGGGTTCGCGATGACGGGTTCGATCGCGCGCAAGGTCCTTGCAGTCGCCACCATACTGGCGGCTCCGCTGGTCATATTGATCTTTGTCTTCGTGGCGGATATGCGCGTCCGTCTGGCGTCGGCCGCCATTGCCATGGTGGCGGTGGGGCTGGCATGGTTCGCGGCGCAGTCGCTGGCGCGGCGGATTAACGCCCTCACGGCTTTCGTCGACGGCATGCTCGATCAGGGCGCCGAGCGGCCTCCTCTGATTCACGGTGACGACGAACTGGGCGAGTTGACCCGCTCGGTCTCGCGCATGACTCCGCAAATCGGCGAACTGGTCAACCGGCTCAGCATGGAACTGACGCGCCGCGAAGCCGTATTGGCCAGCATGACCGAGGCCGTTTTGGCGGTGGACGCGCAGTTGAGCGTCACTTTCTGCAACCACTCCTTTCAACGGGCGGTGGGCGACCATGGCGCGGCGCAGGGGATTCCGCTCATCCGCATGGTCCGCGACCCGGATCTGTTTCGCGTGCTCAAGCAAGTGGTGGATTCCGGAGAGGCGGTGCGGCGGCGGGTGCAGTTGTCGGGGCGCTCCTTCGAAGTCAATGCCGCCCCGTTGGCCAACAGCACTTCGCGCGGCGCCATCGCCATCCTGCACGATGTCACGCCCGAGGAGCACCTGGAGCGGGTCAAGCGCGACTTCATCGCCAACGTTTCGCACGAATTTCGTACGCCGCTCGCGACCATCCGCGGGTACGCGGAGACGCTGCTCGATGGCGGCTTGGAAGATCGCAGGAACCGCCGCAAATTCGTCGAGATCATTCAGGCCAATGGCATCCGCCTGAATAATATCGCGGCCGATTTGCTGACGCTATCGGACTTGGAGGCCGGACGCCCCGAGCCGGAGCCCGGCCCCATCCCCGTGGCCGATGCGGTAGCGGGCGCCATCCGCGCGGTGGAACCCGCGGCGCGGCTGAGGGGGCTGTCGCTGCGGACCGGGGAGATCCCCGAGGCTTTCATATTGGGTTACGGAATCCGTTTCGAGCAGGCGCTGCTCAATCTGCTCGACAACGCCGTGAAATTCAACCGGGAAAACGGAGAAGTGGGCGTGGAAGTGCTTCGGCGCCCCGAGGGCCGTGTGGAAGTCTGTGTTTGGGATACCGGAGTCGGAATACCCGCTTTGGACCTTTCGCGGATATTCGAGCGCTTCTACCGGGTAGATAAAGCGCGCTCCCGCCAGGTGGGAGGCACGGGGTTAGGGCTGTCCATTGTGAAGCACGCCATCGAACAAATGAATGGCGCCATCGCGGTGGAAAGCACCTTGGGACAAGGTTCGAAATTCACCATCACGCTGCCGGAGTTTATTTCCAGGTAAGCGAGTCTTAATGATCTAGTCATCGCGTCGTAACTCGTCTCCGTTAAGCTCAACCCTTGGTCCCCAAAATCAGATGTTCAGAAGGGCGCAAGCCACATCCGCGTTGCGTCTAAAGGGGCCGTAAATTTTTGTCGATATAAAGGATGGAAATGAAGCGAACACGACGAGCAGCATTCGTATTGTCCCTGATGGCGATGACCTTTCTCACCATCGGCCAGGCCCAGGATAATCAGGCCGATAAGACCGGTACGACCGAACTGGCCAAGCTGAAGGCGCAACTGGAAGAGCAGCAGAAACAGATTGAGCAGTTGAGCGCGATGTTGGCGGCGCAGAAGAAAGTTCTGGACCAGGTTGCCGCCACAGCCGCGGCCGCGCCGGCCCCGGTGGCGCCCGTGCGCATGTTGCCGAACCTGGGCGAAGTGGCGTCGACCACTCCCATGGTCCCGCCCGCTCCGCCGGCTCCGGCGCCGCGCGTGCTCGATCCGCAAGTGCCCGCGGGTGACGCTTCCGCCCCGCTGCAGCTCAAGATTGGCGACGCTACCATTCAGCCCATCGGCTTCATGGATTTCACGGCGGAATTCAAGAGCGAGAATGCCGGCGGATCCATCGGCAGCAGTTTCGGCAGCGTGCCCTTCGATAACGCCTCCACGGCGAGACTTTCCGAATTCCGCTTCAGCCCCCAGAACTCGCGCATCGGATTCCGCATCGACGCGAATTACAAAGGCGCGCACATTATCGGCTATAACGAGAACGACTTCCTGGGCACCAGCGGTACCAATAATCTCAGTGTCACGAATGGCGCCTTCGTGCCGCGCCTGCGCCTGTTCTGGGTGGATATCCGCAAGGGCGATTGGGAGATCCTCGGCGGCCAGAGCTGGAGCCTGCTCACCCCGAACCGCAAAGGCATCTCGCCGCTGCCGGGCGACGTCTTCTTCAGCCAGGCGACGGACGTGAACTACCTCGCCGGCTTGACTTGGACGCGCCAGCCGGGCATCCGTTTCGTTTATCATCCGAGCGATCGGGTGGCGGTGGGTCTCGCTCTGGAAAATCCCGACGCGTATATCGGAGGTTCGGGCGGCGGTCCCTCGCCGGTCCTTCCTTCGGCGCTTTCTACTCTGGCGGGCGCCCAGTTGGACAACGCGACCAACGTTCAGACCACTCCTAACCTGCACCCTGACATCATTGCCAAGCTGGCGTTCGATCCGGTCTCGCAGGTACACTTCGAAGTCGCCGGAATCGAGCGGACTTTCAGAATTTGGAATCCCAATACCAACGTGTACTTTACCAAGGTGGGCGGCGGCGTCTCTTTTAACGCCAATCTCGAAGTTGCCAAGAACTTCCGCCTCATCACCAACAATTACTGGAGCGATGGCGGTGGCCGCTATCTGTTCGGCCAGGCGCCCGACCTGATGATCCGTTCCGACGGGAGCATCAGTCCGATCCACTCCGGCGGCACCATCCAGGGCTTCGAGACCACCGTGAACAAGACCCTGCTGTACGCTTACTGGAGCGGCATTTACATCGGAAAAGACGTGGGGCTCGATGCCAACGGCACGACCCTGATTGGATATGGCTACCATGGTTCGGCCAATAGTCAGGATCGATACATACAGGAAGTCACTTTCGGCTTTAACCAGACCATCTGGAAAGATGCCAAGTGGGGCGCGGTGAACGTGATGGGCCAGTACGCCTACGTTTTCCGCGAACCGTGGTACGTTGCCGGCGGCGCTCCCAAATCCGCGCACGACGACACCATCTTCATGGACTTGCGCTACACCTTGCCGGGGAGTGCTCCGCCGGCCAAGTAGCGCACGGAATTTCCCGGTACCTTAACAGAACTGTAACAATGCTCTGAGAAAATTGGAGATACCAAGAAATGAAAAGAAGATTATTGACGTGCGGGGTATTGCTGGCGGCGGGCGCGTCGATCGCCGCTGCCCAGAAGATCAACGCTGCTGGCGCAACCTTTCCAGCGGCGATCTACCAGACATGGTTCGAACAGTACCACAAGCTGCATCCCGGCATCGAGATCAATTACCAATCGATCGGCTCCGGCGGCGGAATTGCCCAATTGACGGGCGGAACGGTGGACTTCGGCGCGTCCGACATGCCGATGACCGACGATCAGCTCTCGAAATTGAAGGTGAAGGCCTTCCATTTTCCGACTGTGCTGGGAGCCGTGGTGCCGACCTACAATATTCCGGGCGTCTCGGCCGACCTCAAGTTCACCCCGGAATCCTTAGCCGGCATCTTCCTCGGAACCATCACGAAGTGGAACGATTCCCGCTTAACGAAGGACAATCCCGGCGTCAAGTTTCCAAATGAGGAGATTCAGGTCGTACACCGGTCGGAGGGAAGTGGAACCACATTCGTCTGGACGGACTACCTGTCCAAAGTCAGCCCCGAATGGAAGAGCAAGGTTGGGGCCAATACGTCGGTGAGTTGGCCGGTCGGCTTGGGCGGCAGGGGAAACGAGGGGGTCGCCGGTCTTTTGAAGCAGACGCCCAACTCCATTGGTTACGTGGAGCTTGTGTGGGCGGCACAGAATAAACTGGCCACTGGTTTGGTGAAGAACGCGGCTGGCAACTTTGTGAAGGCCGGCGTGGAATCCGTGACCGAAGCTGCTGCTGGCGCGGCCAAGGAGATTCCGGCCGATTTTCGCATCTCGATCACCAATGCTCCCGGGAAACAGGCTTTTCCCATTTCCAGCTTCACCTATCTGCTGATCCCGAGCAAGATTCCGGATGCCGCCAAGACTGATGCGATCAAGGGATTTCTGCAGTGGATGTTGGCCGACGGCCAAAAGTACGCTGCGGGCCTTTATTATGCTCCGCTGCCGAAAGAAATAGTCGCCAAGGAGACCAGGCAAATCGCGCAGATCAACGCGCCGGGTGCCCCGGCTGGGAAGGGCAAGTAAGACCTGCGGCAGCAAGCATGGCTACACCGCTAGTGGTGGAAACTCCAGTAATCCGGCGACGCACTCAGACGGGCGACATTGTCGCCCGCTGGGTGGTCACGGTCTTTGCGGCAGTCATCCTGTTTGTTACTGCCTTGATTGTCTATCAGCTTTGGATTGGTTCCGAGCCTTCCCGGCTGAAAAGTGGTTTTGCTTTCCTTACGTCTTCGAAGTGGAATCCGGTAACGGAAGAATTCGGGGCTCTACCGTTCATCTACGGTACCGTCGTCACCTCAGTCTTAGCTCTTCTGATCTCGGTTCCGCTCGGCGTGGGGGCGGCTATTTATCTGGCGGAACTGGCGCCTGCGGGCCTATCGAATGGGCTGACTTTTCTCGTTGAGCTCCTGGCCGCCATCCCGAGCGTTATTTATGGGTTGCTGGGGTTTCTTACTGTAGTCCCGCTGATGCGGTCGTACGTGGAGCCGTTTCTGAAATCCGCTCTGGGTTTTCTGCCTCTGTTCAAGGGACCGTCATTTGGCGTAGGCTTTCTGACCGCCGGGGTGGTGCTGTCGATCATGACGGTCCCGTATATTATTTCGGTGTCGCGTGAGTCTCTTCTGGCGGTACCGAGGGAGCAACGGGAGGCGGCACTGGCGCTAGGGGCTACTCGCTGGGAGGCCACATGGCAGGTGGTGGTCCCTTATGCGAAACTGGGAATTTTTGGTTCCATTTTCCTCAGCCTCGCGCGGGCTTTGGGCGAAACCATGGCGGTCACCATGGTCATTGGGAACGACCCGAAGATCAGCGCTTCGCTTCTCGCGCCAGGTTATTCCATCGCAGCCGTCGTCGCCAATGAGTTCTCGGAGGCGACCGGGGCCATCTACCAGGCCGCACTGGTGGAGCTTGGATTAGTCTTGTTCGTTCTGACGATCCTCATCAACGCAGTTGCGCGGCTGATGATCGTCGCCACCACTCGAAAGGGTTCAAAACGGTCATGAGCAAGCGGCTCATTTGGCGCAAGGGTGTAAACGCAGTGATGCTGACGGTTACCGGCGTCTTCACCGCTGTCACCGTCGCCTTTCTCTTTTTGATATTGGGATTTCTGGTTTATTACGGCGGCCGTTCGCTCGATTGGAATTTCTTCACCAAGTTGCCGCTTTCGGCGGGGGAAACGGGCGGCGGGATGGCCAACGCGATTCTCGGCAGCCTGGAAATTGTCGCCGTGGCGGCGCTCATAGGCCTTCCCATTGGATTTTTCGCGGGCGTTTACCTGTCCGAATTCGAGGACAAGGTGTTCGCGTCGGTGGTTCGGTACGTTTCGGATTTGCTGAACGGAATCCCCTCGATCGTGGTGGGCCTGCTCGCCTGGGGCCTGCTAGTGGTTCCGATGCGGCAGTTTTCAGGAGTGGCCGGCTCCATCGCGCTCAGTGTGATGTTGATTCCTATTGTGGCGCGGCAAACCGAGCAGTTTCTGCGCGAGGTGCCCAACTCGCTTCGAGAAGGGGCATTGGCGCTGGGCGCTACCAAGTGGAGAATGGTTGCCACTGTTGTGGTGCCTGCCGGCAGCAAGGGGATCCTGACGGGCATGATCCTCGGGGTGGCGCGCATTTCCGGTGAATCGGCGCCGCTCTTGTTTACGGCGTTTAATAATCAATTCTGGAATGGTTCGATCACCCAACCGACGGCTTCCCTCCCGGTAATGATATACTTTCGAGCCTTATCGGCCTACGACGATTGGCACCGGCAAGCCTGGGCCGCGGGCCTGGTCCTAATCGGCGGAGTCCTGACCGCCAACATCCTGGCCCGGCTGGTCCTCGCCAAGGGAGTGTCCGTTCCACGTGGCTAATTTCGAGAATCTTATGAGCAGCGCACCCGAGTACGCTCCGCAACCGAAGACCGTCCAGGACCGAAAGGGGGCCTCCGTGCCCACGCCCACACCCGCAGCGGGTCCCAAACTGCGGGCCACCAACGTCAATTTCTATTACGGTAAGTTTCAAGCGCTGTACGATATCTCGCTCGACATGCTGGAGCGCAAAGTGACGGCGCTGATCGGGCCTTCGGGATGCGGCAAGTCGACCTTCCTGCGGAATTTGAACCGCATCAACGATACGATCAAAAACTCGCGCATGGAAGGCCGGATTCTGCTGGATAACGAAGACGTGCGCGGCGTGGACGTGACCAATTTGCGGCGGCGCGTGGGCATGGTTTTCCAGCGGCCCAATCCCTTTCCGAAGTCGATCTACGACAACATCGCGTATGGCCTGAAGATCAACGGCATGGCCAAGCGGAGCGAGATGCGCGACCGGGTGGAGCGCAGCCTGCAGCGGGCCGCTCTCTGGTCCGAAGTGAAAGACAAGTTGCACGAATCGGCCTATGCGCTCTCCGGCGGCCAGCAGCAGCGCCTGTGCATTGCGCGCGCGCTGGCGGTAGACCCCGAGGTGCTCCTGCTCGACGAGCCTTGCTCCGCGCTCGACCCCATCGCCACGGCCAAAATTGAAGAGCTGATGTTCACCCTCAAGGACCAATGCACCATGGTGATTGTGACGCACAATATGCAGCAGGCCGCGCGCGTCGCCGATTTCACCGGCTTCTTCCTGATGGGGAAGTTAATCGAATACAGCAAGACCGACCTCATCTTTCGCAATCCCGCGAAGAAAGAGACGGAAGATTACATTACCGGCCGATTCGGGTAGACTCAAATCATCTTGCGGGAATCGCCGATTACAAACTGGCCGTGCCGGAAAGGGGATGGACTCAGGTGCGTCATTTCACCGTTGAACTCGAAGAACTGAATCATAAACTGCTGGAAATGGGCGGGCTGGTGGAATCCGCCATCCATCGCAGCGTCCGTTCCCTGGTGGAGCAGAACCGGGAATTGGCCGAGCAGGTGATCCGCGACGAGCCGCAGATCAACCGCATGGAAATGGAGATCGACGGCCTGGCGACACGTCTGCTGGCGCTCAACCAGCCGGTGGCCCGCGATCTGCGCTTTCTGACGTCGGCGCTGAAGATCAACACCGATCTGGAGCGTATTGGCGACCTGGCGCAGCACATCGCCGAGCGTTCGCTCTCGCTGATGCATCATCCGCTGGTGAAGCCCATGATCGACATCCCCAAGATGGCCTCGCTGGTGCAATCGATGTTGTTGCGCTGTCTGGATGCGTTCGTGAACTCGGATACGGAGATGGCGCGCAATGTTCTGCTCTCCGACGACGAGGTGGATAAGTTGCGCGACGCGGTGTATGCCGAGTTATTGGCAACGATGCAGAAAGATCCCGGTGTAGTGCCGGCGGCGGTGGACCTGATTTTCGTGGCGCGCAATCTGGAACGGATCGGCGATCACGCGACTAATATCGCGGAAGACGTGGTGTTCCTGGTGAAGGGCATCGACGTGCGCCACCGCGCGCAGGAAGAGACGGACTTGAGCACGCCTCGGGAGTAGAACCCGGCGCCGGTAGGGACTGTCGGTGCGGACCAGAAGACCTTTCATATATCCGAGCGTTCGGGAGTGACCGTGATAAGCGGCCATAAATCCACGGCCTTTTCCCGCGGGGCAGCGTCGCGCACCAGGCCGACGGGAAGGCCGGCCGGCTGACCATTCTCACCGCGTAACTGAAACGGCGGAGATATGATCCACCCGATTCCGTAGACCCGTTTCAGAACTCCTGACGTCGTGGAATTTGGGATGAGCCCGTTTTCGTGGCGCAGGCACTCCTGCCTGCAGGGTCGAGACTCATCTCGACCCTCTTCGCGAGCGCCATCCAGCGTCCCGGAGCGCCGAGAAGAGTCTCGGCGCCGNNTCATGGCTCAGGTCAATTTCCCCAATTATCCGAACCCCCCGGCCGACATCAGGAGGTCTGCGTTTGCCCCGGGAAGGCTGTCGCAAACCGAGCCATCCCAGCGTGGCGGCCAAGAAGGTGACGCCAAGCAACCGTATTGGGAAAAACGAGGTCTGAGCCTATGCGGAGGCGCGCCGTCATTGCGGTTGTACCGGCATCCGCCCCGCCAAATGTACGGGCGCGCATCGCCAAAGCTCCCAGCGCGAGGAATTCCGCCCCGGATCGTCGCGATTCCGATTAGAATGAGTCTTCACAATCCCAAATTATGGTGGTCCATATCAAGGCGTCCAAGAACAGCATCGCGGCCCTGCAGGAGAGCAAAGAGCGCATTCGCGCCGGTGGCGGGCCAGACCGCGCCGCCAAACAACATGCCG
>PLRZ01000020.1 GCA_003164075.1 Bryobacterales bacterium | reverse complement strand
TGGTCTTGACGAAGCACCACTCCGAAAAGCGGTACAACCTGCCCTGCTCGGATGCCGGATGGTGCCGCAGAATGCGAGCTGCCATCATGGGCGTCAACGTCAGGGAGACAAACGCCGAGAACATGATGGTGACCGCCAGAGTTACCGCGAATTCGCGGAACAGACGGCCCACAATATCCGCCATGAACAGCAGGGGAATCAGCACGGCGATGAGCGAGACGGTCAACGATACGATGGTGAACCCGATCTCCGCCGATCCCTTGAGCGCGGCTTGCATGGCGGAATCGCCCATCTCGATATAACGCGAGATGTTTTCGATCATCACGATGGCGTCATCCACCACAAAACCGGTGGAAATCGTGAGCGCCATCAGCGAAAGGTTGTCCAGGCTGTACCCCAGTAGGTACATGACGGCAAACGTGCCCACCAGCGACAGGGGCACGGCGATGCCCGGGATGATCGTGGCCGAAGCACTGCGCAGAAAGAGAAAGATGACCATCACCACCAGCACAGTGGTGAGAATCAGTTCGAATTCGACGTCCTTCACCGATGCCCGGATGGTCGTGGTGCGGTCGGTGATGACCCGCACGTCGATCCCCTGCGGCAGAGAAGCTTCGATTTGAGGAAGCAGACCCTGAACCGTATCGACCACGCTGATGATGTTGGTCCCGGGCTGCCGCTGAATATTCAGAACGATGGCCGGCTGGTCGTTAACCCAGGCGGCCAGCTTGGTGTTTTCCGAGCCGTCGATGACGGTGGCCACGTCTCTGATGCGCACGGGCGCCCCATTGCGGTAGGCAATGATGATCGGCCCGTACTGAGCGCCGGCCTGAAGCTGGTCGTTGTCGTTAATGGTCCAGGCCTGATCCGGTCCATCGAAACTGCCTTTGGCCTGGTTCACGTTGGCGCTCGCCAGCGCCGTTCGGAGAGATTCCAGGCTTAGCCCATAGGAGGCCAGCGCCGTGGGATTCGCCTGCACCCGGACGGCCGGACGCTGCCCTCCGCTGATGCTCACCAGACCCACGCCTTTGAGCTGGGAAATTCTCTGCGCCATGCGCGTTTCAGCCAGCTCCTCCACTTTGGGAAGCGGCACCGTCTTAGACGTGATGGCCAGCGTCAGAATCGGCGCGTCGGCGGGATTCGTCTTGCTGTATATGGGAGGAACCGGAAGATTTGTGGGAAGAAAACTCGTGGCTGCATTGATGGCGGCCTGCACCTCCTGCTCGGCTACGTCGATGCTGAGATCGAGCGAAAACTGCAGCGTGATCAGCGAACTGCTAAAAGAACTGATCGACGTCATCTGCGTCAGGCCGGGCACCTGGCCGAACTGTTTCTCGAGCGGCGCGGTGATTGAAGACGTCACCACCTCCGGGCTCGCGCCCGGGTAAAACGTCTGGACTTGAATGGTCGGGTAATCTACCTGGGGCAGCGCCGAGACCGGCAACTGCCGGAAAGCCGTGATCCCGACGAGCACCACGCCAGCCATCATCAGCGATGTCGCCACCGGCCTCAGGATGAAGGTGCGGGAGGGACTCACTGACCAGCGCCTCCGCCCTGGCCCTTCCTGCCTTCGCCCTTCCTGCCTTCGCCGCCCTTGTTGCCTTCGCCGCCCTTGCCTCCGCGGCCACCCCGTCCGCCACGGCCGCCCCGTCCGCCGCCGCCCGCGTCATAGCCTGGCGGGTTGTCCATCTCTCCGGCTTTCCGTACTCTGACCAGGGCGCCTTCAATCAGCCTGTCGGTGCCATCGACGACTATCTGGTCTCCGTCCGAGATGCCGCTGAGAATGTCGGCCGAGGTCTCGGTAGTGATTCCTACCTGCACCGTTTTCAGATGGACTCTGGAATCCTCATCCACGACATAGACGAACGTGCCCTGCTGACCATTCTGGACCGCCACGTTGGGGACGACAAGCTGATTGGCCAGCGTGTCCACATGCAGGCGGATGTTGACGAATTGCTGAGGGAAGAGCGCATTGTCCGTGTTGTCGAAAACCGCCTTCAGCTTCGAGGTGCCGGTGCTGCTGTCGATCTGGTTATCGAGGGTCACGAGCATCCCGGAGGCTAGTTTCTTGGAACTGTCCCGGTTATACGCATCCACTGGCAGATGCACACCCGCCCGTAGCTTTTGCGTGACTGCGGGAAGGCTGTCCTCGGGGATGGTAAACAGCACGGCGATCGGCTGGAGCTGGGTGATGGTGATGATTCCGGTCGCGTCGGAGGCGTGGACGATGCTGCCGGGATCCACCAGGCGCAGACCGACGACACCCGTAATCGGCGCCGTCACTTTGGAATACACCAATTGTAGCTTGGCGTTCTCTATAGTGGCTTGATCCTGCTGGATGGTGGCTTGAAACTGCGTCACCAGCGCTTTCTGCGTATCCAGTTGCTGGCTCGGAATCGCGTCCGTCTCCACCAATTTCGTGTAACGTTCCAGATCCACCCTCGCGTTGGCCAGCACAGCCTGGTCGTGCGCCAGGGTGGCTTGAGCCATGTCCAGTTGGACCTGATAGGGGCGCGGGTCGATCTCCGCCAGGAGCTGGCCTTCCTTGACCAAATCGCCTTCGTTAAAATGCAGTTTCATCAACTGACCGTCGACCCGCGATTTGACCGTGACGGTGTAATAAGCAGCCACGTTCCCTATCCCGTTCTGAATGACCGGAATGCTGGAGCGTGTGACCTTCGTGACCACTACCGGCACTGGGCCCAACGCCGCACCCCGGCCGCCTGCTCCGCCAGCGCCTCCTGCCCCGCCTTGGCCTTTCTGTCCCCCGGCGGCCGGGTGGCCGGCACTCCAGACCGCGTACCCCGCGACGCCCGCAATGATCAACAGGAAAACAGCCCAGATCAGTCCGCGTTTCTTTGATTTTCCGGGGCTCGGCGGCGTCGGTTCATGTTGGCCGGGCGGGTACACTCCCGGCTCCGATTCATGGGTTCTTGGGTTAGTCGTCATTCAATCAGCCTCTGGAAAATCGGCGGAATATCTCATTATGACCGATCCGGCCGGTCCGTCAAGGCACGACTCGACCCTCTCGGGGATAGGTACATTTCTCTCAGTAAGGCGACAGCCCACCATTATTTTGTTACACGGCTGGCGCCACAATAGCCCCAAAGAGTTCAGAAATTCGGGAACCTCCATTAAGGAGCCGCGAAGAAATATCCTGTGCANNTGGTCAGCTTATTTTTTCGCGGCCATTAATGAATTCGGATTCTACTGTTTGGGCTTGGGCGGCGGCAATTCTCTGGCGGTCACGGTATCCACAAAATTCACTCGATTATGCGCGCCGTCGCAAAACGGCTTGTTGG
>PLRZ01000543.1:5282-12519 GCA_003164075.1 Bryobacterales bacterium | reverse complement strand
GCGCGCAATTCGGAGTCCAGCAGGAGGATTTCGGGTTGTGGCGCGTCGTCGGCAAGCTCGGACGCGGGCGGCAGCTCGTCCAGGGATAGTTCGTGCGCCGGCGCGAAGAGGCTTTTGCGGCGNNCGCACATCAGCCAACTGTAGTGGAACACTTTGGAGCGAAAATGGTCCACGAACCGCTCGAAAGCGTCCGTCTCGCCGGCCAGCAGGGCGCGCGCCAGTTCGGTTTCTCCCACCCGGTCCATGCCCTGATTCTAACGTGCCGGCGGCGTCGCCCGCTCCGCCCCGTCCGAAAGGCCTTCTTGACTTTGGCAACCCGTGTCAATTATTCTGACGGTTCGCTTTGACGGCGCATCAAGGCCGTTCTACGTATGCGGGAAAATAAGAACCACGCACCGGAAACCCTGGAACGGTCTCTGGACTCGACGCTGGAAAGCGTCGACAGCGCCGAAGAACTGGCGCTCAGCGTGGCGCAGCGGGCCGGATTTGACGACGACGATCTGATGAAGATCGGTATGGCCGTACGGGAGTCCATGGTGAACGCCGTGGTGCATGGCAATCGCTATAACGCCCATAAAAAGGTGCGGCTCCTGGTGTCGCACAGCCCCGAACGGTTTATTATTCGCATCGCCGATGAAGGCGAGGGATTCGATTATGCAGGCGTACCCAACCCGTTGGCGCCGGAGAACCTGATGCGCACCTCGGGAAGAGGTATTTTCCTCATCCGGTCCTTTATGGACGAGTTTGAGATGCGCCACCGGGAACCCCAGGGTACCGAAGTAACTTTGGTCAAATACGTGGTGTCTAAGTAAAGTGCAGTTTCAAGCCAGGAGGCATATTCAGTGAGCGTAAAGTTGAATACTCGGCAGGTTGGCGACGTGAGCGTGGTGGATGTGGCAGGCCGGATCACTCTGGGTGAGGGTTCCAGCGCGTTGCGCGACCTCATCCGCGAAATGGTGGGCAAGGGCCAGAAACATATCCTTCTCAACTTGGGAGAAGTGTCCTACATCGATAGCTCCGGGATTGGCGAGCTGGTGTCGGGCTTCACCACCGTGACGAACAGCGGCGGTCAATTGAAGCTGCTCAACCTCAACAAGCGGGTCAAGGATCTGCTGCAAATCACCAAGCTCTATACCGTCTTCGACGTGCATGAAGACGAAGCGGGCGCAATTCGCAGCTTTGCCTGATTGGCCGGGCGGCCCAGGTGGCCACTCCGCCACCTGGGGTGCCTAACCGATCCCGGGATTTCGTGACTCAGGCGCGGAATACGCTCCCTAACGGGGTGCCCTCTGGGCCCGACTCTGTAACGAGTGGCCCGCGTGTTTGCAAATAGTTACAGAGCCGCGACCGTTAGGGAGCGTTCACCGGTGACGTACCTTCCCCGGATCGGTTACGCACCCAGCCACCTGTGTACGCTCCTGCCGGTCGCTATATATCGGAACATGCCCAAGCGTCCGTCTTCGGTCGCGGTCCTCGCCGTGGTGGTCCTGGCAGGCATTACCGTCTGGATTACGCACCAGGCCAAAGCGCTGGAGCAGGACCTGGATGTCAATTCGCAGAAGATTGGCTCCTCGGTAAGCCCGCGCCCGAGCTGGTGGTGATGATCGGCGCCGGACTGGTGGCGCCCAACAATCCGCAAACCTTCATGCCGCAATGGCTGCGGACCGGCCTGTTCTACGTGCTCCCATCCAGCAATCTCCTCTCGGAAATCCGTTTCCTGACCATCACGCGCGCCGCCACGTGGACCGATCACGCGACCGCGCTGATCTACTCAAGACAGAGCTGTCCCAAGTCTCCGAACTCCTGATCTCGTGAAATCTGGGATGAGCCCGTTTTCGTGGCGCAGGCACTCCTACCGGCTGGGTCGAGAACTCCTGCTGTCACCGGCATTGTGGAACTGCCGAGGAATCGGACTGAGCCGCCGCTCCGCACAAACAAATTGGGCCACGGATGAACACAGACAAGTGGCCATTGCGATCTCATCCTCGAACGGCGCGAATACCAGGGGATTACTTCACGGCCACTACGTCCATGGCAAACCCCGCATTCATGGAAGGCAACCCTTCGAACAGCAGCAGCGACGAAGCCGGCGGGTGGGCGGGGTCGAAGAACTCGCCGCGCACTTTCCGCACCTGCACGGCGATCCCCGCGGCCAGGGGGTAAAAGTACGCGAAGGCCACATCGCGCATGGAAACTCCGGCCTGCTCCAGGCCCTTTTCCACCCGCTGAAACGCCAGCCGCGCGTCCTTCTCTTCGAACCCGAAGGAGACTTGCGTGCCCGTCAACACTACTTTGGGCGATGCCACCAGCGCGATCTGCGACGCTCCCGCTTCCGCCGGCAATCCTTCGGGATTCACCGTGCGAAGCCGCGTCCCCGTATTCCCGCGAAGCTTCGCCACGGCTTCGCACGCCGCCAGGCTGCGTCCCGGAGCGCGCTGCGTCTGCACAAAATCGGCCGCCGTTTTGGGATACTCCCGTTCCACCTGTTGGCGTATGGCCGCAACCTCGTCGAGCGAGCTGAGGAAGCACGACACGCGCAGCACATCGGCCGGTTCCGAGCCCGCCGCCTTCACCGCCAGCCGTAATGCCGTCAGAGACCTGGCCACCAGGGGCGTTACCGGTCCGGTGGGGTCGCCGGCCGACGCCGGCTGCGCCGAGATGAATGCCAGCCCCTGCGGGTTGACCTCTTTCTTCCCCTCCGCGATGGCTTCCAGAACCACTTGCGCGCCTTCCGGCAGTCCCCCGGACTGTACCAGGCTCAACACGGGGAGCGCCTGCTTGCGGTCGGTGAAAACTTCGCTCACGATATCGCGCACGCGCCGGCTGTCGCCCGAGCCGGCCACAAATGCCCGGATCTTGAGAATCGGTTCTCCCTTGGCTTCGCGGGCGAGTGCGGTCAGCGCGTCCCGCACCTGCCGGCTGAGCAGGCCCTTGGAGGAAAGGGGCGTTACATAGAAGGTGAGACGCCGGGGATCTCCCTCCACCGCCGAGGGCAGTTCCCTGGGAAGCTGGAGTACCTGGTTCTCGTCTTTCTTGTGCTTTTGGGGGAAAGCCGGCAGTGCCAGGCCGCACGCGAGCATCACTAGTCCCAGGCCTCTCCCAGTCTCCCACACGCGCGCAAAGCGCATAGAATTAGGATTGTAGCAGAGCCCACATTCATGCCCGAAACTGAGGAGACTCCCGGCGCTGGCTGGCCTTCGGTCGAACCCGGCCGCAGACGAGTGCGCCGCCGCCGCCGTCGCCGGCCTTTACTGGTGCGCTATTGGTGGGTTCTTCCAATAGTTGCCTTGGTGGCGGTGGCGCCGGCAGCCTGGAACTGGGTGACGAAAGCCAGCGAGCGTCACGACCCCCTGCCAGGCTACATCGCCGAATCCGGCAAGCTCGAAGAGGAATATTCGATGTTCACCGGAAAGCCGTTGGACCCCGCTGCCACCAGCCAGTTCGACCAGGCCACCGGGTTGATGCTGGCGGGCAAATACTCCAGCGCCGTAATCGTCCTCGAAGCCGCCGCCAAAGAAATCCCCGTCCCCGCGGTATTCAACGATCTCGGCGTGTTGTATATGAAGCTCAAGGATGGGCCACATGCCCTTAAAGCCTTCCGTGACGCCCTTGCCCGCAACCATGACTACGCGCCTGTCCGCGCCAACCTCAAAAGCATGAATCTGACCGGGCCTATTGACCCGGGCGCCAACGAATTGGAGCCCAACGACGACAATTCGCAGGCCAATGCCGTGTGGGTCGACAGGCCAGTCGATGCCACCATCTCCCCTTCTACCGGCGATGTGGACTGCTATTGGTTCACCACCCCGCGGCCCCCGCGCGATCGCATTTCCATCGCCGTCATCGCCCGGTCGGTGACCTTGACTCCGCGTTTACGCGCCTACGACGAGACGGGCAAAATGGTCACCGGCCTGAAGGAAGGCGCGCGTCCGGGGGACTCGGTGCGGTTCGACTTTTCGCCGCCCCCCAATAGCCTCTACTACGTTCAGGTCGACGGCGCTTCGGGCAGCAGCGGCGCCTACACTCTGGCCGTGAATGCGCTGAAGGCCTACGATGTGTACGAGCCCAATGACACCATCCTGACGGCGACGCGAATCGTCCTCGGGCAGACCATCGACGCCAACATCATGGATGCCGACGACACCGACTTCTTCTCGTTCCTCAGCCCCGTGGCCGCCGCGGTGAACATCGATCTGGTTAGCGGCAACAGCACTTTGGTCCTCGGTTTGACCACCTTTGCCCCGGACCTCCGCAACCTTGGTTTTGCGCCCGACCCGGAGGGTCCGGGAGGCTCCATTCATTACGCCATGCAATTGGAAGCGAACCAGTTGTACTATGTGCAGGTTTTTTCGAGGAACGATACCACGGGGCCGTATTCGTTGGTAGTGAAGTAGCACGCGCTGAGTCATTCCGGAGGTGGGGCAGGCGGTGCTCGCCTGCCCTCTATCCTGTTTGCGTAGCGGGCTTGGTTCGGCCTGCGGACGGACTGGCAGGCGGTGCTCGCCTGCCCCACCAGAGTGCTTAACCGGATTGGGGAAAGTAGCGAAATAGGCTGGTGGGCAGGCAATCTAGCCTGCAGCCGGCTCTCCACTGACTGCATTCCCGGCCGTTGTTTTTGGCACGCGCCGCGGGCGCGCCAAGAGAGCCAAAAGCCAACGTCCAAAACCGCGGAGCAGACGGATTCCAGTGTGCCTCGGAAACGGTCTGTTTTCAACTGATTCGGTTTCAATGGGATGGGGCGAGCCTGTTGCAGGTTGTGGAACTGTGAGGAAACCGGAGGCTCCCGCATCTACATTTTTATCTACACTCCGGTAGAATGGAGATGCGCCGGACAAACGCCATGGCCCTCGAACATTCAGATCAACGCCAGCACGCGCATGCGTATATCGACCGCCTGCCGGCCGACCAACTATCCGCGGTCTGTGGTTTGTTGGAGACCATGCTGTCGCCCCTCGACCGCAAACTCGCCCTGGCGCCCATTGATGATGAGCCGCTCACTCCAGACGAAGCTGCTTCCATCCAGGCCGGCATCGCCTCGCTGGAACGGAACGGCGGCATCCCTATGGAAGAGGTTCTCGCAGACTTCGGCCTTACCGTCGACGCCTTCCAAGAGATGGCGGAGAATCCGATGTCGGAAGATGCCGCTTAGGAATGCCCCAGCGGGTCATTTTCTCTATCGAAGCCCGAGCCGACCTGCGAGCCATTGATCGCCAGACGGCACTGAGGCTGCTCAAGGCCCTGGCCCGTTTCCTGGCGACCGACAGCGGCAACGTGAAGCAGTTGGAAGGCTTCGAGCCACCGCGGTACCGCCTTCGCATCGGAGACTGGCGCGTGGTCTTTCGCAAGTCCGGCGATGGCGCTATCGAAGTTGTCCGTGTCCGCAACCGGCGGGAGGCGTACCGCTGAGTCCGTTGCTCGGTGTTCTGCACCTGATTTCACCCGCGCCTCCTCGCATGACACAACTGACCTCCGCATTCCTCACCTATATCAGCAGTTTCCTCCGCTCGCGCCACGGCCACCAAGGCTGAAACGCACTCCCAGTCCAATATGGTATGGTATGGATGGATGCGCGCCAGCCAGCCATCGGATTTCAGCCCGACTCTCAGTCACCAGTCCGAAGTGCCACTGTACCGCCAGCTATACGAGCACATTGCCCTTAGGATCCGCTCCGGGGAGCTGGCTCGCGGCGAGCGCTTGCCAGCCACTCGCGAACTGGCTGGCCTGCTTGGCCTGAACCGTACGACTGTCTCGGCGGCTTACGATGTCCTCGAAACCGAAGGTTTGATCGCCGGACAGGTGGGGCGTGGCAGCTTCGTGACGGGAGCCGCAGCGCCGGCGGCCGGCGGAATCGACTGGACCGGTTTGCTGGATCGCGGCGATGTCTCACCCGCGGGACCGTCCGGCGGATTCGGCCACGAGGTGGCCAGTTTCGTCATGTCCCGGCCGTCGCGGGCCCTCTTCCCGCTGGACGATTTCCGCGCCAGTTGCCAAGCCGTGCTGTCGCGCCCGGACCTCAGCTCCATTCTGCAACTCGGCTCCCCCAGCGGCTATGAACCCCTGCGGCGGCACCTCATGGAAGAGGCTCGCCGGCAATCGCTCGCCCGGCCCGGCGACGACATCCTCATCACCAACGGCTGCCAGCAGGCGCTCGATCTGATCGGCCGCGTACTGCTTCGTCCCGGCGATACCGTGGCCGTCGAAGATCCGGTCTACACCGGCCTGAAAAATCTGCTGACCGGCATGGGCGCGCAACTGATCGGGATTCCCGTGGGAGCGGACGGGATGGATACCGCTCACCTGGAACGGGTGCTGGAGCGCGAACGGCCGCGCTTCCTGGTAGTGACCTCCAATTTCCAGAATCCTACCGGCGCCACGCTCTCTTTGCCGGCGCGGCGCGCGCTTCTGGATGCCGCGCGCCTGGCGGGTGTTCCGGTGGTGGAGAACGACGCCTACGGCGATTTGCGATACCACGGCGAGCGTTTGCCGGCCCTCAAACAATTGGACGATCGCGGCGGCACGGTGCTGCTGCGCAGTTTCTCCAAGGTGAGTTTCCCGGGACTGCGGGTGGGCTGGGTGGTGGGGCCGAAGCCGCTGATCGACCGCTTGCGATACGCCAAGGAATCCGCGGACCTGCATACCGACCAGCTCTCGCAGGCGGTGCTGCTGGAGTTCGCGCAATCCGGCCGTCTGGAAGCGCATCGCGCGCGCATGTTGCAGGCGGGCGCCGAACGTCTGGCGGCGACTTTGGAATCCTGCCGCCGCTATCTTCCCGCCGGCACGCGTTGGACCCAGCCGGAGGGCGGTATGAATCTATGGGTCCGATTGCCCGAACCTCTGGATGCCGGGGAGTTGCTGCCACGCGCCCAGAAGGAAGGGGTGGCTTATCTTCCGGGCCGCTATTTTGCCGTATCGCGGCTCGACGCGGGCGCCCTGCGCTTGAGTTTCGCGGGGTTGGAGCCGGACCAGATCCGCGATGGCCTGGCCATTTTAGGGCGAATCGTAGCGGAGGAATTAGCGAGGGCTTCACGGAACGTCGAGCCTTCGCCGGCTTTGGTATGAAGAAGATTTTAGCCACGGATGAACACGGATGAACACGGATAAGAAAAGAAGAAGGGTTTTTTATCCGTGTTTATCCGTGTTCATCTGTGGCCAATGGTGTTTTCAGGAGGTTTCATGTTTCAGTTTACGAGTGAGCAGTTTCGAGTAAAAGTCGGCCTGGCGGAGATGCTGAAGGGCG
>PLRZ01000543.1:0-5178 GCA_003164075.1 Bryobacterales bacterium | reverse complement strand
CCAAGGGCGAAGCCGGTTCCGGCAATATCGTCGAAGCGGTGCGCCACATCCGCACTATCGTCAGGGAGATGAAGCAGCTCACCGTGCTCGGCAAAGAAGAGCTGGTGCACCAGGCGAAAACTCTGCAGGCGCCCCTGGAACTGGTGGAATGGGTGGCGCAGAACGGCAAGCTGCCCACGCCGAATTTCTCCGCCGGCGGAATTGCCACGCCCGCGGACGCCGCGCTGGTGATGCAACTTGGCGCCGAGGCGGTATTCGTGGGCTCGGGCATCTTCAAATCGTCCGATCCGGCGGCGCGCGCCAACGCCATCGTCATGGCTGCCAAGAATTTCAATAATCCCGAGAAGCTCCTGGAAGCCAGCCGGGCGCTGGGCGAAGCCATGCCGGGCCTGGACATCTCCAAGATGCCCGAATCGGAGCTCATGCAAACACGGGGCTGGTGATGAAGAAGGTCGGCGTGCTTTCCTTGCAGGGGGATTTCGCGGCGCATGGCGCGGCCCTGGCGCGCGCCGGCGCCGACCCGGTCTTCGTGCGCGAGCCCGCGCAGTTCGACTCGCTCGACGGCCTGGTGATACCCGGCGGCGAGAGCACCACCATGCTCAAACTGATGGCGTACGAGCCGGGCCTTTTCGACGCGCTGCAGGATTTCGGCGGCCGCAAGCCCGTTTTCGGCACGTGCGCCGGCGCCATTCTGATGGCGGACGAGGTCACCAATCCGGCGCAGCGGAGCTTTCACCTCATGGATATTGGGGTGGAACGCAACGCCTATGGCCGCCAGATCGATAGCCGCGTGACGGAAGTCCGGACCGAACCGGAATTCGAGAAGCGCACCGCGCCGGGGAAACTGGAGGCGGTATTCATACGCGCGCCCATTATCCGCCGCGTGGGCCCCGGCGCCCGCGTGCTGGTCTGGTATCGGGGCGACCCGGTGTTGGTGGAAGAGGGCCGTCACATGGCGGCCACGTTTCATCCCGAGCTGACTTCGGATCCGCGCGTGCACGCACTGTTCCTGGAGAAACTGTGATGGCGGCGAAACGCGTTCTGTTCGTATGCATCGGCAATGCCTGCCGCAGCCAGATGGCGGAGGGATTCGCGCGGGCATACGGTTCCGACGTGATCATCCCGGCCAGCGCCGGACTGGCGCCGGCCATGGGCGTGTCGCGCGAGACCAGGAAAGTAATGGCCGAGAAAGACATCGACCTTCGCGACCACTTCCCCAAGAGTATCCGCCACCTGGGCCGGGCGCAGTTCGATCTAATGATCAACATGAGCGGCTCGGAAATCCCCGCCGGGCATCTCAACGGCGCGACGGTGGTGGAGTGGGACGTGGACGACCCGGTCTTCATGAAGTACGAAGACCACTGCAAAGTGCGCGACCAGATCGAGACGCTGGTGATGAAGCTGGTCCTCGATCTCCGCTCGGCGCCCAAAGAGCCGCGCTTCCGCGGACAGGGGTCGGGCCGTTTGGAATTGTAGAGGCGAAGCCGCAAGCGGTTGGCTCTTAGCTGTTTCTGTCGCGAAACTCAAGAAACCGCTCCCTTGCGGGGTGCCCTCTGGGCCCGGCTCGGAAAGCACTGCGATGATTCCACGGGACTTGTTNNATTAGGCCCGCTGTTCGAATAGGATGGAGGGCAGGCGAGCACCGCCTGCCCCACCTGCGGGCTCACTGCAAATTCCACGCCATCAGGATGTCGATATCTCGGATGCGACCGTCGTGGCTCTGTGGGGAGCGCCAGGCGCGTCACGCAAGCCAACAGCTTGCACGGCCGCAACTAGTGAATGGTGATATACGCCGACTGAGATGCCGTCGTTCCCACCGTCACCACCACCGGTTGGCGGCCGCTCGGCACGTTCGGCGGAATCGTGAAGTTGATCTGCAAGACACCCACGGACCAGGCCGGGATCGCCACGTATGACGTCTGCGCCGCGATGCCGCCGACTGTTACCGTAACGGCCAGGCGCGGTGTCGGCGCCTGCCCCGCCTTCGGCGCGGCGCCGTCGGCCACGCTGGGAGTGACTTGGCCAACGCCCGTCACGTATACCGTGGCGGTCTGTCCCACGCCGACCGTTTGCGAGGGGTTCACGTTGTTACTGCCATCGAAGAGTGTGAAGATGCCCGGGGCGGCAGCCGCCACCGTAAAGGTGTAGTCGATATTTGCATACGGGTTGCCCAGGTTCAGATCGGCTGCCCCCGAAACTTCATAGGGAATCTGCAGGTTCACCTGGTTGGGGCCCACATAATAAAGCGGAACCGGGTAGTTGTTGATCAAGGCCTCGAATCCGGCCATATATTGGGGCAAGGGGAGGGTGGTGGCAGCTTGGGCCAGGGTGCCCAATCCGGTGCCGTAAACGCTCATGATCATGCCCGGCGCGAACACTTGTTTGCCGCTGGCGGCGTTGTTGGCGCCGGCCACTGTCAGTTGCGCCTGCGGACCCTGGAAGGACTCCGTGACTGCCGTCGACCAGGGATCGCCGTTCGCGTCGACGCCCGAGAATCCGAAGGTCTCGTTCTCCGGCACGCTCGTCAAAGTCAGGCTGTAACACCCGGAAATGGACTGCCTCGCGGCGATTGCCGGAGTACCGAATATCGAGGCGATCTTCGACGAGTAGTCCGTGCCGTTGACGGTGAAGCCGGTGACCGTGGTGGCGAAACCGGCCTCCTCAGTCAGGGTGAGTTGGAAATTCCATTGATTCGGAGTCCCACAACTCTCCGAATTCCCCTGATAGACCGGGTTCTGATCGAGCGACGGAACCACTATCGAGCCCGTGGCCACCTGGCTCTTCCACTGGTGAACCAGGTTGGCCACGTCCACCGACCCGAGTCCGGTGGCGGAATCGTATCCTGGCCCGGCGCTATATCCCTCCTCGCCGTTGGTGCAGCCCGGCGAACCGCTCCCGCAGGCCTGGATGTTGTTGCCGGTAGTCACATCGTGAAAAGCGCTGGGGGTGTTCTTCCCCAGGCTGTAGAGCACCGGGTTGATGTTGCCCAATCCGTTGGTTCCCAGGTACTGATTCAGCAGCGCCACCACTCCGGCCATGGTGGGTGTTGCCGCCGAAGTACCGCCCACCTCCTCGCCCTGACTGTCGCAATAGACATAGTACGGGACATGGTACACGCTCGCGTTGAAGGAAATATCGGGCACATGCCGCCACCCGTCGTTGGGCACGCCGCCGGTGGTCTGCCACGCAGGCTGCGGGAAGTACACGCTGGCGCCGCCGCCGGTCGCCAGGATGCCGCCATTCACCACGGACTCGTTCCAGGTGGTCTCCGGAATGTATCCCTTGGCCGATTCGTACGTGGACGTATTGCCGCTGTTCCAGTAACTGCCCGCTCCTTCGTTGAATGAGGTGCCGCCCATGGAGGTGACCTCGGGAATGGAACCGGGAGCGTCCACCGCCAGGCCGCCTTCGGCCACCACCATGCCGGAATCGCAATCCGTCGAACCCTGATCGCCGGCGGCCGCCAGCCAGGTAATGCCCTCGGCATTGGCTTGCTGCACCAGTTGACGGTTGCTCGTAAGAATGGCCAGATCGTACATCTCGCACTCCCCGTAACTCATGCTCAGCACCGGGGCGACGTCATTATCCACGACATACTGCGCCGACGTATAAACGTCGGTCGAATAGACGAACACGATGGTGGCGCCGCGAGCCACGGCGCCGGCCCATTCGGTGTCGAGGCTGGCTTCATCCACGTCGCCCTGGACAATCCCGGGATTTTGGCGGGGAGTGGTGAGCGTCTGCACCAGTTTGGCGGAAGTGAGACCGAATTGACTCCAGAACGTGGCGACGTCGGCGCCCGACTTATAAAGGGCCGATTGCCCCACGATGGCGATCTTCTGCCCGGAGCCGTTGATGCCGGCGGAATACAACGAAGCGATGTCGTAGATGGTGGCGAAATCGTCGGGCGCCATCTGGTGCTGTCCCGGACCCGTGGTCCACTGCCCCTGGGGTGTTTTCACCATACGCGGCTTGGGGTGGAAATCGTTCATCCCGCGGAAACCGGCGACCAGCGAGGAGAGCGCCGCGGGGATCCTGGGATCGCTGGCATTGGCGTAGTGCAACTGTCCGTTCACCCGGTAGCTGTGAATGGCGGTCCCGAAGGTGGCTTGCACCTGGCCGGCGGTGCCGCTGAATGTCAGGAATGTGCGGCTGCGCGACACCGGATCCACGGTGAAACCCTGGGCCTCCAGCCAGGCCACGATTTGCGCCGCATCGCTGGTGCTGGCGCCGAAGAGGCCGGCGTACTGTTCCGGCGTCAACCATTGATGGAAGCTGGCGGACGCGGGGTTCTGCTGGTCCTGAAGCAACTGCTCCAGGCTGGATTGCTGGCCGGCCGAGGGCTTCAGCAGGAGGGTGAGGGAAAGCGGGAAACTGCTATCCACGGCGCCTGCGTCGTTGCCGGCGTTAGCCAACGGGTGGACGCGGCCCGCTAAAGTCACTTGGCGGGCGGTATCGATCCTCGACAGAATGCGATTGGGCTGGGCGAAACAGACGCTCGCGGCAGCAGCGGCTATCGCAGGCAAGAAAAGGACGCGGACGTTCATCATTCAGGGTTTTCTCTTCCGGACGCGGCGACGGCGTTCCTAAAAACAGCCGTCAATAACCAGTTAGACGGGCATGTCGCGCCACTGGGTTACAAAAAGTACGGGACACCCCGGTGGAGGCCCCTTGCGCCATCCATCGGTTTTTCGCCATAATACGGCCAGATCCACAGAATGAGTATGGTTCCTCATCGACAGGAGATCTGCCGTGCGAAGCACTCTGGTAGCCGCTCTAGTTTCGTGTGCCGATAGTCCTCATCGATCCACGGCCCGCCGTTTTGTACAGGGCCTTTCCTCTGACGAGTTGCAGTTTATCGCCGGGTTCCTGGGCGCCTGCCTTCTCGATTCCTCCGGCAAACGCTACGCTTCCCGGGAACAGTGGGCCGAACGAATCACACGCTACCAGAAGGCGTCCGCCGGCTGTCGGCAATGTCACTCCGCGGACCAGGAACATAAAATGATTCTGCTGCTGGAGTATTTGTGCCGCAGCGGTGCGCCCCGCTTGTCAGACAGCACTTCTTGAAAGCGGTGGCCCGAACCGCGAGGCTTGGTTGGTGTTGAGCAGGATGCGCATGATACTTCTCCTTGAAACACAACCGATCGTGGCACGCGCTAAGGGGCCGCGAAACAATAA
>PLRZ01000086.1 GCA_003164075.1 Bryobacterales bacterium | reverse complement strand
GGAAGGTATGCGAAGCTGCGGTTCGATCTGTTCTGGAAGCGGCGTACGCGGTCGAGGCTTCGGAGAACGCGCTGGAGCTGCACGCGCGGCCGAGAATGAGCCAACTGCGCGGCGCGCATCTCGCGGGAGCGCGGCTGGCCGGATTCCAACTTGCGGGCGTTGACTTGAACGACGCCGATCTGACTGGAGCTGACTTGGCAGAGGCTGTACTGTCCTGCTGCGGACTGACAGGTGCCGCCCTCTGCGGGGCGAACCTCGAACGGGCCAGCCTGTTTGCGGCATGGGCCAGCCGTGCGGATTTTTCGGGGGCCAATCTACAAGGTGCCGACCTCGGTCACGCCATCCTGGAGTCGGCCAACTTCTCCGCCGCGGATCTGAGCTTCGCAAGCTTGTCGGAAACCCGAACCGAAGGCGCCGTCTGGGACGGAGCCAAGCTGTTCGGCACGGCTGGTCCCGGTCGCCCGACTCACGCCAGAGCCGTGGGTGTGTTGCCGTGCGTATGGCCCCGAGCAATCGCGTTTCACCCTAATCTTCCTTTGATAGCCGTAGCGGACACAGAAGGTGTCTGGGTCATCGACTCAGTCCTCGGCCTTTTGCGTCGGCATTTGGCGCATGCGGGAGCAACTTCGGTGGCGTGGGAGCCGGTTGGGGGGCGGTTGGCGTCCGGCTCCGCCGACGGGACGGTGCGCATGTGGGACGTCGAGCAAGGCCGACTCCTGCGCACCCTCAAAGACCACGGCGGCAGGGTCCATTCGATGGCGTGGGATCGAGAAGGCCGGCGATTGGCTTCCGCCTGCGATGATGAGATGGTGCGTGTGTGGGACGCCGACCAAGGCCGACTGCTGCGCACCCTCGAAGGCCATAGCAGCACAGTCTGGTCAGTGGCGTGGGATGGCAATGGGCGGCAGTTGGCTTCCGGTTCCGATGACAAGACGGTGCGCGTGTGGAACGCCGAACAAGGCCAGCTTCTGCGGACTCTCGAAGGCCACAGTAAAGGGGTACGGTCGGTGGCGTGGGACCCAGAGGGCCGACGGTTGGCCTCCGGTTCCGAGGACCAAACAGTTCGGGTGTGGGACGCCGAGCAAGGCCAGCTTCTGCGAACTCTCGAAGGCCACCGCGGGGAGGTCTTGTCCGTTGCCTGGAGCCAAGAGGGCGGGCGATTGGCTTCCGGGTCCGATGACAGGGCGGTACGGGTGTGGGACGCCGACCAAGGCCAACTTCTGAGTACCCTCGAAGGCCACATGAGTGAGGTCTTGTCATTGGCGTGGGGCCCCGAGGGTCGCCTGGCTTCCACCTCCGATCACACCTTGCGCGTGTGGGACGCCAAGGAAGGCCAACTGCTGCGCACCTTCGAATTGCATGTCGACTTTGTCGTGTCCGTAGCGTGGGACCAGGAAGGCCGACGGCTGGCTTCCGGTTCCTCGAATCAGACGGTACAGGTCTGGGACGCCGAACGAGGCGCGCTGCTGCGCACCCTCGAAGGTCATAGTGGTTTGGTGACGTCGGTGGCGTGGGATCGCCAAGGCCACCGCTTGGCTTCCGGCTCTATAGATCAAACAGTGCGAGTATGGGACGTGGAGCGGGGGCAATTAATGTGCGTCCTGGAAGGCCATGCCGGCATCGTCTCATCGGTGGCGTGGGACGCAGCGGGCCTACACTTGGTGTCGGCTTCCCAGGACAAGACGGTGCGGGTCTGGGGCGTCGAGCAGTGCCAACTGTTGGGCACCTTCAAAGGCGACAGCGGCTCATCCCTGTCGATCGTTTGGGGCTGCAAGGGGAGATCCCTGGCCTCCGGATCGGCCGATGGCGCAGTGCGAGTATGGGATGCCGAGCAAGGCCAACTGCTCTATACCCTCACCGGCCACGGCGGTCCGGTCGCGTCGGTGGCCTGGGATCCGGAGGGTCGGCGCTTGGCTTCCGGCTCTTCTGACCGCACGGTGCGGGTGTGGGACGCCGAGCAAGGCCAACTCCTCGCTACGCTCGAAGGTCACGGTGGCATGATCAGGTCGGTGGCGTGGGACGGAGAGGGCCGGCGCTTGGCTTCCGGCTCGGATGACACGACCGTGCGGGTGTGGGACGGCGAGGGAGGCCAACTCGTGCGCACTCTTGAAGGTCATGGCGGTCGGGTCTTCAGCGTGGCCTGGAACGGAGACGGCCGACGTTTGGCCTCCAGCTCCGCGGACAACACCATCCGCATCTGGGACGTCGAAACCGGCGAGTGTCTCCAGATCATCCACATGCTTCCCGATGGCGGCTGGCTGACGCTGTTCGCCGACGGCAAATTCCGCGCCAACGAAGCCGGCAAACGTCACTTCATGTTCGCCGACGGCTGGGCCCTCTATCCCGCCAGCGCTTTCCCCGATCTCGAACTTCCTTGACCGGCTCGCCGCGAAGCCGCCCCCTACCGCTTCACTTCCTTGGGATCGTCCATCTTCAGCGACGGCTTCCCGTTGGTGGATTGCCGCGCCTTGTCAGGGTCGAAAATGCGGCGGTCTACATCCAATAATTTGTACCCGGCCGGGTCCGGCTGCGAAGCGAAACAATCGCTCAAACCGGTGGCCGACGCGTCGAACAGGTTGAGCGGCGGCAGCTTCAGCAGACCGAATATGGTCTTCAGCAGGCCGGGGAAACTGGTGTTCACGTGGGACACGTAATTCTTCTTCATCCACGGACCGGCGCATAGCAGCACCGTGCGGTGTGAGTCGATGTGGTCCACACCGCCCTGCGGATCGTCCTCGGTGATAAATACAGCGGTATCTTTCCACCATTTCGTGCCCGAAAGATACTCCAGAATGCGCCCCAGGGCGTAGTCGTTGTCCACCACGAAAGACTCCGCGTACGGGTAGCCGTCCTCGGGACGGGCGTCGGCCATGTGGTCGTTGGGTAAATGCACGAAAATGAACTGCGGCAGATCCGTACCTGTCTTTACATATTTTTCATCGATCTCGTGCATAAATTGCACGGCCCGATACTGGTCGGGAATATTCATGTTGAACCCGGGATATTCACGCGATGTGTGGCTGTAGAGCGGCTCCGGCATGGGCACGTTGGTAAGGAAGCGGGCGCCGGTGGGCTCCAGATCTTTCTCTTCATCTACGCCCGCGAGCTCGAATCCCTCCCCGAAGTTCAGGAAACTCACGCCGTGGCGCGCGAAGTGGTGCCAGATGGTGCCGCCTTCCAGTTGATCTTCGGGATGCACCGAAGAATCCGACCCCGCGAATTCCAGCCGCCCGGCTGCGGAGCCCGTTCGAAAGTCCTTCTTTTGATCGCTGTAGGCCGCCATCAAAGAAGTTTCAGTCCACACGCTGGGGTAGGCCCCAACCAGCCAGTGGTGGCCGTCCACGCTCACGTCCGAATCGGCGTAGAAATTGTCGCTGAAGCTCCACGTTTGGGCCATGGAGTGATGATTGGGAGTGACGTCGACATCCTTCAGGCTGAGCCGCTGCCTGCGGCCATCCACATAGCCGCGGCTGCCGAACCGCGCCAGCAGCGGCGCTCCCATCGCCGGCCCCACGGAGGTTTCCAGTTCGTCGCCCAGCACCTCGTCATAGGTGCGGTTCTCCTTCACGATCAGAATCACGTGGCGGATGCCCTCCGGCAACGGCGGCGGCGCCGGACGCGCCACAAAGCCGTTAGCCTCCATCACGAAGGCAGTGTTTTGAGGCAGTTCGCCCGTGGGCGGAAGGGGAAAAATGGACACCGAGCCCTGGCGGACGCGGGTCGAGAAAACCGCGCCTTGCGAACCGCTGTAGCCGTTGGGGCCGGTGCCGTTGCCCTTGGCATTGGCCACGAAAACCGTGTCGCCATCGAGCGCCACGCGCGCCGGAAACCAGCCCACCGGCAAGTGCCCCAGCACGCGGCCTGCGCGCGGGTCAATCACCGCGATGGCGTTGATGCCCGCTTCCGCTACCAGCAGCCAGCCCGTCTTTTCGTGGTACGCCATGCCGATGGGCAGCACGCCCCGCAGCGTTTCGAGCCCCGGAATGCGGATGGGGATTTCCGCCATCGCGCGGTTGCTCCGGGGGTCGATCACGGTAATGCTGTCGTTGCCGGAATTGGAAACAAATACGCGGTCGGCAGTGACCACCACGCCTGAGGGACTGCTGCCGCCATCGCTCGACTGGCCGAACGGAACGCCGGTGCGAATGAAGGCTTCCACTTTGGCCGCCGCGGGGTTGGAGACATCCACCACGCACAGCGAGTTGGATTCCCGCACGTTGGGATCCCCCAGGCCGGGCACCTGGACCAGGCCTTTCTCAGTTCGCCGTTCGGCGCCCGAAACCGCGTCGCTGCTAGGGAACCCAAAAGCCGGAAAGGGAAGGCCCGTGGCGCGCGGCTGGGCCGGGTCGGCCCCGGGAATCAGGCGATATTCGAACATACCCACATTGGTCACGTAGAGTTTCTTGCGGTCGGGCGAAAGCGCCACGGCGAACGGCAGGCGTCCCACGCGCACCGACGCGATCACCGCCCGGGTCCGCAGATCGGCCACCGCGACGCGAAAATTCGCCTGGTCCACCACATATAGGACATTGCGTTCGGCGTCCAAAGCCAGGTCGCCGGTGTAGCTGTCTTTGTAATCGCCCTGGTTCAGATCGATGGCGCGCCGCCGGGCGGCGACCCAATCGAAGAGGCTGACCCGCCCGGAGTTGCCCTCCGAGGCCCAGACCGCATGGTCATTTACATATGCCAGCCCCATGAAGAGGCCGCGCCAGTCCGATCCGAACGCTTCCTGCCCTTCGGTGGAACGAGCCACCAGTTGCTGCGCGGTCCAGCGGCCGGAACGGTCGTGGTCCAGCACGGTCAGGGAATTGGGGCCGGGACCGCCATTGGAAGTGACTACCGTGCGTGCCGATGGGCCGACCAATAGCCCGAAAGGACCAGCTCCAGTAGCATACTGATCGCCCAGCGGAGCGATGATTCGGCCTCCGGGCAAGATAGAACCGGCGGGTTTTCGGAGTGCGGGCCGAATCCCCGCAGGCGCGGAGAAAGTCTGCGCTGTCAGAGAGATACAGAAAGTGAGCAGCGCCAGAAGCTGGCGCCCGGTGGCCGGCACCTCTCCATCATAACGAAGGTAATGGGTAAACTTTGCACTTGGGTGGTACATAATTGGACCGAGTAGTTATCGGCAGTCGCGTGTTCAAAGTGTATGGGAACGTCCGCCCGTGACTGTATCTTGTGGAACAAGTAGAGGTTAGGGAACTTCCGCCTTGGTGCGCGTGAAGGTGGTACTATTTGGCACCCCACATGCTACTTAGATCGGGTGAGGAATGTCATGATTCGAGGGGCAGCAATCGCGGTACTCGTTGTTTTCTCAGGTTGGAGCCTGTCCTATGCCCGGTCGAATCCCGCGGTGGATCGTCCGCAGCAGCAGCAGAAGCCGAGCACAGATCCCAAGCCCAAATCCGATCCCAAGGAACAAACGGCATCGTTGACGGGGTGCGTGGACGAGCAAGAGGGAAAATGGGTGCTTGTCAACGACCAGACGATGGCAATCATCGCAACTCTGGCGGCGGATGGCTTCCCGACGGAAGGCTTCGCCAAACATGTGGGACATAAGGTAACGGTCCGAGGGACAGCAAGTTCGGACGGGTCGGGTCCCATATTCAAGGTTCGCAGCATCGAAACGATCAGCGAAACCTGCACTCCCCGGTAAATCCTGCCGGGGTGCTTAACGTCTTTGGAGGAGACCATGGCGTCCAGTCCTACGGCGTACGCGCCGCACAAATCGCTTGAAGATCCGTTAGCGCATTTGCCGTGCTCAACCATCATGGAGTACCGCAAGGGCCAAACCATTTACAACCAGGATCAGCCCTCCACCAGTCTGCATCTGGTGATTGACGGGAGGGTGAAGGTGGTCCGCCTGGCGGACGACGGACACCAGGTGGTGGTAGACATCTACCAGGCGGATGAGTTTTTCGGTGAATCCGCGTTCCTCAGTCTCCCCCATCGTTCGGAGCAGGCTACAGCATTGGAAGACGCCAAGCTGATGGCTTGGGGCACGCAGGAGATCGAGGAGATCGTGATGAAGCGTCCCCGTCTGGCGGTGGCGCTGCTGCAGATCCAGATACAGCGAACGCTCGATATGACGCAGCGGATCGAGAGTTTTTCGGCCGACAACATTGCCCGCCGGCTGGCGCGCTCGCTGATTCGCTTCTCAGAACGGCTGGGCACCGTGGAGAGCGATGGCTCGGTGCACATGTCGGCGTTCACGCACGAACTGCTTTCGCAGTATGTGGGCACGTCGCGCGAGATCGTGACCCACTACATGAATCAGTTCCGCCGCATGGGTTACTTGCAATACTCGCGCCGCGGCATTGTGATGTATCGCGATGCGTTCCAGGAGTGGCTGCGGCAAAACGCATAAGTGAGACCGGCGCAAGCTATTGGCTATTGGCTGGTTTCCGTCGCGAAACTCAGAACTCCCGATGCCGTGGAATCATCGCAGCGTTTTCCGAGCCGCGACCGCCAGGGAGCGGTCCGCCATTTGAAGTGAGTTTCGCGACGGAAACCAGCTATTGGCCCTTTTGACGGATCTTAGGTTCCGATAAAG
>PLRZ01000665.1 GCA_003164075.1 Bryobacterales bacterium | reverse complement strand
TGGCCAGCGATGAATTTCGAGTGGGGCGGGTGCGGCTCAGTAAATCTCAGGCGGTCGCTCATGAATAAGAAGTTGTGGGGCAGGCTTCAGCCTGCGGCGGGCTTCAGCCCGCCCCTGCGGCGCCGCCTGCCCCACAAAGACAGGTTCTGTGTTTGCAGTGGTGGGGCAGGCGGTGCCGCCTGCCTTAGCTTGTCCTGAAGACCTCACGACGGTAACTCATGAAGAATAAGTTCAAGTCCGGTTTCGTATCGCTGGTGGGGCGCCCCAATGCGGGGAAATCCACGCTGCTGAATGCCCTGGTAGGGCAGAAAGTGGCCATCGTCGCGGACAAACCGCAGACCACAAGGACCTCGATCCAAGGCGTGGTCACACTGCCCGAAGCGCAGATCGTCTTCGTCGACACCCCCGGCATCCACAAGGCCGATTCGCAGCTCAACAAGCGCCTCATGGATACCGTGCGCGCTTCGCTCGAGGAGCGCGACCTGCTGCTCTTCCTGGTGGACGCGACGCGCGCCTTCACCGTCGAAGACCGGCGTGCGCTGGACTTGGCAATCAAGACGGAAACCCCCGTCGTCCTGGTGCTGACCAAGGTGGACCTGCTGCCCGACAAGGCCA
Source organism: Bryobacterales bacterium (assembly GCA_003164075.1). The sequence goes on along the minus strand of PLRZ01000665.1, from coordinate 3,256 downwards.
AGCTGCTGCCCTTGATCGAACGCTACAAGGCGCTCCACAATTTCGCCGCTTACATGCCCGTTTCGGCCACCAGGCGCATCGGGCTGGAGGAACTGCTCCAGGTGATTCTGGAGCACCTGCCGGAAGGGCCGGCCTACTTCCCGGAGGATTACGTCACGGATCAGCCGGAGCGCTTTCTGGCCGCCGAACTGGTCCGCGAGAAGGTCCTGCTGGTCACCCGGCAGGAAGTGCCCCATTCGGTCGCGGTGATGGTGGATCGCTGGGAGGAAACACCCGGCCTGACGCGCATCTATGCCACCATCCGGGTGGAGCGGCCCGGGCAGAAGGCCATCGTGATCGGCAAAAAGGGCGCTGTGCTGGTCAAAATCGGCACCATGGCGCGCATCGAAATGGAAAAACTGTTCGACGTGAAGATCTACCTCGATCTGCACGTCCGGGTGCAACCGGGTTGGCGCGACGAGGCGGCCTTTCTCAACACGCTGGACTGGCGTACAATGGCCGGTAAGGATGATTCTTAAAATTTGCGCTTCCTTCACGGTGCTTATTCTGCTGGCCGGCATTTGTCTGGCGGCCGATAAGCCGGTTTCCGACGACGCAATTTACGACAAGGTCCGCATCAGTCTGGCCAGCGACATCGACGTCAAGGGCGGCAACCTGAAAGTGGAAGTAAAAGACGGCGTGGTGACTCTCGGGGGAGCCGTGGAGAACCAGGGCCAGAAGGACAAGGCGGCCCACATCGCCAAGAAGGTAAAGGGCGTCAAGAAGGTGGTCAATAACATTGAAGTCAAGCTTCACGGCTAAATGCCCCCCTTCCTCCGAATCGGTATCGCCGCCGCGGTTTTCGCTGTAGCCGCGCCCGCGCAGGATTTTTCCAAAATCACCCTCGAGATTATCGGTAAAGGCTTCATCTTCACCGAAGGTCCGGCCTGGTCGAAGGACGGCTTTCTGATTTTCAGCGATACCGTGGCCGACAAGATCTGGAAGTGGACTCCCGGCGGCGAACCGGCCAGCTTCCGTGAACCGGCCAACGGTCCCGCCGGCAACGCGTTCGACAGCCAGGGCCGCTTGTACACCTGCGAAACCCACGCCCGCCGCGTGACTCGCACGAATTTGAAGGACGGCCACGCCGAGGTGCTGGCGGACCTGTGGGAAGGCAAGAAGCTCAACGCCCCCAGCGACCTGGCGGTGAGCAAGAGCGACCACGTCTACTTCACCGATCCTGCCTTCGGCGAGCAGTCGGACCATCGGGAGCTGGATTTCTACGGCGTCTACCATGTGCCGCCCAGAGGTGCTCCCAAGCTGGTGGCCAAGCCCGCGGGCCGTCCTCATGGCATTGCGATTTCGCCCAACGGACGGGTGCTATACGTGACCAATTCCGACGAGCGTAACGTGCGCGCTTACGACCTGGACCATAACGGCGACGCTTCGGGCGAGAGAGTCCTGGTGCCGCAGATCGACGGAATACCGGGCGGACTGTGCGTCAACGAAAAGGGCGAGTTGTACATCGTCACGGGAAAGGGGATCGCCATTTACAGCGCCGAGGGCAAGCCGATTCACACCATCCCGATGCATGACCGGCCATCCAACTGCGCCCTCGATCCGGCGGGCAGTTGGCTGTATGTGACCGCCCGCGGATTCCTGTACCGCATCCGCGTGGACGGAAAGGGCGGCAATTGACGTGGCGCCACTTTGGCTCATTCACCGCTTCCTGGCGAGAACTTCGGAGGTGGGGCAGGCGGTGCTCGCCTGCCCTGCCCGGGTGCTTAAACAGTTTCGGGANNCGCGAGGGAGCGGTCGTTCAGAGACGTGCCTCCCGAAACCGTTTACGCACCTGCCCTGCCCGGGCTGAACCCGGCCCACTCTTCCAGAGGACGCACCTGAAGTGAACCCATCCGAAGACGACCGCCGCTATCCCAAGCGTCCCATCGTCGGCGTGGGCGCACTCATTTTCAAACGCGACCGCATCCTGATGGCACAGCGCGGCAAGGAGCCGCTCAAAGGTTTGTGGTCGCTGCCCGGAGGAGCGCTGGAGCTCGGCGAATCTCTGGCGGACGGCGTCCGGCGCGAGGTGCGCGAGGAGACCGGACTGGAGATTCGCCCGCTGGGAGTGCTCCAAATCTTCGAACGCATTATGCGCGATGCCGCCGGCGCGCCCGAATATCACTACGTCCTCATCGACTACATTTGCCGTGTCACCGGCGGAGAACTGTGCGCCGGCGACGATGTCTGCGCCGTCGAGTGGGTCCGCCGCCGCGATTTACCGGCCCTGCAAATCACCGAGGGAACATTAACCGTAATTGAAAAAGGCTTTCGGGAACGGCGAAGATATAGGTGAGGCCGTTCTCCCTTTGAAAACCAGCCCGGAAGTACTCGAATTCGAAGCCCTCCGGGAGTTATTGAGCCGCAATTTTGACCTCGACTCCCCGCGGACCCCTGATCTCATCCCCGAGGCCCCGAGTCAAGTCCCTTGCAATTTGTCGGATACCGATATACGATAGTCTCGTGATTGCGTCCTTTCGAGATGCCGCGACGGAAAGGATATTCCAGCAGCAGTCCTCGAAGCAGTATCGGACCATTGAAAAAACCGTGCTCCGTAGGCTCATCCATCTGAACCAGGCGAGATCGCTGGGAGACTTGGCAGCGATTCCCGGTAACCGCTTAGAAGCCCTGAAAGGCGCCGAGAAGGGGCAACACAGCATCCGAATCAACGACCAGTACCGCATTTGTTTCGTTTGGAAAGATGGAGACGCCTACGACGTGGCAATAACCGACTACCATTAGGAATCCTAAGAGCATAATGTTATGGCTAATTCAATACCCGTTCCCCATCCCGGCGAAACGATAAGTGAGGACGTTCTGGAACCGCTAGGCATGAGCGTTAACCGGCTCGCCAAGGCACTGGGCATTACGGCAACGCGCCTCAATGATGTGGTGCGCGGGCGCCGCGGAATCACAGCCGATACCGCCCTGCGCCTGGCGCGATACCTGGGGACCTCGGCCGAATTCTGGCTCGGCCTCCAGCTTGAATATGACCTCCGCACCACCCGGCAAGCTCGACAACGAGAAATCGAGAAGGCGGTGCAACCGCGGTCCGCAGCCGCTTAGGCGACGCGAGCACGCCTCCTGGCCGACTTCGGCGGGCCCGTCCTGAAAGCCCCCAATGGGCTCAGCAGAAACGATACGCCGCCCGCCTCAGCCAATTGTCTCAGGCCCAGGTGGTGACCTTTAATCAGAACCTCAGAACTCCTGACGTCGT
>PLRZ01000533.1:3487-3654 GCA_003164075.1 Bryobacterales bacterium | reverse complement strand
GCAGCGACTCTGGGCGATCGCGCGTGCTGGCCCTCGGTTGCCGCTTTCAGCCCGCTACATCCTTTTCCAGTGCACGCACCGCGCCAACCCTGCCAGGCAACGCGAGGCCAGGAAACTCGCCGAAAAGCCGGGGATTTCGGATAGTTTGGGGAAATTGACCTGAGCCA
>PLRZ01000533.1:2150-3467 GCA_003164075.1 Bryobacterales bacterium | reverse complement strand
ATCCCAAATTCCACGACGTCAGGAGTTCTGACGTTCCGGAGCGTGGCCGATCCAATTGAGCCGAGGGAGGCAGCAACTGTGGCTCCAACAGGCCGGAAAGTGCAAGTCTTGCCGTCCGGACGACAGGAAGTGCAGGACATGCGAGGAAAGCGGCATCGGAGGCCGCAAGAAGTGGTGCATATTTCCGGCGTGCTCCGAAGAGGCGGCGGCCCGGAAATAAACTTGCCTAACGCTCCTTACGGGGTGCCCTCTGGGCCCGGCTCCGATGCGCGTTCAGAGCCGGGCCCAAAGGGCACCCCGTAAGGGAGCGTTAGGTGGCGATTGAATAGGTTATTTCCACACAGGCCATCTTAAAGTCGCTCCGCCTCCTATGGAGCACGTTGCACGGGTGTGGCCAGAGCAAAGCGGAAAGAGACTGCCGGGCTTGTCCCTGCCCGCAATGCTGCCGGATACGGAAGACGACTTGCTATGGATATCGAAGGCGAGGTCTTAGGTTATCCGCGATTCCGGCTTGTAGCGCTCGAATCTCGCCGACTCGATAGTTCGGAGGGTATGACAACACCTGAAACTGGTAGCACGGGCCCGGCCGGCGGTGGCGGTGGGGCAGAATCCGGAGCCGCTGGGGCGCCGCTCCGCCCAGTCGAACCGTCGATTCCCAAGAAGGCGAAGAGCAGGAATATTCAGGTTTCTCCCGTGGTCTTGGATGCTGCGCGCAAGGGCGGTGAAGAACTGCTCCTACAGCTACGAACCGCGGCGAACGGCCTGACTCAAGCCGAAGCCGAGTTGCGGGCGCGCAGCACGGGTCCCAATGAGGTCGCACAAGAGAAGCCGCAAGGCTGGCCCATCCGGCTTCTGAAAATCATCCTCAATCCGCTAGTGATTCTGCTGACGATTCTCTCAGCGGTTTCGTTCGCGACTGGCGACGCCCGCGCCGGCACAGTAATGGCCATGATGGTCGCGCTGAGCGTGGGGCTCCGCTTCTGGCAGGAGGCACGAGCCGGCGCGGCGGCGGCAAAGCTGAAGGCCATGATCCATGTGACCGCCACCGTTGTTCGGGACGGCAAGGCGAGGGAGATACCGCTTCGCGACCTGGTGCCTGGAGACATGATCCAGTTGGCCGCCGGCGACATGATCCCGGGCGACGTGCGGATACTGACTGCCAAAGACCTCTTCGTGAGCCAGGGGAGTCTTACGGGCGAGTCGCTCCCGATCGAGAAATTCCACGATCCGGACACCACGACGGCGAGTTCTCCGACTGAGCTCAAGAACATATGCTTCATGGGGACCAGCGTCGAGAGCGGTACCGCCACGGCCGTC
>PLRZ01000533.1:0-2128 GCA_003164075.1 Bryobacterales bacterium | reverse complement strand
CCTCTGGTATTTCTCCTCAACGGCTTCACCAAGCACGATTGGAAGGGCGCGTTCTTCTTCGCTTTGGCCGTGGCGGTGGGTCTCACGCCCGAGATGCTGCCGATGATTGTATCCGTCTGCCTCGCCAAGGGTGCTCTCGCCATGAGCCGCCGCAAGGTAATTGTCAAGCGTCTCAATTCCATCCAGAACTTCGGCGGCATGGATATATTGTGTACCGACAAGACCGGCACGCTCACCGAGGATCGCGTCGTTCTAATGCGGCATTGCAATGTCGCCGGGCGGGAAACCGACGACATACTCTTGGACGGGTATCTGATTAGCAATTTCCAGACCGGGCTTAAGAATCTGCTCGACCGGGCAATCCTGGAGAGCGCCGATTTCCATGGCAAGGAGCTGATCGAGAAGTACAAAAAGCTGGACGAAATCCCGTTCGATTTCACACGACGCATGATGTCGGTTATGGTGGCGGACCCTGAGGGAAAAGCGATCCTCTTCACTAAAGGAGCGCCGGAGGAGGTTTTCCAGCACTGCTCCCACTTTGAACTCGACGGGAAAGTCTCCCCGATGGATCCAAGCCTGACGGTCGGCCTGAAACAGGAGTACGACAGTCTCAGCAACGATGGCTTCCGAGTGCTGGCGGTGGCAACTAAGGACCTCCCGGGGAAGGAAGTCTGCTCGTTAGCCGACGAGTGCGACCTGGTGCTCAGAGGCTACGTCGCATTCCTGGACCCGCCCAAGAAAACTGCCGGGCCTGCGCTCGAAGCGCTGCGCCAGCACGGAGTGGCGGTGAAAATCCTGACCGGTGACAATCAGCTCATCAGCCGCAAGGTGTGCAAAGACGTAGGACTCGTGCCCGACCCGATGCTCTTGGGCGCGGACGTTGAGAAAATGTCCGACCCTGAGTTGGCCGAAGCGGCATTGAAGACGGCCCTCTTTGCCCGCCTCTCCCCGGCTCACAAGGAGCGGGTTATCCGCGCCCTCCGCGGTAAGGGGCACGTAGTCGGCTTCCTGGGCGACGGAATCAACGACGCTCCCGCATTACGAGCCGCCGACGTCGGCATCTCCGTGGACACGGCGACGGACATCGCCAAGGAGTCCGCGGATCTGATCCTGCTGGAGAAGGACCTCATGGTGCTCGAAGGGGGTGTGACCGAGGGACGAAAGGTGTTCGCCAATATCCTGAAATACATCCGCATGGGAGCGAGTTCCAACTTCGGGAATATGTTCAGCGTGGTGGGGGCGAGCGCCTTTCTCCCCTTCCTCCCAATGGCGCCAATCCAGGTATTGACCAACAACCTGCTGTATGACTTCTCGCAAGTGCCCATCCCCACCGACTCGGTCGACGAAGAGCAAGTGTCGCGGCCGCGGCCTTGGGACATCGGTGAGATTAAGCGCTTTATCTTCTTCATCGGCCCCATCAGTTCGATCTTCGACTACACGACGTTCTTCGTCATGCTTTGGGTATTCAAATGTTGGGACCCGTCCCGCGCGTCAGTATTTCAGACCGGTTGGTTCGTAGAATCGCTCATGACACAAACGCTCATTATCCACGTCATTCGAACCAATCGGATTCCCTTCCTACAGAGCCGGGCGAGTTTGCCGCTGACGATCACAACGCTATCCATCATGGTCCTCGGGGCATGGTTGCCGTATTCTCCCCTCGCCTCTTCGCTGGGTCTGGCACACCTGCCAGGGCTGTACTGGCCGATCCTGATGGTGACTTTGCTTTGCTATGTTGGCCTTACCCAACTAATCAAAGTCTGGTTACTTCGAAAGAAGTGGATCTAAGACGCGCCCGGCGGGCGTTTTGAGTGTTGCCGTTTCGAGAGGGAGGCTGCGAAGATATGCCGCTGGTGAATTGGATTCGGTGGCAGAATGTTGTCGACTTTATCGTACTGAGCGTGGCGTTTTATCTGGTGCTGATCTGGGCCAAGCAGACGCGCGCCCTCCACCTGGCGTTGTTGATTGTCGGCTTTCACGCCGCCGCCTTATGGGCTGGGCACTTCGATTTGACCATCACGAGTTGGGTGTTCGAAGGGGCTTGTCTCGCGGTAATCGGCCTGCTCGTACTCCTGTTCCAAGCTGAGTTGCAGCATTCACTCCTGCGACTGGACAGTATCGCCCACCT
>PLRZ01000132.1:2733-3097 GCA_003164075.1 Bryobacterales bacterium | reverse complement strand
GGCCCGAGGTGGCCGCGCCGGACTCGAGGTAATAACGCAGCGCGGCGCGATTGGAGGCGAATACCTCCCAGCACCCGCGCCCACCGCAACCGCAGACAGGCCCCTTGGCATCCAGCGGCACGTGGCCAAATTCGCCGGCCATGCCGTTCAACCCGCGCACCAGTTGTCCGTTCACCAGAATTCCAGTGCCAATGCCCTCGGAAACCGTCACCACCACCAGGTTGCGGCTGGCTTCGTTGTGCTCGAACCAGACCGTCGCCAGCACGCAGGCGTTGGCCGCGTTCTCCAGTTCCACATCGACGCCGGTGGCTTTCATGATGGGCGTGCGCAGGTCGAAATCGCGCCATTTCAGGTTGGGGGCGAA
>PLRZ01000132.1:2214-2722 GCA_003164075.1 Bryobacterales bacterium | reverse complement strand
GTGGGGATGACTTCCCGCGAGGTGAACTTGCCGTTGGCGTCGGCCAGGGCCACGGTGGTCTGCGTGGGACGAATGTCTACCCCCACGATCACCCGCTCCTCATTAAGGCGCAGGAAAGTGGGCCGGCGGCCGCGCGGCAAACGTCCCGTAGGCCCCTCAATCACCCACGATTCGGCGATCAGTTGCTCTACGATCAGCGAGATGGTGCTGCGCTGCAGGCCGCACAACCGGGCCAGGTCGGCTCGTGAGATCGGATGGCGCGTACGAATGAGATTCAGGACGATCCGGCGGTTGATGTCGCGCACCACCTCGCTCGATGCGCCCTGAATTCGTTTTGGGTCGATGACCTTCATTTTCGGCTGGTAATTCGTGCTTGTGAGATGTGAAAGCGTAAGTGTACCTCAGCCCGCGGCCGAACGAAACAGCAGGCGTCTCTATGGTGCGCCCGCTCCCTTACCGTCGCGGCTCGGAAACGGGCGCATTGATTTCGCAAGCGTTTACCGAGCCG
>PLRZ01000132.1:0-2209 GCA_003164075.1 Bryobacterales bacterium | reverse complement strand
GGTGAATTTTACGTCCTTCGATTCGCCCGCGCGCAGATGCACGCGCTGGAATCCGCGGAGCGAGCGGATGGCGCCATCCGGCGCGCCGGTCACATAGAGTTGAACCACCTCGTCGCCTTCCGGCCCCGAGGCGTTTTTCACGCGGACCGACACTTCCGCGCCGGTCGCCGTACGCTGCCCCTTGGGCGCGGAATATTGGAAAGTGGAATAGCTCAGTCCGTAGCCGAACCCGTACAGCGGCTCGCCTTTGAAGTAGCGGTAAGTGCGCCCATCCATGGAATAGTCGTCGAACTTGGGCAACTGATCCACCCCTTTATAGAAGGTCACCGGCAGCCGTCCGGAAGGATTGTTGACGCCGGCCAGCGTCTCGGCGATGGCGGTCCCGCTCTCTTCGCCGCCATACCACAGTTCCAGGAGCGCCGCGGCATGTTCCGCCGCGTAATTAGCGGCGATGGCGCTGCCGCTGGTGAGCACCACGACCACCGGTTTGCCGGTGCCGATGGCCGCCTTTACCAGGCTCTCCTGGGTTTCCGGCAGAGTGATTTCGGTGCGGTCTCCGCCCGAAAATCCGGGCTGATTGACGCGCATTTCTTCGCCCTCCAGATTGGAGTTGAGGCCCACGAATACCACGGCCAGATCGGAGTTCTTCACCGCCTCCACGGCTTCGGCCAGCATGGCGTCCGCGGGCGGCAGCCAGGTTAGTTGCGCGCTGCCCGCAGGTCCGTTGGTCTTATATTCCGCCCGCAGCTTGTAGGTATGTCCCGCTTCCATTTGCACGTGGATGGGCGCCGCGGCGCCGCGGCCGGGTCCACGTCCACCGCCGGCGGGGGCATCCGCGGACGGCGCCGGCGTTGGCGCCGGGGCCGGAGCCACCAGTTCCTTATCGTCGAGGAAGATGCGCAGCGCGCTGGCGCCGAATCCGCCCCGGTCGCCGATCAGATAGTCGCCCGTCACGGGAGCTTTCAGGGCGCCGGTCCAGCGCACCGATGCCGTCGGCGCGGGAGGCGTGAAGCCGCCGCGTGCGGCTCCCGGAGCGGGAGGCGCGGGCGGAGGCGGGGTGGGAATGACAGCGGACACCGCCGGGTCGACGAGGCCCTGCTGCTGGAAGATGCGCGGCTCTACCCGCGACAGCTTGGGCTGGCCCGATAGATCGGGATTGTCGAAGTATTCGGCCAGCAGTCCGCGGCCGGAACCACTGGGCGGAGTCAATGCCGAGGCCGGCACCAGCCCCTGCATGCCCGGAACATACGGGCTGCCCATGGCGTAACGAATCTCGGCCTTTCCGGCGAACTGATGCTCCATGCCTTCGAGCGGGGCCACCTCCTTCGGCGAGAATCCGTTATAGTTGCCCAGCAGCCCCACAGGGTCGTCCGCCGAGGGACCGATGACCGCAATCCTCTTCACCGCGGCCTTCACCGGCAGCGTCCGATTGTCGTTCTTCAGCAGCACGATCGATTTGCGCGCCGCTTCGAGCGCCACCTGGCGATGCCCCGGGCTGTCGTTGTCGGCCAGCGTAATCTTGCTGAAAGGCACGCGCTCCGGCGGATCGAACATGCCCAGTTTGAAGCGCGCGGTGAACAGCCGGACCATCGCCTGGTCGATTTCGGATTCCTTGATCAGGCCGTTCTTCACGGCATCGGGCAAGCCGCGGCCATATTCGGTGCCGCAAGTGAGATCGGTGCCGGCCTTGACCGCCGTGGCCGAAGCTTCCGCGGCCGAGGGGCTGTACTTGTGGCCGGTAGCGCTATAGAAATCGTTGATGGCGCCGCAATCGCTCACGATGTAGCCATCGAATCCCCAAGCCTTCAGGTCCTTCTGCAGCAAATCGGTATTGGCGCACGCCGGGTAGCCATTGATGGCGTTGTAAGCGCACATGATGGAATCCACTTTGCCGTCTTTCACCGCGGCCTTGAACGCCGGCAGGTAGGTATCGTTCAGATCGCGCTCGCTGGGATGCACGTCGAAGCGGTGCCGGTCGGACTCCGGCCCGCTGTGCACGGCGTAATGTTTAGCGGTGGCGATGACTTTGAAGTAGTGCGGGTCGTTGCCCTGCATGCCCTTGATAAAGGCCACCCCGATGCGGCCGGTGAGGTACGGATCCTCGCCGAAAGTCTCCTGTCCGCGGCCCCAGCGCGGATCGCGGAAGATGATGATGTTGGGCGACCAGAAGGTCAGTCCCGAATACTGCCCGCGGACGTTGCGGCGGATG
>PLRZ01000478.1 GCA_003164075.1 Bryobacterales bacterium | reverse complement strand
CTGCTAAGCTCTCGCCATCGATATGAATGGTTCAGCCCATTTTCCCCGCCATTCAGAAATTGCAGGGCGACATCAGGAGTTCTGAAGTTTGCGTCGTTGGAAATGCAGGGCTTCCATTCAGCGAAGCCGCTAAGCTCTTTATTCTCAGGTTCGAATCCGCGTTGGGGTGGCGGGAAGTAATAACCGGCACTTCAAATCGGATTCAGATTCTGAAAACTCCGTCATAAGGATGCCGAGAACCTGTCTGCGGAGTTCGGGAATGTCGCTGGCGGCCGCATCCCAAAGGATCTGCCAATCCAGATCAAAATATGCATGCACGATTCTGTGCCGCACCGCGATGATCTGCCGCCACGGCACCTCAGGGTGGCGATCTCTCAGCTCAACGGAGAGACGGCTTATAGCCTCGCCGATGACCGTCAGATGATGGAGCACGGCCGCCGGCAAAACCTCGTCTTTGAGAAATGAATCTTCGGAGGTGGCCGCAACGATTGATTCAATCTTGCTGCAAGCCGACAGGATGTCTTTCAGGAACGACGGCTCATGCCTCATAGATGACACGCGCGTCTCTGAGAACCTCAGGGCGAACCCAAGGCTTCAGTCCGCGCTTGGTAACCAAATCAACCCTACGCCCAGCGAGCGCTGCCAACTCCTCGACGAGGGATTCGAACTTGATCAGACCGACGCGTACTCCCGGCTCGAACTCCACCATGATGTCGATGTCGCTTTCCGGACGCATCTCACCGCGGACCGAGGACCCGAACAGCGAAAGCTCCTTGACACCATAACGGCGGCATACTTCCGCCAGCGACGCGCCGTCGACATGCGTGTCACCGAACTGGAGTGTCTGGTTCATGGCTTCAACTTCATTATGCCCCAGCAAGCCACTGAACGTTTATGTATGCAAATGGCAAGACTGGACTGGAATCCAGCATGGTGGTCGTCAATCCATAACCCGGCCGCCCGCGCCGGTTGCGGCCCGCCTCTCCACCATCGCTGAAATCCGATAAACTGGACACCGGAACTGGAGCCCGCGAGGAATCTATGGACCGTCGTAAATTCATTCAGGGAAGTCTTGCCGCGCTGGCGCTGCCAGCCGCCCGCCGCTATACGGCAGAAGCCGCGGATCTGCCCCCCAAACGAGTGGGACTCATCGGCTGCGGCTGGTATGGCAAGTCCGATATCTTTCGCCTGGTCCAGGTGGCGCCCGTCGAGATTGTCTCGCTGTGCGACGTCGACCGGAAGATGATGGCCGACTGCGCGGAGATGGCGGCCGCGCGCCAGGCATCCAAAAAGAAGCCTCGGATGTTCACCGACTACCGCCAGATGCTCCAGGAGAAAGACCTGGACATGGTGGAGATCGCCACCCCGGATCATTGGCACGCCCTGCCCATGATCGAGGCCGCCCGCGCCGGCGCCGACCTGTACCTGCAAAAGCCGATCAGCGTGGACGTGGTGGAAGGGCAGGCGATGCTGGCGGCGGCCCGCAAGTACAAACGCGTGGTTCAGGTGGGCACGCAGCGGCGCAGCACTCCGCATCTGATCGAGGCGCGCAACCTGGTGCTGGAGGGGAAACTCGGCGTTATCGGACACGTGGAGATCTACTCCTACGGTGCAGGCCGGGCCACCGCCGCGCAACCGGCGCCGGTGCCCGGCACACTTGACTGGGATTTCTGGGTGGGGCCGGCGCCGATGATGCCCTACAGCCCCGACATCCAGCGCAATTGGCGGCAATTCATGGAGTATGGCAACGGCACCATCGGCGATATGGGAATCCACATGTTCGACATGGTCCGCTGGTTCATGGGCCTGGGCTGGCCGAGGCGCATTTCTTCCTTTGGCGGGTTGCGCGTCCTCACCGGCGGTAAGTCCGACATCGCCGACACTCAGACCGCCATGTTCGACTACGACAACATCACCGTGGTCTGGCAGCATCGCCGTTTCGGCCCCGCGGTGGACGCGAATTATCCGTGGGGCGCCACGCTCTACGGCGAGAAAGGCACGCTGAAGGCCGGGGTCATGGGTTACGATTTCATTCCGGCGGACCGCGGCGGGCAGGCGATTCACAAAGACGTCGCCTACGAGCTGGATCAATATCCCGAGGACCGGACCGAGGCCCGGCTGGAGCGGCACGTGGCGCCGGCCATCCGCGGTCATATGAGAGATCTGCTGGCGAACATGGCGTCGCGCGGCAAGCCGGTGGCCGATATCGAGGAAGGCTACATTTCCACGTCGTCCTGCATTCTGGCGAATCTCTCCATGCAATTGGGGCGGACGCTGGCCTGGGATGCGCGGAACGGCCAGGTCATCGGCGACGAAGAGGCCAATCGCCTGTTGCGCCGTCCGTATCGCCGGCCGTGGGTCCACCCCGAGGTGCGGACCGTATGACGCGCCGGNNGGTCAAGTTCGGCCTCGACCTGTACAGCCTTCGCTCGCAGGGCTGGACACCCATCCAGTATCTCGATTTCGCCGCGAAGTGGGGCATCCGGGTGGTCCACTTCAGCGAGGTCCGCTTCCTGGGCAGCCTGGAAGAGCAAAATCTCAAAGAAGTCCGCGCGCACGCCGAAAAGCTGGGGATCGAAGTGGAGATCGGGATGCTTTCGATCTGCCCCACCTCGACGCTCTTCGACAAGTCGAAAGGGACTGCCGAAGAGCAACTCACTCGCATGGCCGCGGCGGCCGGCACCGTGGGGTCGAAGATCGTACGCTGCGTGCTGGGAAGCGCCGCGGACCGCACCGGCGCGATTCCCATTGAGGGCCACATCGAGAACACGGTGCAGGTGCTGCGCAACGTGCGGTCGCGCATCATGGACGCCGGGCTGAAGGTGGCCATCGAAAACCACGCGGGCGACATGCAGGCTCGCGAAGTGAAGACGCTCATCGAGGGGGCGGGCAAGGAGTTCGTGGGCTCCTGTCTGGATTCCGGCAACCCGTTGTGGACCATCGAAGACCCGCACCTCACGCTGGAGACGCTGGCGCCGTATGTGCTCACCAGCCACGTGCGAGACACCGCCGTGTGGAACACGCCGCAGGGTGTCGCGGTCGCCTGGACTCGCATGGGCGAAGGCAATGTCGGGATCGAGGACTACATCCGCGAGTATGCGGCGAAGTGCGCCGGCCGTGCCTTGTCGCTTGAAATCATCGTCAACGGTCCGCGATTCTTCAATTACCGGGACCCCAAATTCTGGGACGCATTCCGCAAGACGCCAGCCTGGGAATTCGCGCGCTTTCTGGCGCTGGCCGAGAAAGGCACACCGCGCGCGGCGCTACCGCGGCTGTCGCGTGAGGCCGCGGTAAGCCGCGAATTGGAAGACGTGGAAGCGAGCCTCGGCTGGACGAAGGCGTTCCTGGAAAAGGTGTGAAGCGCCTAAGAGGGACTTGCAAAATTCGGTGGAGCACCCGCTCCCTCACGGTCAGAACTCCTGATGTCGGCNNGGAAAATGGGCTGAGCCATTCCTTCCGACGGCGAGAGCTTCGCAGGTGGGGCAGGCGGTGCCGCCTGCCCGCCCGCGCTGAATTAGGCCCGCTGCTCGAATCGGATCGAGGGCAGGCGAGCACCGCCTGCCCCACCTGCGGGCTCATCCCAAATTCCACGACATCAGGAGTTCTGATGTTGGTATGCCCCGGTCTTATTTTCGCCCGGCCCGCAGCCGCTCCACCATCTGCCGGACTTGCTCGTTGGGCCTGATTCGCAGAACGGCCTCGTACTCGGCGATGGCATCGGCGGGCCGGCCGGCCCCCAACAGGGCACTGGCCAGATTGTAATGGGCGTCCGCGAAATCGGGCGCCAGTTGCAACGCCGCGCGGTACTCGGCGATAGCATCCGGCAGCCGCCCGGACATCTGCGACAAGGCGTAGCCCAGATTGTTGTGCGCCGCCGCGAAATCCGGATGTATGCGCAGCGCCGCCTGGTATTCCACGATGGCGTCCGGCAGGCGGCCGGGGATCTCCGATAAGGCGTTGCCCAGGTTGCTGTGGGCGCCGAAGTAATCGGGCCGGATCCGTATGGCCGCCTCGAATTGCGCAATGGCTTCGGGCAGGCGGCCCGGCGTTTGCGCTAAAGCGCGTCCCAGATTATTGTGCGCTTCGGCCAGGTTGGGATCGGCGCGCAGGGCCGCCTGGTACTCCGCGATGGCCTGGGGCAAACGGCCGGGGAGGCGCAGCAGGGCGTTTCCCAGGTCGTTGTGTGCCTCCGCGTTGCCGGGCTGAATCCGCAGTGCCGTTTCCAGTTGGGCAATCGCTTCCTCCGTTCGTCCGGCCTGCAGCAAGGCATTCCCAAGGTTGGTATGCGCCCGCTCGGACTCGGGCGCAAGCCGCAGGGCGCGTTGGTACTCGGCGATGGCGTCATCCCGCCGGCCGGGCATTTCAAGAAGGGCGTTCCCCAGACTGAGATGCGCTTCCCAGTAATCGGGCCTGACTCGCAGGGCCGCTTCAAAATGAGCGATGGCATCGGCGCGCGCGCCGGGGTCCTTCAACAGAATATTGCCCAGGTTATTGTGGGCCAGCCAACTATCGGGATTGCGTTCCAATGTCGCGCGGTACAACGTCTCCTCGTCGCTGTAGATGCCACTCTGGCGCCAGGTCGAGACGCCCAGCACGGCCAGCAGGATTACCGGGATCGCAATCCTGCCGGCTTTGCTGTCGATCCTCGCCAGTGCGGACGCCACTGGAACGAGAATGCCCAGGCTGGCCAGGTACGCAAAATGGCCGGCCACATACGAGTAGCGGAACGGGTACACATTGAAGAAGCCGAGGACCGGGAACAGCGTTCCAGCGAACAAGAGAAAGCCGGCCAACGGCCCGCGGTTTTGCCGCGCCAGGCGCCAGAGCCCGATGGCCACAACCAGGACTCCGGCGGGGAACAAATATTGCCGCCAGTCCCCTGGATCGATACTCCACCGTGGATAGAGGAACGTCAGGTTCGCGGGCCAGATCAGTTTGGCGGCGTAGAACCAGATCGCGCGGCCGGCCAGCAGAACACGCTGGAGCGGCGTCAGTGCGAAATCCACGCCGTTCGCGCCGATGACGGTCTTCTCCACCCACGCCGTGAAAAGGCCCGCTGAGGCGCCCAGCGCGAGCCAGGGCAGCAGCGGCCGAACATCGTGCTTCCATTCCAGCCGGCCGCGCCGCCACCAGAAAACCACCAGCAACGCGGCGGGCAGCGTCGCCGTCACCGTCTTACTCAGCAGTGCGAGTATGAACAGTCCCAGCGCCGCAAAGTACCGCGAGGGCCGTCGCGACTGGTCAAAATGCAGGTAGGCGAGCGCGGCGGCGAGGCAGAAGACGCCGGACAACACGCTCTTCTGTTCGGAGATCCACGCGACTGCCTCGACGCATATCGGGTGCAGCGCGAAGATCAGGCCCGCGAGCCAGCCGCCGGGCAGTGCCAGGCGCCGCGCTATCGTCACTACCAGGCAAGCCGCCAGAGCGTGCAACAGGACGTTCGTCAGATGGTAGCCGAGCACCGCATCGCCCCAAAGGCGATGTTCCAACCAGAATGCGGTGTGCAGCAACGGATAGTATTGCTGGGTGGCTCCGAGATCGAACCAGATACGCCAAAGACCGTGAAGCGATTGCAGGTCCAGCCGCGTGACGTGGCTCGCATCGTCCCAAAGAAGGCTTCCGCGGAGCGCCGGCAAGTAGGCCGCAATAGTAGCGCAGACGATCGCCGCCCACGCTTTGGCATCCGGAAATCTTGAATTGGACATCTGGTCCGATTTTACAGTCCGGCACAAAGAAAACGGCGTCCCGCGAGGTGAGTCGCGAGACGCCGTTTGATTAACGGACTGGTTGCGTGGTTACCAGCGGATGTGGCCCTGAATCTGGATGAAGCGATTCAAGTTGCCGCCGGCGCCGGTAATGGCGCCGAAGACGCCGGGGCCGGCCGTGTCGGTGGTATTGACACTCCCGAGGTTCGAGTGGTTAAGGAGATCCAGGGCATCGCCACGGAGTTGGAACGTGAGCGGGTGGTCCTTGATATTAAACCGGAAGTCACGCATCACGCTAAGGCTCTCTACACCGTAGCTGGGATTGCGGACTCCAGGTACGTAGTAGGGCAGCATGCGCGCTTGGTAAGTGCCCGGCTGGGCGGCGACGCGCTTGTCCCAACCGGAGGTGCAAGGCTGGCCGAGCGGTACGATGGTATCGCCGGGTCCGGCTTGGGAAGCGCTCAGCACGCAGCCGGCGGTGTTGAACTCCTCGCCTATTTCAGGATTGGAGAGCTTGATGGCGCCGAGGTTGCCGTAATAAAACGTGTTCGGCAATTGGATCAGCGTGCCCAACTGCCAGTTGTAGCTGCCCGCGAGGGTCCAGCCACCCACGATGGCGGCCGGTACCGTGCTGTGGACCCAGTGCCGGCCTTTGCCGAACGGCAGATCGACGACGAAGGTTGCGGTGATGCGGTCGGGAGCGATGTTATTCATCTGCCAGATGGGCGTCTGCGGGCTGTTGGGATCGTTCGGATTCCACGGCTGGAAGAAGCTGTTGGCGTACGCGCTGTCGAAGTAGGTGTAGCCGACATTGGCCGTCACGCCGTGGGAGAAGCGGTGAGTGAAGGCGGCGTCGAGTTCCGTCTCGCGCTCGTGACCGATCGGCTCACCGATCGTCAGTTGGCTCGTGGGATAAGGCTTCAGCAGCGTGGACTTGGCAATTGTCGCACTGGTGAAGAAGCTTTGGCTTGAAATAGCGCTGTAAAGCGCGGGGTTACTGGTCTGGAGCGAGGTCAAGTTGCCGATGTAGAACGGATTGGTGACGTTCGCGCCGAGATTGGTATCTTGCAGACAACCCGCGGCGGTAGCGTTTACGATTCCGGCGGCGCACGAATTGGTGGCCCCGGCGGAGGTCATCGGCCTGGAGTTGCCGACGTAATAGAGACTGGACGGAAGGCCGGAGAAGTTTTCGTTCACGTTCATGTCGCTGGTACGCGCGCCGGTGTAACCGATGGAAACCAGATCATGATTGAAAATCTGGCGCTCGATGCCGATGCGCCAACGCTGCATGCGCGGGTGCTCGCTGGGCGGCTCGGTCCAGGTAGTCGGCCCGCCACTGACGCCCAGCAGGCCCATATCTCCCAGGGTATTGCCGACGGGCACGTTGAAGCGCGTGCCGCCGCTATTGGGGCGTACCGGGAACAGGTCTGACATGGGAGACGTCAAGGTCGTGGCCAAATTGCACCAGGTGCCACAGGCTCCGTTCGAACCCCAGGTCACACCCTGATTCGTCGTGAAGGTGGTGCTGGTGCTGGTGGAATAGCCCGTGTTGTTTTCCCCGTAGACGAGGGCGTTGACGTCCAGGGTGTCGTAGTAGATGCCGTATCCACCGCGGATCACGGTCTTGGAATCGAGCTGGTAGCCAACACCAATGCGCGGCAGCCACATTAGCTGGCTGGACCACGCACGGCTCGGTGCGCCGGGCGTGCCGGCGTACATCGGACCACCCTGAACTACGAAATTGGAAGCCGGCAGTTCCGGAATCGGGTTGGACGCGTAGGCTGCTTCGGCGGCCGCGGCGATGGGCAACGGGGCGCCGGAATTCCAGCCGACAATGTAGTTATTGTTGCTTCCCTTAGCGCCGTCCTCCCATTCCGCGCGCAGCGAGAGAGTCAGCGTGAGCTTCCCGGTGGCTCGCCAGGTATCCTGAATGTAACCGGCGGCGAACTGATTGGAAACCAGGTAACTGGCATTGTCGGTGGCCGATGTCGAACTGGGCAAGCCCATCATGAATGCCGCCCAACCCAGACCCAGAACGCCCGGGTTATAGTTTCCGGTCGGACCGCCATCGTCGTACTGGCGGAAGTAGGTGTTGTTAAAAGTGGTGTTGCCGTAGCTGTTGGCGGCGTGGTTGGACCGGGTCTCCTGGCGCAAGTCGGCGCCAGCGTGAAACTGGTGCTTCGATACGTTGTGGTACACGTCGGCGTTGTAGTCGTAGAAGCGATTGTAGATCGGATTGGGCGCGCCACTGATACCGTTGGTGGAATAGCCGGTGATGTTCATCTGCGGCAGATAGCAGTTACTCCCGCAGTAAGAATCGAGGTACGACGGAAGCCCGACGTCGGAGGGCTTGAACTGAAACGCGTAGGGCAATGTGGTGGTGTACGACATCCAGTTGCTCACCGAACCCGCGGCGTGCAAGATGGTGGTCGGGCTAATGGTGTAGACAAAGTCCAGGACGCCGTTCTGATCGTCGCGCGTCACGCCGCTGCCGTTGGCGTTGGAGTTGTTATACCCGTCCGCGACCTGATACGTCCAGTCGCCGCGGTACTCCACAAAGTGGTTGCGGGTGAAGCGGCCGAACATGCGCAACTTGTCGCTCAGGTTCATATCCAGGCGGCCCTGATACTGGCCGAAGAGCCAGTTATAGGGCGTAGTGGTCGCCTGGTAATCGTCAAGGCCGGTGTTCTGCGCCTGGGCGGGATTCAGCCAGTTATTCGGGTCGGGCCAATACTTCGTGTAGTTCTTGTAGACCGGCGCGCCCATGCCGATATAGGACGCGGGAAGAATGTTGCCGGGGAGCGGCGTGCGGATGTAGTGCGTTCCAGACCGGCTGGTGTCAACCTTGACGGAAAGGGGATCGTAAAGCTGATAGTTCAGGCCATCCGAGGTGATTCCGAGCATGTCGGAGAAGTTGCCCGTCTTTTCGGCCGCGGAGGGTACCACGTGAGCATACGTATTGGCCTGCTCCGGCTTGGCATCGTGCTCGCCATTGTAGCCGAAAGTCCAAAACACCTTGTTGCGAAGGTCGAGAACGTGGGGGATGTAGATGGGGCCGGTGACGGTCCCGCTATAAAGGTTCGAATGGCCCGAGGGCTGAATCGGCACGGCTTCCGCGGCGGCTGCCCCGGCGGTGTTGCCCTGCCCCAGCAATTTGTCGATATTGCTGTAATAGGTCTGCTTGGTGAACAGGTTGCTGCCCTGCCAGCGCTGGCTCCAATAGTTCTCGCTGCCGACACCGTGGAATTCATTCGATCCGGATTTGGTGGTGATGGAGATACCGAGGCCGACGGCATGGCCGAAGCTGCCGTCGAATGTGTTATCGAGGACCTTTGTCTCGGCAACGGTATCGACGGAGGGCAGGTTGGAAGTGTTGCGGCCATTGCCGTTGCTGAAGGCGCCGTCGATGGTCCAGACGTTCCCGCCTACGCCGCTGCCGTTGGAGTAATCCGAGCCGCCTTGCGTGGAGTGCGGTCCGAGTAGTTCTTGCGCGTTGCCGTTGGTCTGTACGCCGGGGGCGAACTGAATCATGCTGGTGACCACGTCCGTCATGACTGGCAGGTCGCGCGTGGTGCGGTCGTCGATCGCCATACCGTTGTCGGTGCGGCTGTTGTCCACAAGGGGCGCTTCGCTGGTTACCGTGACCGATTCCGTCGAGGCGCCGACCTGCAGAGTGATGTCGACATCACGGACATCGGTTGTCAACAGAACGATGCCCTGACGCACTTCTTTCTTAAATCCGGCGGACTCCGCAGAGACCTCGTAGTTCCCTGGCAGCAGCAGCGGGGCGAGATAACGCCCATTGGAGCTGGTCTTCAGATCCACCTTCGTCAGCCTATCCGTATTGGTGATAACCACCGTGGCGCCTGCAATCAGGCCGCCCTGGGGATCTTTCACCGCCCCCTGGATGGTCGCTCGGGATTCCTGGGCGCTTACGAGGCTGACCAAAATCAGCAGCGCCACAAACATGTAAACTATTCTTTTCATTAGGCAACTCTCCTTAAGGACGCACCGCTCACAACGTGGCGGTTCGACTAAACACGTAAAGACCCTATTCAGATCTTAACCTAACCGTTATGTTGAGTTAGTTGTATAACGAAACAAATTCCGTGTCAAGCCAAACTTTTGGGGGACCACGGGCAATTCTCCCGGCGGGGCGTGTCCGATCCCAATCCGGCTTGCTTTTGGCCGGCAATCCAGTTATAGTTTGGTTCCACAACGAAATGCTCGCAGCCGCCCCCGGCAGGTGCCCAATGAAATTCGTTACGGTATTCGTTTTAGGCCTTTTTCTCCTTTCTGCTCCCCGCCACGCCGACGCCATCGGACAGGCCCGTTACATCCTCGACAAGACCGCGCCCGGCGCGTTTCCCATGGTGCAGTCCAAGACCGCGGCGGCCATCTACGTCGATTCCGCCGACTGGCCCGGCGTGGCCCGCGCGGCCGCCGACCTCCAGGCCGACATCGCCCGCGTCACGGGTGTCACCGCCGGCATGGTCCACGATGCCGGAAGTCTCGGCCCCAACGTCATCGTCGTCGGCACTATCGGCAGAAGCGCCCTGATCGACCGGTTGATCCGCGAGAAGAAGATCGATGTCACGGGCGTCGCCGGCAAATGGGAGGCGTTCGCGATCCAGGTGGTGGCCAAGCCGCTCCCCGGCGTGAATTCTGCGCTGGTCATCGCCGGCAGCGATAAGCGCGGCGCGATCTACGGCATCTACGACGTCTCCGAACAGATCGGCGTCTCACCCTGGTATTACTGGGCCGACGTCCTGGTGGTCCACAAAGATGCCCTGTTCGTGAAGGCCGGCCGGTACATGGAAGGCGAGCCGGCGGTGAAGTATCGCGGCATCTTCCTGAACGATGAAGCCCCCGCGCTCTCCGGCTGGGTGAAAGAGAAGTACGGCATGGCGCCGGTGTCCAACAACCCGGCGAGACCTCCCGACGTGGTGAACATGAACCACGAGTTCTACTCGAAGGTCTTCGAACTGATTCTGCGGCTCAAAGGCAACTACCTGTGGCCCGCCATGTGGAACAACGCCTTCAACGAAGACGATCCGTTGAATCCGAAAACCGCCGACGAGTACGGCATCGTCATGGGAAACTCCCATCATGAGCCCATGTTGCGCGCGCAGAAGGAATGGACGCGGCATGGCACGGGGCCGTGGGACTACTCCAAGAACGCCGACGTGCTCCAGACGTTCTGGACGGAAGGCGTCCACCGCAATAAGGACTACGAGAGCATCGTTACCATCGGCATGCGCGGCGACGGCGACCGGCCCATGGCCGGCAGCTCCATGGAGGCCAACGTCAAACTGCTGGAACAGATTGTGGCCGACCAGCGCAAGATCATCGCGGAGCAGGTCAACCCCGACGTCACCAAGGTCCCGCAGCTCTGGGCACTCTATAAAGAGGTGCAGGAATATTACGAGAAGGGCATGCGCGTCCCCGACGATGTAACCCTGCTCTGGTGCGACGACAACTGGGGCAACATCCGCCGCCTGCCCACGCCCGAAGAGCGCAAACGTTCCGGCGGCGCCGGCATCTACTACCACTTCGACTACGTGGGCGGCCCTCGCAACTATAAGTGGATCGACACCAACCCCATTCCCAAGATCTGGGAGCAGATGAATCTGGCCCTGAACTACGGCGCCGACCGCATCTGGATTGTGAACGTGGGCGATCTGAAGCCCATGGAGTTTCCCATCGACTTCTTCCTGAATTTCGCCCGCGATCCCCAACGCTGGCCCAAAGAAAAGCTGGGCGAGTTCACCCGCCAGTGGGCCGAGCGCGAATTCGGAGCGGAACACGCCGCCGAAATCGCCGATCTGGTTTCCACTTATTTGAAGTACAGCGGCTGGCGGAAGCCTGAGTTGCTCGATCCGGATACCTTCAGCCTCACCAATTACCGGGAAGCCGAGCGCGTGGTGGCGGATTTCGATTCGCTGGTTTCGCGCGCCGAAAAAGTGCAGGCCGCGCTGCCTCCCGCCGCCCGCGACGCGTTTTTCGAGCTGGTGCTGCATCCGGCAAAGGCCTATGGACAGGTGGCGGAATTGTACATCGCGGCGGCCCGGAACAAGCTCTATGCCGCCCAGGGCCGCGCCGGCGCCAACGACAGCGCGGCGCGCGTGAAGGCCCTCTTTCAGGCCGATATCGATCTAGCCAACTATTACAACCACACCCTGCTGAACGGCAAGTGGGACCACATGATGGACCAGACCCACATCGGCTACACCTACTGGCAGGAACCGCCGCGCAACACCATGCCGCGGGTGTCGGAGATCGCCCTGCCGGATACCGGCGCCATGGGCGTGGCCATCGAAGGATCCGCTTCGGCCTGGCCCGGCGCCACGGAAGACGCACAATTGCCGGCCTTCGACGTTTTTAATAAGCAGCGCCATTACATCGACATATTTAACAAAGGTAAATCTTTTTTCGACTTCACCGCGGCGGCCAGCGCTCCCTGGATCGCGCTCAGCGCCGGCAAGGGCACGGTGGAAAAGGAGCAACGGCTCTGGGTGAGCGTGGATTGGAGCAAAGCTCCCGCGGGTTCATCCAATGGTTCGGTGCGGATCGCCGGCCCCGGCGGCGTGGAAACTGTTGTCAAGCTTGCCGCGACCAATCCGCGCGAGATCACGCCGGCCGCGCTCCACGGTTTCGTGGAGGGAGATGGCTACGTCTCCATCGAAGCCGAACACTATTCGAAGAATACTGCCGCGGCCGGCGCCCGTTGGGAAAAGATCGCCGACTTCGGCCGCACTCTTTCGGCCATGTCGGTCTTTCCGGTGGAGGGGCCCAGCAAGGTGGCGGGCGCCGCTTCGCCGTCCCTCGAATACCGGATGTATCTGTTTCACGCCGGAAAGACCGAAGTAAACGCCATTCTCGGTCCCACGCAGAACTTTGTTCCCGGCCGCGGCCTGCGCTTCGCCATGGCCTTCGACGATCAGCCGCCGCAGGTGATCGATACTCTGGAGCACAACACGCAGCGCGATTGGGAAACCACCGTGAAAGACAGTGTCCGGTACGTCAAGTCCAGTTTCACGTTGTCCCAGCCGGGTTACCACACGCTGAAGATCTGGATGGTGGACCCGGGTATCGTGGTGGAAAAACTGGTGGTGGATCTGGGTGGCGTAAAGCCCAGCTACCTCGGGCCGCCCGAAAGCTATCGCTCCCCCGAGCGCCCGTAGCGGCGCGGCTTTTGAGTTTCGCCTGATTTGGTTGCCAGGCGCGGCATTACCGGGCCGGTAGAGATGTCGTGGAATTTGCAGTGAGCCCGAAGGTGGGGCAGGCGGTGCTCGCCTGCCCGCCCGCGCCGAATTAGGCCCGCTGCTCGAATAGGATCGAGGGCAGGCGAGCACCGCCTGCGCCACCCGCGAAGCTCTCGCCATCGAAAGGAACGGCTCAGCCCACTTTCCCGCCGGGCTGAAATTGCGGGGCGACATCAGGAGTTCTGAACCTGGGCCGATCGTTCCGAGTGGCGCTCAAGCTCCGAGCAAATGCAGCACCACGCTCCGGCGATGCGCCGCCGCGCGATGCTCGAACAGGTACACGCCTTGCCACGTCCCCAGCATCAGACGCCCGCCTTCCACCGGGATCGAGAGCTGTGTCAATGTGAGCGCCGCCCGAATGTGCGCCGGCATGTCGTCGGGCCCCTCGCACGTGTGCCGGTACAGGCGATTATCCTCCTCCACCAAGCGGTTGAAGAACGCGTTCAGATCGTACATTACGTCCGGGTCGGCATTCTCCTGAATGGTCAGCGATGCCGATGTGTGCTGCACGAAGACCGTCAGCAATCCGGTTTCGATGGCGCAATCGCTCAACCACCGCGCGAGGGGCCGCGTGATTTCGTACATCCCCTTGCCGTTGGTCTCGACTGCGACGCGGTGCGAAAACTGCCGCAATTCCGCGCTATGCGTTTCCCTATTCAACGGTGACGCTCTTGGCCAGGTTGCGCGGTTGATCCACGTCGCAGCCGCGGCGCACGGCGATGTGGTACGCCAGCAGTTGCAGCGGCACAATCTCCAGAATCGGCGACAACAGGTCGGACGCCAGCGGAACTTCGATGATATGGTCGCAGAAGCGGCGCGCCTGGGTGTCGCCCTCCGTTACCAGGGCCACCACGATTCCCTCGCGCGCCTTCACCTCCTGAATATTCGAGAGCGTCTTCTCATACAGCACGCGGCTCTCGGGGTCGCTCTTGTCGTGCGTGGCCAGCACCACCACCGGCAGTTTCTCGTCGATCAGCGCGTTGGGCCCGTGCTTCATCTCGCCCGCCGGATAGCCCTCCGCGTGAATGTAGGAGATCTCTTTCAATTTGAGCGCGCCTTCCAGCGCCACCGGGAAATGCACGCCGCGGCCCAGGAACAGGAAGTCGGTGGAATGGTACAATTCGCGCGCCAGCGCTTCATATACGGCGTCGTTCGACAACACCGTTTCCAGTTTGCCGGGAATGTGCAATAGATTCTGCACCAGGCATCGCGAGGCACTCTCGTCGAGCGATTTGTTGGCCTGCCCCAGATACATCGCCAGAATGAACAGCGCCGTCAATTGTCCCGTGAACGCTTTGGTAGACGCCACGCCGATTTCCGGCCCGCAGTGCGTATAAATGGTGCCGGCGGCCTCGCGCGTCACCATCGACCCGACGGCGTTGCAGATGGCCAGCGTCTTCGAGCCCTTGAGCTTGGCTTCGCGCTGCGCCGCCAGCGTGTCGGCGGTTTCGCCCGATTGCGAAATCACCACCGTCAGCGTGCCGGGGCGCACGATGGGGTCGCGATAGCGGAACTCGCTGCCGTAATCCACCTCCACGGGGATGCGCGCCAGCTTTTCGATCATGAATTTGCCCGCCAGCCCGGCGTGCCAACTGGTCCCGCAGGCGATAATTCGGACCTGCGTGAAGCGCGCGAATTCGGCCGGCGCGATATCCATTTCGTCCAGGAAAATGCGGCCTGTTTCCTGTCCCACGCGTCCCAATGTGGTGTCGCGGACGGCGCGCGGCTGCTCGAAAATCTCCTTGAGCATGAAATGCTTGTAGCCGCCCTTTTCCGCCAGAATCGGGTCCCACAGAATGTGCTCGCGTTTGCGGTTCACCGGACGGCCGTCGAAATCGCTGAGCAGCACGCCTTCGGGCGTCAGAACCGCCATGTCGCCATCGGCCAGGAAGATCATGTCCTGGGTGTGCGTGAGGATGGCCGGCACATCCGACGCCACGAAGTATTCATTGTCGCCGGTGCCCACCACCAGGGGCGCCTGGTAGCGCGCCGCCACAATCTTCTGCGGGTCCGACCGCGAGATCACCGCCAGTGCGAACGATCCGGTGAGCTCCTTGACGGCCTTGCGTACGGCTTCTTCCAGGTTGCCGTTCAGATGGCTTTCCACCAGGTGCGCCACTACTTCGGTATCGGTTTCGGTGGTAAAGGTGTGCCCCTCCGCCTGCAGGCGGTGCTTGAGCTCGAGGTAATTCTCGATGATGCCGTTATGCACCACCACCACGTCGCCATGGCAATCGCGATGCGGATGGGCGTTCTCTTCGGTGGGCCGGCCGTGGGTAGCCCAGCGGGTATGTCCGATACCGAAGGAGCCCTCCACCGGGCTGAGCCGGATGGCATCTTCCAGGTTGCGCAGTTTGCCCTTGGCGCGTCGAATGGTGAATTGCTTGTCGTCACCATAGACTGCGATACCGGCCGAGTCGTACCCGCGATACTCCAGCCGCTTCAGGCCTTCCAGGATGATCGGAACGGCCCGATGAGTTCCCACATAACCGACGATTCCGCACATGCCATCTATTATGGCCTAATCGAGGATCTCGACGCGGTACTCTTCGATTACGGGATTGGCTAGTACCTCATGCGCGATAGTCTCGACATCCTTCCGCGCCTGCTCCCGCGTGACGCCTTCGGCGAGCGAGATATCGAAGCACTTTCCCTGGCGGACATCGGCGATAGACTGGTAGCCCAGTCCGCGAAGCGCCGAGCAGACCGTCTGGCCCTGCGGGTCGAGCACGGTGGACTTAAAGGAAACGAATACGCGAGCTTTCATGGGAACTTAAATTATCGCATGGGATGGGCAAGCGGAATCCGAAGAAACCGCTTGCTTGCGCGCGCGGCTCGGAAAGTCACCTTCAGAACTCCTGATGTCGCCCCGCAATTTCTGCCTGGCGGGGAAAATGGTCTGAGCCATTCCTTTCGATGGCCAGAGATTCGCAGGTGGGGCAGGCGGCGCCGCCTGCCCGCCCGCGCTGAATTTGGGGCCGCTGCTCGAATA
>PLRZ01000133.1:3064-3483 GCA_003164075.1 Bryobacterales bacterium | reverse complement strand
GCGGCATTGCGGCGGACCATGGGCTGCGAATCGTGGATCAGCCGCAGCAGGGCTTCGTGGAAGGGTGCATAGGTGGGGTCCTGGCCCATCACCCACGCGGCCGATTCGCGCAACTCCAGGTTGGAGCTGGTGGACTGCCGAATGACTTGGGGATACCAGCGGGAGACGTTTTCATGCCGCGCCAGGCGGTCGCTGAGTTGCACCAGCGCGTGCTGCGCATGGCGGGGCTTGGACGTGTCCGCGAAATATCGATCCAGGTCGCCCGCCGTGAGCGGACGGCCAAACCAGGTGTAATACCAGAACAGAAAAGGAAACAACACCAGCAGCAGGGCGAAGAGCGTGATGAGCAGATAGGCTTTGGGCCCGGGACGTTTGGAGCCGTTGGACATCAGAGAGTCATCATAGCTCTTCAGGGGCTG
>PLRZ01000133.1:0-2997 GCA_003164075.1 Bryobacterales bacterium | reverse complement strand
CAGCTTTGCAGGTGGTAACCGTTGCGCGTATCGTCC
Organism: Bryobacterales bacterium; assembly: GCA_003164075.1. Next base: position 2,961 of record PLRZ01000133.1, on the reverse strand, counting down.
CACGCCACGGCCGGGGCACGTTTTATTCCCGCCGATGGCGCGCCGGCTGTCACCCCATGCGGGTGTACACTTGAAGCAACCTGAGATCCGGATTGATAATTCCAGGTTGGTTGGAAAGGATAGGGGATGAGATACATCGTCGGTGTACTGTTGTTGGCCTCGTTGCCGGCTCCGGCCGACACCGCTGCGGGGTTGGCGGCATTCAAGAACAAGGATTACCTGAAGGCCTATCGGGAATGGAAGGCTGGCGCCGATGCCGGACAGGCCGAGGCGCAATTCGACTTAGGCGTTCTATACGCCCAGGGGCTGGGCGTGCTTCGCGATCTCAACGCGGCGTCGAGCTGGTACCGGAAAGCCGCCGACCAGGGCAACGCGGAAGCCCAGTTTGCCCTGGGCCAGATGTACGCGCACGGCTGGGGGGTTCCCCGCGACACGGCGGACGCTATCCGCTGGTTCGAGATGGCCAACTCGGTAGAATCCGATGGCCCGCCCACCGATTGGTTGAGCGTGGAGGGGTACGGCGTGCCCCAGGATCCGGAGCAGGCCGTCTATTGGTACCGGCACGCGGCCGATAGCGGGCATCCCGAGGCACAATATTTCCTGGCCCGTATGTATGCCACGGGCAAGGGCGTGAAGCGCGACGAAGAGCAGGCCGAGCGCTGGACCAGCGCGTCGGCGGGGCAGGGCTACGGGCCTGCCATGGCGGAGCTTGGAAAGCGCTTTGCCACCGGCAATGGCGCCGCCAAAGACGATAAGCGCGCATATTTCTGGCTGACTCTGGCCTTCCTCCATGGCGACAGGAGCGAAGAGAAACTGCGCACCGCCGAAGCGGCCAGGCTGCAGCCATCGGAGGTGGCCGACCAGGAGCGCGCCGCCCAAAACTGGAAGCCGAGGGTGGCTTCCGCGAAACCCAGGCAGTGAGGTTGCCGCCATCGGGCTCGAGGTGGCGCAGGCGGCGCCTCCTGCCCGCCCACGCTGAACCGGGCCCACTGCCCGAAGAGGATCGACGGTCAATCCCGGGAGTGCCGAGCGTCCGAAATTCCGATCTCGTGGACATTGCGACGGGTCCGTTTTCGTGGCGCGGACACTGCTGCCTGCCGGGTCGAGGTTCGGAACTCCCGGAGGCTGGGGCCAGGCTGAAGAGGCACTTGCAAAATTCGGTATTGAACCCGCTCCCTCACGGTCGCTCGCTGCGTTTTCCGAGCCGCGCGCGCAAGCAAGCGGTTCCTTCGAATGCGCTGCCCCAGGAACTGCCGGGGAGTCGGACCGAGCCACCGCTCCGCACAAACAAATTTAGCCGTCGATGAACCCAGATGAACACAGATAAGAAAAACCCTTCCTTCTTTGCCTTTTTATCTGTGTTCATCCGTGNNGTGTTTATCCGTGGCCAATAATGTCTTTCCCCGGACTGTCTCGACCCTCTCCGGGAGCGGCAGCAAGCGTCCCGGAGCGCCGGGATGACTCCCCGGCCCGGAGGGCGCCAAGCGGACATGCGTGCCGGCGGCGCCTCGTGGTATTTCTGGCCGCCGCCCTGGCTTATGGGCAGACTGGGCGCGACCCTGCCGCAGTGCTGGAGCAGGCGCGTACGCGGCTCCAGGCGATGGCGCAAAATCTCGAAAACTACGTCTGTATCGAGACCGTGGATCGCAGCTACTATCAGCCGGCGCCGCCGCCGCGGGAACTTCCGGCACAGCCCGTCCCACAGCCGGCGTGCGATTCGCCCTCGGGCGCCGGCCGTCAGGAACAGCTCACCTCTACCGATCGCGTGCGGCTCGAAGTGACGATCTCCCAGGGAGGCGAATTGCATTCCTGGCCGGGCGCCACGCGGTTCGACGAGCGCAATGTCGACGAACTCATCCGCAATGGCCCGGTTTCGACCGGCTCGTTCGGCGGCTTTCTGAACATCGTCTTCGGCCAGCCGGGAGTGGCATTCCAGTACAAAGGGGAGCAGTCCGTCAACGGCAAAACCCTGTACGAGTATGGCTACCGTGTACCCTTGGCGGCCAGCCGCTTCGAGATCAAGACCGCCGCGGCGTGGAGCCCTACCGCCTATGAGGGCGAATTCCGGATAGACCCTCAGTCTCTGGAACTGGCGAGCCTGATCGTCCGCACGGTGGAACCGCCACCCGGCGCCGCCTTCTGCCAGGCCGCCGCCACGCTGGACTACCGGAGCGTTCACATCGGCGACAGCGACGTCCTGCTGCCGCTCCAAAGCCAGTTGGAGATCCAGCTCAAGAACGGACCGGAGACGCGCAACGTGACCACGTTCGCAAACTGCCGCGAGTACCGGGCGGAGTCGGAAATCGTCTTCGACGAGCCGGCCGGCGCCGATAGCAATACTCCGCAAAGCGGCGGGCGCGGCCGCGTAGCCGTGCCCCTCGGCCTGCCGGTGACCCTGGCGCTCGACGGCCCCATCGACACGGCCACCGCGGCTGCCGGCGATCCGGTGGCCGCAAAGGTGGTGAAAGCGGTTCGCCGTCCGAATTCCCCCGGAGAACTGATTCCGGCCGGCGCGGTAGTCCGCGGCCGCATCCGCCGCGTGGAACACCACCTGCTGCCGACCCCGTATTTTCGGGTGGTACTGGCCTTCAACCGGGTGGATGTGCAGGGGGTGGTATCGCCCTTCGTGGTCCGCAGCGAGCCCGGCAAGGAGCTGGTCAAAAAGTTGGGTGCGAGTCTGGAATTGCGCGACACCGGGATCTTTTACTGGGGCGTGGGCACGTTTCTGTTTCCTTCGAACAAGAGCAGTATGGCGATCCCCGCCGGGTTCGAATCGAAGTGGTTCACGCTGGCGACGGGAGGACGGTGAAGCGGTAGAGCTTTCAGCGAGCGGCGCGCTATCCGTGGAGCCAGAGCGGTCAGTTTGACCCGCACACAGAACTCCTGACTTCGTGGAATTTGGGATGAGCCCGTTCTCGTGGCGCAGACACTCGTGTCTGCTGGGTCGAGACTCTGGACTCC
>PLRZ01000515.1:11183-12025 GCA_003164075.1 Bryobacterales bacterium | reverse complement strand
CGGGGACTCTTCTGCCTGGCCACGCTGCTCTTGCTCCCAATCTTCGCTTCGGCCCAATCGATGGTGCTCCGGCAAGGCTGGGAGATTCAGTCGTCGGCCGAAGTGCATGAAAGCGGCAGCGTGCTCTCCACTCCTTCGTTCCAGCCGGGCGGTTGGCGCCACACCAGCCTGCCTTCCACGGTCTTTCACGCGCTGGTGGACAATCATGTTTACCCGGATCCCTATTTCGGCATGAACCTGCGCTCCACGCCCGGCGTGGAATACCCCATCGGCGTCAACTTCTCCAATTCGCCCATGCCGGCGGAAAGCCCGTTTAACCGGTCGTGGTGGTATCGCTCGCAATTCCAGCTCTCCGCCGACTATCGCGGCAAAACCATCTGGCTGGCTTTCGACGGCCTGAATTTTCGCGCCAACGTGTGGCTCAACGGCCGCCAGATCGCGTCCGCCGGCAAGACCGCGGGCGCCTGGCGGCTGTTCCAGTTCGACGTGACGGCCGCCGCCAACATCGGTGGAGCGAATGCGCTGGCCATCGAAGTCTTCCCGCCTGTGCCGCACGATCTCGCCATCACGTTTGTGGATTGGAATCCGCAGCCGCCCGACAAGAACATGGGGCTGTGGAGGGATGTCTCCATCCGCGCCACCGGGCCCGTCGCGATCCGCTTTCCCAGCGTGACCACGCATCTGGACACCAAGGGCGCCCAACTCACCGTGCGTGCCGAACTCACCAACGCCACGGATCAGGCGGTGGACGGCGACCTTAAAGGGAAAATCGACCGTGTCGAGTTTTCCCGGCACGTCCGCCTGGACGCTCACGAAACCCGCGTGGTCCATTTCACGCCGCA
>PLRZ01000515.1:9555-11044 GCA_003164075.1 Bryobacterales bacterium | reverse complement strand
CGCTTCGAAGGCAAGCTGGAAGACGACCATTTTCTGGATCTGGCCGACCGGTATGGCATCCTGGTGCTGGCCGGATGGTGCTGCTGCGACCACTGGGAGCAATGGCCGCGGTGGGATGCGGAGGACGAAGCGATTGCCGCGGCATCCTTGCGCGACCAACTTCGCCGGCTGGCGCGCCACCCGTCGGTATTCGACTGGCTGTACGGCAGCGACAATCCGCCGCCGCCGAAGATCGAGCGGATGTATCTCGACATTATCAAGGAAGTGGAGTGGCCCAACCCGTATCAGTCCTCCGCCACGGCCAAGAAGACCCCCGCCGGAGAGACCGGCGTCAAGATGACCGGGCCGTACGAATACGTGGCGCCCTCGTATTGGACGGCGGACACCACCCGCGGCGGCGCTCACGGATTCAATACCGAGACCAGCCCCGGGCCGGCGCCGCCACCCATCGAGAGTCTGCGGCTGATGCTGCCGCCGGAGCATCTCTGGCCCATCGACCAATGGTGGAATTTCCATGCCGGCGGCGGGCAGTTCAAGGATATCCACGTCTTCACGGAGGCGCTCCACGCGCGTTATGGCGCGGCGGAATCGGTGGAGGAGTACGCGCGCAAGGCGCAGATGATGTCCTACGAGGGCGAACGCGCCATGTTCGAAGCGTTTGGCCGCAACAAGTACACCTCCACGGGCGTGATCCAGTGGATGCTGAACAACGCGTGGCCTGGCGTGATCTGGCACCTCTACGACTGGTATCTGCGGCCCGGCGGCTCCTATTTCGGCGCCAAGAAGGCCTGCGAACCGCTGCACGTGCAGTACTCCTACGACGATCGCGGAGTCGAGATCGTCAACTCTTACTACCGGCCATTCGCCGGCCTGAAAGTGCGGACGCGGGTGCTGAACCTCGACATGACGGAAAAATTCTCGAAGGAGTCCAAGGTGGACGTGGGCGAGGACAGCAGCACGCCGGTAACGACTCTGCCGGAACTGGCGGGGCTGAGCTCCACGTATTTTGTCAGCCTGGAGCTGCGCGATTCCTCGGACCACGTGATGAGCCGCAACTTATACTGGCTTTCCAGTAAGCCGGAGACCCTGGAGTGGGAGAAGTCCACCTGGTATGTAACGCCTACCAGGACGTTCGCCGATTTCACCGCGCTCAACGGCCTGCCACCGGTGGAATTGAAAGTCGCCGCCGCGTCGAAAGCGGACAGCACCACGGTGACGGTGACCAATCCGGGGAAGACCATCGCCTTCGCGGTCCACGTGAAAGTGAAGAAGGGCGCGGATGGCGACGAAGTGCTCCCGGTGCTGTGGGAGGACAACTACTTCGCGCTGCTACCCGGTGAGAGCCGGCAGGTGACCGCCACTTACAACGGTCGAAATCTGGGGCGGTCGGGGCCGGTTGTGGAAGTGGAGAGTTGGAACAGCAAAACGGTGACCGTGAATTAGTTCCCGTTCCGGCGCCGGGCCACGCGCGCGGCTCGGAAAACGCCGC
>PLRZ01000515.1:0-9491 GCA_003164075.1 Bryobacterales bacterium | reverse complement strand
CCATAGGATCGACAATTCTTCCTCGTCGCCGTCAGCGGCGCCGTGGACCGCGACTCGATGCGGCACCCGTGCTGAAACCTGGCGGCGACCCGCGTTACTGTCCCGAGACCGCGATCGTCACTCCGCTTTGCGCGCTGACGCCGCCGAGTTGTACCGTCACCGGAGCCAGGCCGGCCGTCAATCCGGTCGGAATCGCTACGTTGATTTGCGTCAGCCCCGGAATCTGGCCCGGTACGCCACCGCAATAATTCGTAGGGGCAGTCTTGCCGCCAACGGTTACCGTAACGGGCAGAACACACGACGCCGTTCCGGTATATGCCTGGCCGTCCACACCGGACGGGCTGGTCTGGCCCGCTCCTGTCAGGTAGATCTCCACGAAATCGCCCGCATTGGCCGGGTTCGCCGCACTGTTGTAGCTATAGGCGCCATTCTGTATGTTGATGGCGGCGGCTAATCCCTGGCCCGAGAGATTGGCGGTGAAGATCCCGGGAGTGGCTTGCGCCACCGATACCGGGAATGGCGTGGCAAACTCGCCCTGGTATTGCGTAGACACCTGCACCGTCTGTCCGCTGACTTCGAACGGAACCACCACCGCCACCTGATTAGGCGAAACGTAGAGTATCGGCGCCTGGTAAGTGCCGAAGTCCACCGTCACGCCCGCCAGGCTGGAGCTGTACTGGCCGTTGGCGTTGGCCTGATTCACCGTCAGCCCCCCGGGACCCATGCCGGCGCCATAAAACACCACCACTTCGCCGCCCGATACCGGACCCGTCAGACCGCTGGCGGCATTCGCCACCGCGGCAATCGACAACTCGTAGCCGCCAAAGGTCAGCAGGCGAATGGCATTGTTGCCGGAATCGGCAATATACACGTTTCCGTTCGAAGTCAACGCCACCGAGTAGGGGGCGCTCAACGTGCCGAACGGAGCCGAACCGCCGTCTCCGCTATAGCCACGCGTTCCGTTGCCGGCGATGGTGGTGATGAAGCCGCTGGTATAAACCTTGCGGACGCTGGCGCTGCCATTGGCGATATAGAGATTGCCCGAGGCATCCACCGCGACTCCGGTGGGGCTCCCCACTTCCGCGGCAGTAGCCTGCCCGCCATCGCCCGACACTCCGGGGAGACCGTTCCCGGCCACTGTGGCGATATTGCCGCCGGAGATCTTGCGGACGGCGTTGTTACCGAGATCGGCGATATACAGATTGCCGTTGGCATCCACCGCGACACCCGCCGGGTTATAGAGCTGTGCGCTGGTTGCCGGGCCGCCGTCGCCCGAATACCCGGAGAGACCGGTGCCGGCTACCGTGGCGATGTTGCCGCCCGAAACTTTACGAATGCGGCTGTTGATGAAATCGGCGATGTACAGATTGCCCGCGGAGTCTACCGCCAACCCGATGGGGTCGTCCAGTTGCGCGGCCGTGGCCGCGCTCCCGTCGCCGCCATACCCTGCGGTGCCGTTGCCCGCGACGGTATTGATGGCGCCGCCGGAGATTTTGCGGACGCGCGCGTTCTGCGTATCGGCGACATAAACATTACCGCTCGAATCCACCGCGATGCCCTGTGGACCATTCAGTTGCGCGGCCGTGGCCGCCCCCCCGTCGCCTCCGAAACCGGCGGCGCCAGTGCCGGCGATGGTGCTGATTATGCCCGCGGCCGTGACCTTGCGGACCACGTTATTAAAGGTGTCGGCGATATACAAATTGCCGGACGAATCCACGGCCACGGCGTCCGGCGTGTTGAGTTGCGCGGAGGTCGCCGCACCTCCGTCGCCGGAATAGCTCAAGACGCCATTCCCCGCAAGGGTCGATATGGTAGTCCCCGCCACCTTACGGATGCGGCGATTTAACGAATCGGCGATGTAGATATTGCCCGACGAATCCAGCGCCACTCCGGTGGGAAAGTTCAACAGCGCCTTCACCGCCGACGAGCCATCGCCGCCGAAACCGTTGGTCCCGGCGCCGACTACCGTGGTGATGATGTTCGTGGCAATGGTGACTTTGCGGACTTTGCCGTCGCCATTCTCGGCGAAGAATATGTTGCCGGACGAATCCACCACTACCGCGTACGGCACGGTTATGCCGGCGCTGGTAGCGGGTCCGGTATCGCCGGTGTCGCCCACGGTCTGGTTGCCCGCCACGGTGTTGATGATGCCCGTGGAAGCGGTGACTTCGCGGATGGCCGCATTGGCGGAGTCGGCAATGTAGATGTTGCCGGAGGAATCCACGTATACGTCCGTGGGGGTATGCAACTCCGCATTGATGGCCGGCAGGGTATCTCCCAGAAACGCCCCATAGCCGTCTCCCACCACGGTGTTGATAATGCCGTCGGTGGTCACCTTGCGGATGACATTGTCGCCGGTGTCGGCGATAAACACGTTGCCGCTGCCATCCACGAACACGCCGCTGGGCAGACGCAGCAGGCTGTTGATTGCCAGCCCGCCGTCATTGAAAGTGCCTGCGCCGCCCGGGCTGGAAGCGCCGGTCCCGGCGAAAATGGTAATTTTGCCCGCGGTATCGACCATGCGGACGCGATTGTTCTTGGAATCGGCGATGTAGAGATTGCCCGTTTTATCGAAAGCCAGTCCCTGTGGCGAATTCAATTGCGCCTGCAAGGCCGGTCCTCCGTCGCCGGAGTACCCCGGGCGGGAATTGCCCGCCACTACAGTCAGATTCCCGCTGCCGTCGATCTTGAAAACGGCGTTCGAGCTGCTGAAGTAGACGTTGCCCTTGGTATCGACGGTCACCCGGCCCGGTTGCCCGATGGAGGTGCTCGTCGCCGAAACCGGCGTGGGGGGTGGCGCGCCCCCAGCGGCAGTCGTTAACGTATATTGCTGCGCCCACGCCAATGAGCTGCCTGCCAGCAGCAAAATCCCGCACAACTTTCCAACCGGTCTCGACATTTACACTTCCAGTCCTGTCAGGGTGTTTGAAGAAGGATGAATAACCATAGTAAGACGTTTCGCCCCGTCAGAGGGGACACCTGCGGTTCTATGCGGCAACTACCTCCGCCACGGCCGCCAATGCCTGTGCGCAATCTTCACGGGTGACGTCGTAGTGCGTCACCGCGCGCACCTGTCGATCATTAATCGCATTCATTAGCACGCCGTGGCGTTTCAGTAGCACGCTGATGGCCGCGGGCGCGTGGCGCGTGCCGCTGACGTCGAAGACCACAATGTTGGTGGCCACCCGAGCGACGTCGATCTGAATTCCGGGGATGCGCGCCAGCCCTTCGGCCAGGAAACGCGCGTTGGCATGATCGGCGGCCAGCTTCCGGGGGGAGTCTTCCAAAGCGATGAGGCCGGCGGCCGCCAGCACGCCCACCTGCCGCATTCCGCCTCCCAGCCGTTTACGGTAAATGCGCCCCTTGGCGATGAGGTTGGCGGGTCCGGCCAGTATGGAGCCGGCCGGCGCTCCCAGACCTTTGGACAGGCAAAACATCACCGTGTCGGCGGGGGCGCAGATCTCGCGGACGGGCAGTCCCGTGGCCTCCGCCGCGTTGAAGATGCGCGCGCCATCCATGTGGACCTTCACCCCGTACTCATGCGCGCCGTCGCAGATCTCGTAGACGGTCTCCATGGGGTAGACGGTGCCCCCCGCCATATTGTGAGTGTTCTCGATTTCCACCATCCCGGTGGGCGCGGTGTTCGGATTCACGGGCTTGATGAAGCGCTTCACTTCGTCCCAGGAGAGAATTCCGTCGGCGGTGGGGATGGCGCGAACCACGCAGCCGGAAAACCACGCCACCATGGCCAGTTCATAGTCCAGTATGTGCGCGCGGGAATCGCAGATCACTTCCTGGCCGTGTTCGGTCAGCAGTTTTGTCGCGATGGTATTCCCCATGGTCCCGGTGGGGACGAAGAGCGCCGCCTGTTTGCCGGCAGCTTCGGCGGCCCGCTCTTCCAGAAGGTTCACGGTAGGGTCCTCACCGTATACATCGTCGCCAACCTCGGCCTCCATCATGGCGCGCCGCATCTCCGGCGTGGGCTTGGTGACGGTGTCGCTACGCAGATCGATCATTGTCATAGAGAGAGAAATTCCTGGAACACTTCGTTGGAAAGCATCACTCCGCGATTGGTGAGGCGGAGCATGCCGCCGGCGGTTTCCAGCAGGCCCTGCGCCACGAAGCGCCGGATGGGCTGCTCAAAACGGTCCCACTCTTCGCGCGAGGGCCGGATGCCGGCAGCGAGGCGCAATCCCACGAAAAAGCGCTCGTGCGCCGGGTCGCCGGGCTCGCCGGGGCCGGGCGCACCGGTGAGGTACTCTTCCACCGACTCGGGATTCTGCCGCCGGATGGCGCCATCGAAGGAGTGCGCGTCGGCGCCGAAACCCACGTATGGCTCCAGGTTCCAATACTTCAGATTGTGCCGCGATTCGCTGCCGGGCCGCGCGAAATTGGAGATCTCGTAGCGCGGAATTCCCAGGGCGGCCAGCCGCTCGACGGCGAATTCGTAGAAGTCGGCAGTCTGGTCGTCGTCGGGGGCGTCGGCGGCGCCGTAGCGGACCCCGCCGAGCAGGCGTTCTTTGCCCAGCCGGCTGTCTTCGTCCACCTCCAGCATGTAGATGGAGACGTGCGGGGGCGCCAGGCGCGCGATCCAGTCGAGCGACTCGCACCAACTCGCCGCGGTCTGCCCGGAGAGGCCGGCGATGAGGTCGATATTGCAGTTATGGATGCCGGCGTCGCGGAGTATGGCCAGATCGGCGGCGACGATCCCGGCGGTGTGTTTGCGGCCGGTGCGGCGGATCTCCTTTTCGACAAACGACTGGACTCCCAGGCTGACGCGGTCGATCCCGAGGCCAGCCCAGGCGCGGGCCTTGTCCAGGGTGATGGTGCCCGGCGCGGCTTCGATAGTGGCCTCCGCCCACGGGCGGCCGGGGATCGGTGTGAGGATCGAAGCCAATTCGCCGGGGTCGAGCGAGCTGGGCGTGCCGCCGCCCAGGTACACGGTCTCGGGCTGCCGCTGCCAGGTGTGCGCGCCGATTTCGGATGCCAGCGCGAGACGGTAGCGCTCTTCGAGGGCGCGTGGAAAGACTCCCGACGCGAAGTTGCAGTAGGTGCACTTCTGCGCGCAGAAGGGATATGAGACGTAGACGCCGGACACTCTCTTAATTGTAGCCGGGTTCGCCGGCGGGTTCGTTGGCGGGTTCGTTTTGTTCGGAGAAAGTGGCGTCCTTTCTGCGGGTTGCGTCGGAAGTCGGGTTCGTTCAGTCACTTTTTGTTTCGAGGGGGTTTCGTGGGCCGGTTGCCCATGGTTGGACATCGATACCGGACCGAAGGCGACTTATGGGGAGTAATCTGGTTAGAACTCGACCACTGCCAGCCCCTCGACTGCATGGAAGTCACTGTCTCGGCTGACGAGCGTTGCGTCGATGGCAAGTGTGGTCGCAGCAATCCAGAGGTCGTTCTCATCGAGCGGAAGCCCGCGGCGCTGTTGAGAAGCCTTCACATTTGCATACCGATCACCGGCTGCCGATGGGATCGGCTCACACGGCAAAACGGCGAACAGACTCGCCGCTTTCCTTTCCAGTTCGCTTCGGCGCCGCCCCGGAGCCAGTCGCTCCAGACCGAACAGGATTTCGCCGCGAGTGATTGTACAGATCACGACACGGTCATCCGCCCCGATCGATGAAAGCCACGACGCCATCCGCAAATCCGCCCGCGTCAGAGCGCTGATCGCGTTGGTATCGAGAAGATAGATCACTGTGGATCAGTCTGAAAAGAGGTCACGTGCCCGGATCGGAAGCCGACTAGCAGCGATGAGGGCATCGAGTTCATCGACGTCCGCAGCCGTTGGGTGGGGTGCCTCCTGCATCGCGCGCAGGACCGCGGATGCGGATCCGGCACGACGTTCGGGGATGTCTTCGACGAGCGAAATCAACCGCTCCAGGGCCAGTTGTTGGATGCTCTTGCGTTGTGCTGCTGCGATTCCCTCAAGGCTCCGCGCAAGGTCGTCCGGCATCTCGATATTCAGGTTCGCCATCGGCCCGCACTCCTCTACCCCATTGTACCCGTGGCGGGAGACGGTGCCAAGCCGACTTCCGGTACAAATCGGGCGCAAGGTCGTCGAACGCCGTTTCGGGCGGGGTGCGGGTGGGCAACTTTTCGTCCAACTGGAGCGGGTGTCGGCCAGGGATCCGTGCCCCCGAGCCCACAACCATATAGCGGATGATAGTATCTACTGATACTGAATATCCTCGCGGCTGCCCTTTTGTCTGGGCTTGTCTTTTCAGTCAGTCAAGGAATACCTCAACCTGTTGATTTTCAGTTCCAGGGGGTCCGGTGGCAGAATGGTCAGTCCGAATTCGGCAGGGGACTCTGCGCGGTCTGCGCAGCCAGCCGGAATAACAAGAGGAATAGCGGAAGAACACGGCGCCAGGTCATAGTTGACGATTTTATTAAGACACCTGAGCGAGAATAATAAGCATGGCCACTTCCTCTTCCCCACCGGCATTTCTCTTCGACCTGGATGGCACGCTCATCGACAGTGTGTATCAGCACGTGCTGGCCTGGCGCGAGGCGCTCGAGCACACCGGCATGGAACTCTCGGTATGGCGCATTCACCGCCGGATCGGCATGAGCGGCGGTCTTTTCATCAATGCGCTCTTGCGGGAGGTGGGCGGAAATTCCGGGAGCGTGGACGTCGAACGCCTGCAGGGCCTTCACGGGGAGGCATTCAAGCGCCTCGTGGCGCAAGTTCGCCCGCTGCCCGGCGCACGGGAACTGCTCGGCGTTCTCGCCGCCGAGGGAGTGCCCCACGCCATCGCCACCAGCGGCCGGCTGGACACTGCCCGGTTCGGGCTGGAAATGCTGGGCGTCGACGCCTCGCTGCCGGTGATCACGCGGGACTTGGTTCGCTATGCCAAACCCGACCCGGACTTGTTCCTGGCGGCGGCCGACCGCCTGGGCGTGCCCGTTGAACGATGTGTAGTGGTGGGCGATAGCATTTGGGACCTGCTGGCGGCACAGCGTGCTCGCGCCTTGGGAGTGGGACTGCTGTCAGGCGGTTACGGGCAGGAAGAGCTCGAACGGGCGGGCGCTTATCGCGTTTATGAGGACCCCCGCGACTTACTCGATCATCTGGACGAGTTGGGCGTCCGAAGACAGCGGGCGGGCTGAGGGCTGAAGACCCTGGTCCAGCGACCCGAGGCCGGATTTTGGTCCGGTGTGCGACGGCGCCAACCCACTTATCCGCGATCCGGTTGTTCCCGCAATTCCGTGATCAAAGCACTCGCGGTTTCCTGGCAAGAATCGATCCCAAGGCCGCCAAAAGCAGAACGAGTCCAACCAGCACCGGCACTGACAGCAAGTGTCAAATAAACACGCAGTCTTGTCGAACAGGAAAAGATCGTGTACTATTTGAATATGTACAGAAGGAAGGAGTCCGGCCATGCCCAGAGTCGCGGTTGAAGACAATAGCCGGATGTCGCTGCGGATTCCCCCCGAGGAGAAGGCAGTCCTCCTACGCGCTGCGGCGTTGCGGCGTACCGATCTAACGGATTTCGTCCGCCAACACAGCTTGAGCGCCGCCATGGCGGTGATCCGGGAAGCGGAACATCTGGAACTCTCCGAGCGGGACAGCCTGCGCGTATTGGCGGTACTGGAGAATCCTCCCAAGCCGAACGCGAAGCTGCGGGCTGTGGCAAAGTCGCTGTCAAAGCGGAAATGAAGATTGCGCTCTGGCACGAGGAGCCCGTCGGCAAACGGCATGATCGGGATGCCTTCGACTGCGGCGAAACGGCGTTGAACGAATTCCTGCGGCGCTACGCCCGTAAGAGCCACGAAATGGGCGGCGCAAAGACCTTTCTTGCAATCGACGACGACGACAAAACGATTCTCGGCTACTACAGCCTGAGTCCCTGCTCCATCGCGTATGCCCGCACGCCGGAGCTTGTCCGGCGCGGGCTGGCGCGTCATGACGTGCCGGCATTCCGGTTGGCGCGCCTGGCGGTGGATCTCAAAGTACAAGGCCAAGGGCTTGGCGGGCAGCTTCTGCTGTCGGCGGGTAAGAGATGTCTGCTGGCATCTGCGGAAGTGGGGGGCGTGGCGATACTGATCGATGCCAAGAACGCGAGGGTCGCGGCATGGTATGCGAGCTACGGCGCGCTGCCGCTGCTGGACGCTCCGCTTTCCCTGCTGCTGCCGCTGGCCATCGTTGAAGCGGCCCTGCAGGCGGCCAGGAAGTAAGGCCCTTTGAAATCCGCCGGGTCTAACTAGTTTCTGTCGCGAAACTCCGACTCGTAACGGCAAAACCGCTCCCTTGCGGTCGCGGCTCAGTAACAAGTCCCGTGGAATCATCGCTGCGTTTTCCGAGCCGCGCGCGCAAGCAAGCGGTCCTTGCCATTTTCCAGAGTTTCATTGCAGAAACTAACTAACCCCTCACCCCACCAGCGCGCGCCACACGATCCACGATTTTTCCCACAGCGGCAGCCGCACGCGATGCCGGAACACGTCGAAGTTGCCCTGTTCGATGCGCTCCAGCAGCCGCGAATAGATGGCGATCAGCGCCCATAACGACGCGCGGCTCCGCGGATGGATCAAATCGAGCAGCGGGCGCGAGTCGTTGTAGTACGCCCGCGCGCGCTCCGATTCGAAGGCCATCAGGCGCAGGAATGGCTCGCCGCGGCGGCCGGCGCACAGGTCCTCCTCGCTCACGCCGAAGCGGCGCAGGTCTTCCGCCGGCAGGTAGATGCGGCCCCGCTCGGCATCTTCGCGGATGTCGCGCAGGATGTTGGTGAGCTGAAACGCCACGCCGCATTTCTCGGCCAGCGGCAGGGCGCTGCGGGTGTCGAAACCGAAGATGTGAATGATGGTCAGGCCCACCACCGAAGCCACCTGGTAACAGTAGCGGTAGAGTTGTTCGAAGGTTTCGAAGCGGCGCGGCTCCAGGTCGGAGAGCACCCCGTCGATCATTTCGCGGAAGTACTGAGGCGGAATCCCGAAGCGGCGGACGGTGTGATAGAAGGCCGGCCACACGGGATGGCTGCTGAAACGGCCTGCGAGCGCCTCTTCCATCTCGGCGCGCCACCGGTCGATGGCCGCGCGGGTGGCGCCGGGCTCGTCGCTCAGGTCGTCGCAGTAGCGCATGAAGGCATAGATGGCGCACATGGCGTTGCGCTGCGGACGCGAAAGCAAAACGAAGGAGTAGTAGAAATTCTTGGCGCGGCGGCGCGCCACGCGGCGGCAATACTCATAAGACCGGTCGGTCGCGTTCATCATGCCGCCCGTGTGAAGGCCAACCGGCCCAGCGCTCCCAGCAACAGACCCACGCGTTCGACTTTCGAAACCGACGGGCGCGATGCCAGCACGTTGTAATCCCGCCGCGCGATCTTGTCGAGCACGCGCATTCCGCCGCGGGTGAACAGATCCAGATCGAGCGAGAGCCGCCGGTCCACCATGCCGATCAGCGGCATGCCCTCCAGGAACATCTCGTGGGCTTTCTGCACGATCTCGCGCATCACCTCGCGGCAGGCTGGCGTGAAACGGTGGGCGAAGAG